>DYOR01000160.1 GCA_020720385.1 Rubrivivax sp.
GCGAGCCACCTCAACCCCTTCTTCTACATGATCGACGGCTTCCGCCGCGGCTTCTTCGGCGTCAGCGACGCCTCGCCCTGGCTCAGCCTGGCGGTGGTGGGCACGAGCTTTGCCGTGGTGGCCGGTGTGGCTTTGCGCCTGCTCGTCAGCGGCTACAAGCTGCGCACCTGAGACAATCCAACCCACCATGGACGACACCACTGCCGAACAGGTGCGCGATTTCATCGCCACCGCCCTGCCTTGCGAGCACCTCGTGGTCGACGGCGACGGCCGCCACTTCTTCGCCACCATCGTCTCGGCCGAGTTCGAGGGCCTGTCGCGCGTGCGGCGCCACCAGCGTGTCTACGCCGCCCTGGGCGATAGAATGCACGAGCAGGTTCACGCCCTCTCCATGACCACGCTCACCCCCGCCGAATTCGCCACGCAGGCCCCCGCGGCCGCGGTGGGCGCGGCCGACCTCCACCACCACTGAGGACCCCTGCGGTGCGCCGCGGGGGGCCGCTGCGCGCCGCCCGTGCGGCCCCCGGTGGCTCTTCGCGTGCACTGCGGTCAACACCGATGATCACGCTCGCACTGTCCAAGGGCCGCATCTTCGACGACTCGCTGCCGCTGCTGCGCGCGGCGGGCATCGAGGTGCTCGAAGACCCCGAGAAGAGCCGCAAGCTCATCATCGGCACCACCCGAGCCGACCTGCGCGTGGTGCTGGTGCGCGCCACCGACGTGCCCACTTATGTGCAGCACGGTGGCGCCGACCTGGGCGTGGCCGGTCTGGACGTGCTCCTCGAGCATGCCGGGGCCGAGAGTTCCGCGGGTGGCGCGGTGGGCCTGTACCGCCCGCTGGACCTGGGTATCGCGCGCTGCCGCATGAGCGTGGCGGTGCGCGAGGATTTCGACTATGCCAGCGCGGTGAAGCAGGGTTCGCGCATCCGCGTGGCCACCAAGTACACGCACACGGCTCGCCAGCACTTCGCCAGCAAGGGCGTGCACGTGGACCTGATCAAGCTCTACGGCTCGATGGAACTGGCGCCACTGACCGGGCTGGCCGAGGCCATCGTCGACCTGGTGTCCACGGGCAGCACGCTCAAGGCCAACCACCTGCGCGAGGTCGAGCACATCATGGACATCTCCTCGCGCCTGGTGGTCAACCCGGCCGCGCTCAAGCTCAAGCGCGAGCCGCTGCGCGCCCTCATCGACGCCCTCGAGGCGGCGGTGGAGGCGCGGTCATGACGCTGCGTTTGCGCCGCCTGTCCACCGCCTCGCCCGACTTCGCGGCGCAGTTCGCGCGCCTGCAGCACTGGTCGGCCGAGACCGACGCCGCCATCGAGACCCGTGTCGCCGAGATCATCGCCGAGGTGCGCGCGCGCGGCGATGCGGCGCTGCTCAAGCTCACGGCGCGCTTCGACGGCGTGCACGCCGATTCCGTGGCCGCGCTGGAGATCGACGCGGCCGAACTGAAGGCCGCTCTGGAGGCCATCACACCGGCGCAGCGCCAGGCGTTGCAGGCCGCGGCGCAGCGTGTGCGCGACTATCACCAGCGTCAGCTCGACGCCAGCAGCCGCAGCTGGAGCTACCGCGACGGCGAGGGCTCGCTGCTCGGCCAGAAGGTCACGCCGCTGGACCGCGTGGGCATCTACGTGCCCGGCGGCAAGGCGGCGTACCCGAGCAGCGTGCTCATGAACGCCGTTCCCGCGCAGGTGGCGGGCGTGGGCGAGATCGTCATGGTCGTGCCCACGCCGGCGCGACGAGACGGCTCGTCCGAGGGCTCGCGAGGCGAACGCAACCCGCTCGTGCTGGCGGCGGCGCAGGTGGCCGGCGTGCACCGCGTCTTCACCCTCGGTGGGGCACAAGCGGTAGCGGCGCTGGCCTACGGTACGGCGACGGTGCCGCGCGTGGACAAGATCACTGGCCCGGGCAACGCCTTTGTGGCCAGCGCCAAGCGCCGCGTCTTCGGCCAGGTGGGCATCGACATGATCGCCGGCCCGAGCGAGATCCTCGTGCTCGCCGACGGCAGCACGCCGGCCGAGTGGGTGGCGATGGATCTCTTCAGCCAGGCCGAGCACGACGAACTGGCGCAGAGCATCCTGCTCAGCCCCGATGCGGCCTACCTCGACGCCGTGCATGCGGCCATGGAGCGCCTGCTGCCGGCGATGCCGCGCCATGAGGTGATCCGCGCTTCGCTCGAGGGCCGCGGCGCGCTGATCCACACGCGCAGCATGGACGAAGCCTGCGAGATCAGCAACCGCATCGCCCCCGAGCATCTGGAGATCAGCTCCAGCGAGCCCGGCCGCTGGGAGCCGCTGCTGCGCCACGCCGGCGCCATCTTCCTCGGCGCCTGGACCAGCGAGAGCCTGGGCGACTACTGCGCCGGGCCGAACCATGTGCTGCCCACTTCGGGCACGGCGCGCTTTTCCTCGCCGCTGGGCGTGTACGACTTCGTCAAGCGCAGCAGCCTGATCCAGGTCAGCGCCGCGGGGGCGCAGGTGCTCGGGCCGATCGCCGCCGAGCTGGCCTACGGCGAAGGGCTGCAAGCCCATGCCCAGGCCGCCGAGATGCGGCTCAGCGCGCCGCAGCCCGCAGCGGCGGCGCCGGGCGCCGCGCTGCGCGAGCGCATCCTGGCCACCGTGCGCCAGGACGTGCAGTCCATGCACGCCTATGCCATCCAGCCCAGCGCCGGCCTGGTCAAGCTCGACGCCATGGAGAACCCCTTTGCCCTGCCGCCGGCGTTGCAGCGCGAACTCGGCGAGCGCCTGGGCCGCGTGGCCATCAACCGCTACCCGGCGCAGTGCGTGGCCGACGTCGCCGCGGCGCTGGCGCGGCACGTCGAGCTGCCGGCGCCCTGCAAGCTCATCGTCGGCAACGGCTCGGACGAGCTCATCGACATCCTCTCGGTGGCCTGCGACGTGCCCGGGGCCACGGTGCTGGCGCCGTTGCCGGGCTTCGTCATGTACGAGATGTCGGCGCGCCTGCGCGGCCTGCGCTTCGTCGGCGTGCCGCTGACGGCGGAGTTCGAGCTCGACGCGACGGCGATGCTCGCGGCGATCGACGCCCATCGCCCCGCCATCACCTACATCGCCTACCCCAACAACCCCAGCGCCAACCTCTTCGACGACGGCGTCATCGATCGCATCGTCGCCGCCGTCGGGCGCCAGCAGGGCCTGGTGGTCTTCGACGAGGCCTACCAGCCCTTCAGCTCGCGCAGCTGGCTGCAGCGCATGGCCGCGCACGGGCATGTGCTGGTGCTGCGCACGCTCTCCAAGTTCGGCCTGGCCGGCGTGCGCCTGGGCTACCTGTGCGGCCACGCCGCGCTCATCGACGAGATCGACAAGGTGCGCCCGCCGTACAACGTGAGTGCGCTCAACGCCGAGGCCGCGCTCTTCGCCCTGCAGCACGCCGACGAGTACGCGCGCCAGGCCGCGCTGCTGCGCAGCGAGCGCGCTCGCCTGCAGGCCGCGCTGGGCGCCACCGCCGGCGTGCGTGCCTTCACCAGCGAGGCCAACATGATCCTCGTGCGCGTGCCTGATGCGAAACGCACTTTCGAGGGCATGAAGGCCCGCGGCGTGCTCGTCAAGCACATTGCCGGGCTGCACCCGCTGCTCGCCAACTGCCTGCGCCTGACCGTGGGTACGCCGCAGGAGAATGACCTCATGATCCGTGTCTTGCGAGAAAGCCTATGAAGCGCACCGCCGACATTCGCCGCGACACCAAGGAAACGCAGATCCGCGTCCAGCTGGACCTGGACGGCAGCGGCCAGGCGCGCCTGGCCACGGGCATCGGCTTCTTCGACCACATGCTCGAGCAGATCGCCCGCCACGCCCTCATCGACCTCGACGTCGAGGCCCAGGGCGACCTGCACATCGACGGCCACCACACGGTGGAGGACGTGGGCATCACGCTCGGCATGGCGCTGAAGCAGGCGCTGGGCGACAAGTCCGGCATCACGCGCTACGGCCACGCCTACGTGCCGCTGGACGAGGCGCTGTCGCGCGTGGTGGTGGACTTTTCCGGCCGCCCCGGGCTGCACATGAGCGTGCCCTTCAAGGCCGGGATGATCGGCGGCTTCGACAGCCAGCTCACGCACGAGTTCTTCCAGGGCCTGGCCAACCACGCGCCGCTCACGCTGCACATCGACAACCTCAAGGGCGACAACGCGCACCACCAGTGCGAGAGCGTGTTCAAGGCCTTCGCCCGGGCGCTGCGCATGGCGATGGCGCCGGACCCGCGTTCGGCCGGCGTCGTGCCCTCCACCAAGGGCACCCTCTAGGGGCGGCCATGGCGCAGGTCGCGGTCGTCGACTACGGCATGGGCAACCTGCGCTCGGTGTCGCAGGCCGTGCTGCACGTGGCCGCGGGCAGCGGGCTAGCCGTCATCGTCACGCGCCGCCCCGAGGAGGTGCTCGCCGCCGAGCGCGTGGTGCTGCCCGGGCAGGGGGCGATGCGCGACTGCATGCGCGAGCTGCGCGATTCCGGCCTGCTCGACGCCGTGCTGCACGCCGCGGCGCACAAGCCGCTGCTGGGGGTGTGCGTGGGCATGCAGATGCTGCTCGAGCACAGCGAGGAGCAGGACACGCCGGGCCTGGGCCTGATCCCCGGCCAGGTGCGGCGCTTCCGGCTCGAAGGCCGCTTGCAGCCCGACGGCAGCCGCTACAAGGTGCCGCAGATGGGCTGGAACCGCGTCCACCCGAGCCGGCCCCACCCGCTGTGGGCGGAGGTGCCCGATGGCAGCTGGTTCTACTTCGTGCACAGCTTCTACGCCTGCCCGTCCGAGGCCCGCCACAGCGCCGCCGAGACCGACTACGGCCAGCGCTTTACCTGCGCGCTGGCACGAGATAATATTTTTGCCACCCAGTTCCACCCCGAGAAGAGTGCCGACCACGGCTTGACCCTGTACCGCAACTTCCTGCACTGGAAGCCTTAGCCCAAGGATCGAAGCCCGGCCGCTCCTCGCGTGTCCCGAACCCTCCACCACGCTCCACCCGAGCCATGCTGCTGATACCAGCCATCGACCTCAAGGACGGCCACTGTGTTCGCCTCGAACAGGGTGACATGAAAGCCTCCACCACCTTCGGCGAGGATCCCGCGGCCATGGCGCGGCGCTGGCTGGCCGCCGGTGCGCGGCGCCTGCACCTGGTGGACCTGAACGGTGCGTTCGCCGGCCGCCCGGTGAACGAGGCGGCGATCAAGGCCATCCTGCGCGAGGTCGGCGACGAGATCCCGGTGCAGCTCGGCGGCGGCATCCGCGACCTCGACACCATCGAGCGCTACCTGGACGACGGCCTGTCCTACGTCATCATCGGCACCGCCGCGGTGAAGAGCCCGGGCTTCCTCAAGGACGCCTGCACCGCCTTCGGTGGCCACATCATCGTCGGCCTCGACGCCAAGGACGGCAAGGTGGCCACCGACGGCTGGAGCAAGCTCACCGGCCACGAGGTGGTGGACCTGGCGCGCAAGTTCGAGGACTACGGTGTCGAAGGCGTGATCTACACCGACATCGGCCGCGACGGCATGCTCAGCGGCATCAA
>DYOR01000161.1 GCA_020720385.1 Rubrivivax sp.
GTCCCCTGGCTCAAACTCCGGCCCCAGGGGGGCGTCATGCTGGCCCGCGGCCACGGGGCCGAGGCAACCCTGGATCTGGTTGCCAGCCACAACCTGAGCGCCGAGGTATGCGAGAACTGCGCTTCGGTCCCCTTCGACCACTGCCTGTGCGGGGCCGCCGCCGCCACCCGCGAGGTCCAGTTCAGCGCCGACGCCGATCCCCGCCACGTCCCCTGCAAGGACGGCGGGGCCGACCATGGCCACTACAACGTCCCCATACTCCACGGCGACACCACCCTGGGCGTCCTGGTGCTCTACCTCACCCCGGGCCACCCCAGGTCGGCCCAGGAGCAGGACTTCCTGAGCCGGGTGGCGGACGTGCTGAGCGGCGCCATATTGCGCGGCTATGCCCGGGACGACCTGCTCGCCGCCAAGGAGACCGCCGAGGCGGCCTCGCGGTCCAAGAGCGAATTCCTGGCCAGCATGAGCCATGAGATCCGCACCCCCATGAACGGGGTGCTGGGCATGGCCGAGCTGCTGGCGGACATGGACCTGACCTACGAGCAGCAGGAGTTCGTCGAGACCATCAAGAAGTCCGGGCAGGCCCTGCTCACCATCATCAACGACATCCTCGACTTCTCCAAGATCGAGGCCGGGCACTTCGTCCTGGAGCCCATCCCCTTCGACCTGGAGAGCGCCGCCCACGATGTGGCCCAGCCCCTCTCCGCCCGGGCCGAGGAGAAGGGCCTGGAGCTGATACTGCACTTCGCCGCCGACACCCCCCGCCATGTGGTGGGGGATGCCGGGCGCATCCGTCAGATCCTGCTCAACCTGGCCGGCAACGCCATCAAGTTCACCGAGCGCGGCTACGTGGTCATGGACCTGTGCAGCCTGGGTGACCTGGACGGGCGCTGCTTGATCCACTGCGAGGTCCAGGACACCGGCATCGGCATAGCCCCGGAGGTCTCAGACCGGCTGTTCCAGTCCTTCGTCCAGGCCGAGGCATCCACCACCCGCCGCTACGGCGGCACCGGCCTGGGCCTGGCCATCAGCCGCCAACTGGTGGAACTGATGGGCGGGGAGATCGGCGTGCGCAGCACCCAGGGCAAGGGCTCCACCTTCTGGTTCACCCTGCCCCTGCCCCGCGCCACCGCCACGCCCAACCCGCTGGCCCAGGCGGACCTGACCGATGTCCGGGTCCTGGTGGTGGACGATAACCCCGTTAACCAGCGGGTCTTCAAGGAGCAACTCAAGGGGTTCGGCATGGAGGTCAAGGCCCTGGGCAACCCCCTCGAGGCCCTGCCGACAATGCGCGCCGCCCGGGCCGAGGGCCGCCCCTTCTCCCTGGTCCTGCTCGACCACATGATGCCGGAACTGGACGGGGAGCAGGTCGCCGGGGCCATCAAGGCCGATCCGGCCCTGGGCAAGACCCCGCTCCTGCTGCTGACCTCCGCCGGCCAAAGGGGCGACAGCGAGCACTTCAAGGCCGCGGGCTTCGCCGCCTACCTGATCAAACCTGTGCTCATCGACACCCTGCGCCGCTCCATGGCCGGGGTCCTGGCGGCCACCGCCAACGGTACCCAGGGCGACGCCATCCTGACCCGGCACACGGTCTCCGAGGCTGTGCTGCGGGAGGAGAACGCCCAGCAGCGCCCCCCGCGCACCGGGGCCCGGGTGCTGCTGGCGGAGGACAACAGCGTCAACCGCAAGGTAGCCCTGGCCATGCTCGGGCGCTTAGGCATACAGGCCGACACCGCGGAGAACGGCCGCGAGGCGGTGGAGCGCTGTGCGGAGCGGGAGTACGACCTGATCCTGATGGACTGCCAGATGCCGGAAATGGACGGCTACGAGGCGACCCGGGAAATCCGCCGTCGCGAGCGCGACCTTGACCATCGCGTGACCATAGTCGCCCTGACCGCCAATGCCATGGAGAGCGACCGCCAGCTCTGCCTGGACGCCGGCATGGACGACTATGTCTCCAAGCCCTTCAAGCCCCACGAGCTGACCGGGGCGGTGGAGCGTTGGTTGGATCGCTAGGTGGGAGCGGCTTCAGCCGCGACCTGGATAGAGCAATTAGTCCGCAAATGACCGCAAATAAACGCAAATAAGCAATGACTCAAAGTTCGCACCCGGCTCACCTTGCGGGTGCGGGAAAGGTCTCGGAAACCCTGTTGAACCATTTGCGTTAATTTGCGTTCATTTGCGGCTGAACTGGGTTTTCCAGCCGCAACGCTGCACCGTCGCGGCTGAAGCCGCTCCCACCCCGTCCGAGCCCCCATGCGCCGTACCCAAGCTACTCCCCCCGACCGCCCCACCACCCGCAACCTGGGCCCCTTGCTGCGCCTGCTCGACTTAGTGCGGCCCTACCTGGGCCGGGTGGTGTTCGACCGGGTCCTGGGGCTGCTCGGCCATCGGGTGGCGCCTGTCCCGGGCCAGCCAGGGGTGGCGGTCCTGCACAACATCACCCTGGACATAGCCCCCGGGGAGCGCGTCGCCCTGGTGGGTCCGTCCGGGGGTAGACCCCGTGCCTCTTCGCGTCCCTCCCCGTAGGCTCGCACGCGGCGTTTGCCACGCCCCTTTCGGCGATGCTAATTTCGCGCCCCACCCCATCCGCCCGTGTGGTTGGACTTCCAAATCCCCCCTCTAACGTCGGATCAAACACTTGCATGGACCGGAGAAAGACGATGGGTTCATTGGCCGCGCCTTCGCTTGGTACGCAGGGGGCATGCTCCAGGTTGGGCGCCCGTCCAAGGCCTGGGGCTTGGCCTGCGGGGCTGGTCCTGGCGACGCTCGCCGGTGCCGTCTGGGCCGGATCGGTTGCCTACACCTACGACACGCTGGGGCGGTTGACCAAGGCCACCTTCGGAAATGGCGTCGTCCTCTCCTACGCCTACGACGGCGCCGGGAATCGCTCAACCGCCTTGGTGAGCGGTGCGCCAGCCGCGGCGGCTGTCCTGTCTGCGCCCGCGCCGACGACATCCGCCGCCCGGACAGCAACCCCCGCTGCGACGGTTGTGGCATCCACAGCCAGCCCGCAGGAGGAGGCGGCCGCCGGCGGCCCTGTTCTCTTGCCGGCAGCGGGCGAGGATCCCGACATCTATGGCTGGAACGACAGCAGCGACCGTCCCGCGCGTAGCGTTGCTGCGGTCTTTAACGGTGACGGAAGTGACCGGTTGCTCCACATGCAGGGCTACGCCATCGCGACCGCGGACGAGGTTGGCCTGTGGCTCAACGGCCACTTGCTCGGTTACCTCACACAGGCGAGCGACGGCCCCTGGAGCGCCCCGAGCCTGTGGTTGTTGCCAGCGGCATTACAAATGTCAGGCGAAAACATCATCGAATGGGTACCCCGGACCACGGGGCTGGCATGGGGCGTGACCCGACTTGGGCTCTACGGTTTCGGCAGCACTTGGGGGAACCTGGACCGGGTGTCCGGCGGTGATCGGGGCCACCCTGAGGGCATCGAACTGCACCTGCCCACCCAAGGGCCCGGTCAGGGCACCGGGTACCTGATCGAACTCGCGGCCTGGGACGCCGACAACGACGCGGAAATCGTGATCGACCTCAACGGGGCGCCCTTGGTCGATCTCCCGCAAAGCAGCAATGGCGCCTGGGGCTCGACCCACCATCTATGGCTTGGTACAGAATTGCAGGCAACCCGGAACAACATCCTGATGATCGGAAATCGCTTCGGGCCCCTCGAGCCCTGGGGCGTGCGCATCGAGCGCATTCTCCCCGACGACACGGCCCTCGGCGACGGGCTCCCCGATCAAGCGGGCGCGGAGCAACGCCCCACTGGGGTGCGCCTATTGCTGCCCGCAA
The DNA here is from genome assembly GCA_020720385.1 of Rubrivivax sp. Taxonomy (GTDB): domain Bacteria; phylum Pseudomonadota; class Gammaproteobacteria; order Burkholderiales; family Burkholderiaceae_C; genus Rubrivivax. The sequence goes on from DYOR01000161.1 coordinate 3,802, forward strand.
CGAAGGCGTTCGCGACCCTGGAGCTGCGGTTCTTCGACGTGGACTACCGCAATGAGTTGGTGATCGGGATTGGCGAGGTAGTCTTGGATCATGCCGCGCTCACCGGCAGTCAAACCTGGGGCACCCCGCAGCCGATCAATGTGCCGTTGGGCTATCCCGCGGTGCTCTCCATCGACCATACCGGTAGCGCACCGTCAGGTGACGGCTGGGGGGTACGCATTGAGGGTTGGCGATGAGCCAAAGCGGCTGAATCGGTCCGTCGGTTCCAGACCGCTGGCCAGCGCTCAGCCTGGTCTTCGGCATCTATCCACCTGAAATTGATAGGAAAGATCCTAGTGTTTCGAGCGCGTTGGACCCTCAGGGTCGTTCTCGGGCTCGCCCTTGCCTGGCCCTTGGGTGTGGCTCGGGCGCAGGGCAATGTAACCCGACCACCAACGTCTGCGCCGTGATCAACCTGCTGTCCCAGGGGCAGGTACCGATCACCTCGGTCACCGCCACGGCCGCCGGCAGTTGCCCCGGCCCCACCGCGGCGCTGGTCAGCCTGAAGATCGACCACGTCTGGGTGAAGGCCACCATCGGTGGGACCGCCTACTACTTCGACCCCAGCTACAAACCCCACACCCTCAAGACCGGCATCAACCTCGCCACGGCCACCGGTTATAGCGCCGCGAGCTACTTGGCTGCCGCCAAGACCGGCGCCACGGTCACCGCCGACTACGTGCAGGGCATCAACCGGGCCAACATCCGCAACAACCTCACCACCTACGCCACCAACCTCACCAACTACCTGCGCACCAACCTGCCGGCCGGGGTGCTGGCAGACGTGGTCGGCGGCATGACCATCACCCCGCACAGCGGCGGCAACCTGCGGCAGACCGTCCTGCCCTACCAGGACACCACGGTGGCGCTGACCGAGTGGACCGCGGACGTCCCGGCCAACTATCGCCCCAGCTTGCGCATCCAGTACCAGGGCATCGACAAGACCTACACCTCAGACGCCCTCTACGGCAAGCGGCTGACGATTACCTACAACGCGTCCAACCAGCCGCTGCTCCTGCTCGACGGCGTGAGCCAAGGCACCGGCACGGCGATCTCTCCCGGCACCAACGCCAATGTCAGCTTCACCGTGACCCATGGCGCCTACGCCTCCTCCTACGCCAACCAGAGCTTCACCCAGTCCATCAAGGCGGGCGGCACCTTCCTCATCGGTAACGGCTGGGGGCCGGCCGGCCGCGGGCTGGTGGAGCGCTACCGCACCCAGGTTGACGAAGCCCGTGCCGCCGGCGGTGCCGACACCAGCGAAGCGGTGCTGGGGGCGACGCTCGCCGTGCTCTCCGCCACCTGGATCGCTCAGGTCAACCAGGCCGACACCATCAATGACCGCCTAGCCAAGACCAATACCCTATTCCATCACCAGATCGGCATCGCCGGCTACAACACGGCCCCCTATGTCGACCTGCCGGGCAACATGCTGAGCGTAGTCAGCGAGAACGCCGACACCGCCAAGGAGGCGGCCGCCTTCTACAGCGCCGCCACGCACGCGAGCATTTTCGAATCCACCGCGGTGCAGCAGATCGCCGGGGTGAGCGCGGTGTCCACGGTGAAGCTCATCGACATCGCCGCGACCAACAACGACCGTATCTACGACGCCAAGTCCAGCAATTACGCCACGGTGGTGCAGCCTAACCT
>DYOR01000026.1:0-10492 GCA_020720385.1 Rubrivivax sp.
GCGTGATCGACGGCATCGCCTTCCAGACCAACATCCTGGCGCTCAACGCCGCGGTGGAAGCGGCGCGCGCGGGAGAGCAGGGCCGCGGTTTCGCGGTGGTGGCCAGCGAGGTGCGCAGCCTGGCGCAGCGCAGCGCCGAGGCGGCCAAGGAGATCAAGGGCCTGATCACGGCCAGCGTGGAGCGCGTCGAGCAGGGCACCGCACTGGTCGACCAGGCAGGCGCGACGATGAGCGAGGTCGTGGCCAGCATCCGCCGTGTGACCGACATCATGGGCGAGATCAGCGCGGCCAGCACCGAGCAGAGCGCGGGCGTGGCGCAGGTGGGCGAGGCGGTGAGCCAGATGGACCAGGCGACGCAGCAGAACGCGGCGCTGGTGGAAGAAAGCGCGGCGGCGGCCGAGAGCCTGAAGGCGCAGGCGCAGCAGCTCGTGCAGGCGGTGGCGGTATTCAAGCTGGCGCATGCAGCCCATGGGGCACATGGGACCTATGGGGCTCATGGGGCGCATGGGACGCAGGGCGGCGCGGAGCATGCGGCAGTGGCCATGCTGACCACGGCCGCCGCGAGCTGGCAAGGCGGCGAGCGCCGCGGGCCGCAACGCGCGCACAACGTGACGCGGCCCAAGTTCGGCGCCAAGGCCAAGCCCGCGGCCGCAGCGCCGGCGGCCGAGGCTGCGCCGCTCAGGACCGGCACGGACAACAGCGAGTGGACGGACTTCTAGTGCCTCCAGGGTCGGGTATCCACCGTCGCACCGCAAGACGCCAGCCGCCTTGCGTCCACGGTGCGCCGGTCGAGCTGGAGGTCCAGGCGTAGCTGGGGTCAGGTGGGACCGGATGCTGCGGCCCATCGCGCGCCCACCTCAACTCATCTGCGTCACGAACTTGGTATTGAGATACCCGTCGAAGGTCTCGGCTCCGCCTTCGCTGCCGTAGCCGCTGTCCTTGATGCCGCCGAAGGGCGTCTCGGCCAGGGCCAGGCCGAAGTGGTTGATCGACACCAGGCCCGCCTGCAGGCCGCCCGCGAGGGCGTGGGCGTTGCGCGTGCCGCCGGTGAAGGCGTAGGCGGCGAGGCCGAAAGGCAGGCTGTTGGCGCGCTTCAGGACCTCGTCCAGCGTCTTGAAGCGCAGCAGTCCAGCCACCGGGCCGAAGGGCTCCTCGGTCATCAACCGGCTGTCCTCGGGCAGGTCGGCAATCAGGGTGGGTGAGAAGAAGTTGCCCGCGCCGGGCAGCGGGCCGCCACCGGCGAGGATGCTGGCGCCGCGCTGTTGCGCGTCTTCGACGAAGGAGGCCACCGCCGTGACGCGGCGCGCCTGCGCCAGCGGGCCCATGCGGGTGTCGGGTGCCAGGCCGTCGCCGACCTTGACGCCCTCCAGCTTGGCCAGGAAGCGCGCCACGAAGCGGTCGTAGGCGCCCTCTTGCACGTAGAAGCGCGTCGGCGAGATGCACACCTGGCCGGCGTTGCGGAACTTGAAGGGCACGAGCAGGTCGGCCGCGGCCTCGATGTCGGCGTCGTCGCAGACGATCACCGGCGCGTGCCCGCCGAGCTCCATGGTGCAGCGCTTCATCAGCGAACCCGCCAGCGCGGCGAGCTGCTTGCCCACGGGCACCGAGCCGGTGAAGGAAATCTTGCGCACGATGGGGCTCTTGATGAGGTGCTCGCTGACCTCGTGCGGCACGCCCCAGACGACGTTCAGGCAACCCGAGGGCAGGCCGGCGTCGTGGAAGAGCTGGGCCAGGGCGACGACGGCGCTGGGGGCGTCCTCGGGGCCCTTGATGACGATGGTGCAGCCCGCGCCGAGCGCCGCGGTGACCTTGCGCAGGGCCTGGTTGAAGGGGAAGTTCCAGGGCGAGAACGCGGCGCACACGCCGATGGGTTCGCGCAGCACGAGCTGGCGCACGCCGTCCAGGCGCGCCGGGATGACGCGGCCGTAGATGCGCCGGCATTCCTCGGCGTGCCACTCGGCGTGCTCGGCGCAGACGTTGACCTCGGCCACGGCTTCGGCAAGCGGCTTGCCCTGGTCCAGGGTGATGCCGTGGCCGATGTCGGGCGCCCGCTCGCGCGCCAGCGCGGCCACCTTGCGCAGCAGCTTGCTGCGCTCCAGCGGCGAAGTCTTGCGCCAGCTCTCGAAGGCGCGCTGCGCGGCGGCCAGGGCCTCGTCCAGGTCGGCCGGGGTGGCGTGGGGCAGACGGCCGATGACTTCGTCGGTGGCGGGGTTGACGACGTCCTGCTCGCGGCGGCCTTCGCCGCTCTTGAACTGGCCGTCGATGTACAGGCTGAGCTTGGGATACATGCGCGCACTCCGTTCGAAAACGCGTCGCATGCTACGCGCGCGACACTCGCGGACGCAGGCACGGGAGCAAAATGACCCGGCACAAGAACAGCACGAATCTGCCATGACCACGCTGGACCTGAAGGGCGCGCCACTGCTGGTGGTGGGCGCCGGCATCATGGGCGCCGGGATCGCACAGGTGGCGGCGCAATCCGGCCATGCGGTGCAGCTCTTCGACACGCGCGAGGGCGCCGCCGCGCAGGCCAAGGCCAAGCTCGGCAACACGCTGCAAGGCCTGGTGGCCAAGGGCAAGCTCAGCTCCGACGCCGCCGCAACGGCGCTGGCGCGCATCACGCCGGTGGATGCGCTCGACGAAGCCGCTGCCGCGCAGCTGGTGGTGGAAGCCATCGTCGAGGACCTGGCGGTCAAGCGCACCTTGTTCAAGCAGCTCGAGGCCCTCGTCGAACCCGGCTGCGTGCTCGCCACCAACACCTCGTCGATCTCGGTCACCGCGCTGGCCGCCGGCCTGGCGCACCCGGGCCGGCTGGTGGGCATGCACTTCTTCAACCCCGTGCCGCTGATGAAGCTGGTGGAAGTGGTCAGCGGCCTGCACACCGACGCCGAGGTGGCGCAGGCGGTCTTCGCGCTCGCCGGCACCTGGGGCAAGGTGGCGGTGCACGCGCGCTCCACGCCGGGCTTCATCGTGAATCGCATCGCGCGGCCCTATTACGCCGAAGCGCTGGCCCTGCTGCTGGAGCAAGCGGCCACGCCGCAGGTGCTCGACGCCTGCCTGCGCGCGGCGGGATTCCGCATGGGGCCGTGCGAGCTCATGGACCTCATCGGCCACGACACCAACTTCGCCGTGACGCAGTCGGTTTTCGAGGCGAACTTCTTCGACAAGCGCTACGCCCCTTCGCTGGTGCAGCGCGAGATGGTCGACGGCGGCCTGCTCGGGCGCAAGAGCGGGCGCGGCTTCTACCGCCACGAAGGCACCGGCCCGGGCGCGGGCGCGCTGCCGGTGGCCGTGCACGAGGCGCCGGCCACGGCGCGCGAAGTCACCGTGCATGGCGCCGGCCCCATCGCCGACCATTTGCAACGCGGCGCCACGCAGGCCCTCGCGGCGCAGGGCTGGGGCCCGGCGCGGCGCGACGACAGCCCCTGGGTGGGCGTGGAGGTCGACGGGGCGCGCCTGGTGCTCAGCACCGGCCGCACGGCCGGCGAGATCGCGGCACAGGAAGGCCCGGCCGATGTGGCCGTCTTCGACCGCCCGCTCGCGGCGCAGGCTTCGGGCACCCTGCCCGCAGGCACCGCCCTGGCCTACGCCGTGGCACCGCAGGCGAGCGTGGCCTGGCGCACGCAGGCCCCGGCCTGGCTCGCGGCGCTGGGCTTCACCCCGCTGCCCGTGGCCGACACGCCGGGCCTGGTGGTGGCGCGCACCGTGGCCATGCTCGTCAACGAGGCCGCCGATGCCGTGCTGCAAGGCGTGTGCACCCCCGCCGGTGCCGACGCCGCGATGAAGCTCGGCGTGAACTACCCGGCCGGCCCCTTCGAGTGGCTGGCGCACTGGAGCGCCGCCGAACTGCTCGCCCTGCTCGATGCGCTCGACGCCCAATACCGCGGCGAGCGCTATCGCGCCAGCCCCTGGCTGCGCCGCCACGCCTTGATCTGAACCCAGCGCCTCCCTCCCATGACCTACGCCTACATCTGCGACGCCATCCGCACCCCCTTCGGCCGCTACGGCGGCGCACTGTCGTCGGTGCGCACCGACGACCTGGCCTCCCTGCCCATGCGCGCGCTGATGCAGCGCAACGCCAAGGTCGACTGGGCCGAGCTCGGCGACGTGATCCTGGGCTGCGCCAACCAGGCCGGCGAGGACAACCGCAACGTCGCGCGCATGGCCGCGCTGCTCGCCGGCCTGCCGGTGGGCGTGCCCGGCGCCACCCTCAACCGCCTGTGCGGCTCGGGCATGGACGCCGTGGGCAGCGCGGCGCGCGCCATCCGCTGCGGCGAGGCCGAGCTGGTCATCGCCGGTGGCGTGGAGAGCATGAGCCGCGCCCCCTTCGTCATGCCCAAGGCCGAGGCCGCCTTCAGCCGCGCCAACGCCGTCTACGACACGACCATCGGCTGGCGCTTCGTCAACAAGCGCATGAAGGAGCTCTACGGCGTCGACGCCATGCCCGAGACGGCCGAGAACGTGGCCGCCGAGTACCGCATCGGGCGCGAGGCGCAGGACCGCATGGCGCTGGCCAGCCAGCTCAAGGCCGTGGCGGCGCAGAAGGCCGGCTTCTTCGAAGGCGAGATCGTGCCCGTGAGCCTGGCGCAGAGGAAGGGCGAGCCCGTCATCGTGGCGCAGGACGAGCACCCGCGCGAAACCTCGCTCGAGGCGCTGGCCAGGCTCGAGCCCATCGTGCGCCCGGACGGCACGGTGACCGCCGGCAACGCCAGCGGCGTCAACGACGGCGCTTGCGCACTGCTGCTGGCCAGCGGGTCTGCGGCCACGCGCCACGGCTTGACACCGCGCGCGCGCGTCGTCGGCATGGCCGCCGCCGGCGTGGCGCCGCGCCTCATGGGCATGGGCCCGGCGCCGGCCACGCGCAAGGTGCTGGCGTTGACCGGCCTGCAGCTGGCGCAGATGGACGTGATCGAACTCAACGAGGCCTTCGCCGCGCAAGGGCTGGCGGTGCTGCGCGACCTCGGGCTGGCCGACCACGACCCGCGCGTCAACCCGAACGGCGGCGCCATCGCCCTGGGCCACCCGCTGGGCGCCAGCGGCGCGCGCCTGGTGACCACCGCGGTCAGCCAGTTGCAGCGCATCCAGGGCCGTTACGCGCTATGCACGATGTGCATCGGCGTGGGCCAGGGCATCGCGCTGGTGCTCGAGCGCGTTTGATTCAGCGTGGGCGTCGCGGGGCCGCGGGGCCGCGGGGCCGCGGCGCAGGTTCAGGGCTTGAGCGTCAGCAGCCAGGCGAGCACGTCGGCCTTCTCGCCGGCGCTGCACTCGCGGCCGACCACGTCCTTGCAGTTCAGGCGGAAGAAGTGCTCGGTCTTGCTGGCTTCGGTGAAGCGCGTCGGGTTGGCCGCCGGGGCCAGCGCCGCGAGGCGCTTTTCCGTCATCTGGTCGCGGCCGTCCTTGGCCGGGTTGCTGCCGTGGCACGAGGCGCAGCTCCAGCCCATCTCGCGGCCGAAGTTCGTCGCGTAGAGCTTGCGGCCCCTTTCGGGCGAGGCGGGCTCGCCAGCCTTGGCGCTGTAGGCCGCCAACATCTCGGCGGGCGTGGCGGCCTGCGCCAAGGGCACCAGGCAAGCCGCCGCGATGGCGAGCAGGCTGCTGCGGGTGAGGCTCGTGACCTTCATGGCAACTCCAACGCGGCGAAGCTTGCGCCAGGCATGGAATCCGGGAAGCCGTTTGCCGCGGTCGCCGCGCCACGTTCGGCCTGCCCCGGCTCCAGTCAGAAACCGGTACACCTTGCGAGTGGAGCAGCAAAACACGCCCCGACCTTTGCGCGTGCGCAATATCGGGCGCCGGCCGAGGTGCGGCCCGCGCGCTGCACCGCGCCGAGGGGTTCAGCCGCGCGCGCCCTTCCAGCGCCGCAGCAGCAGCGCGTTGCTCACCACGGTGACGCTGCTCATGGCCATGGCCGCGCCGGCAATGACCGGGCTGAGGTAGCCCAGCGCCGCTGCGGGAATGCCGATGGCGTTGAAGAAGAAGGCCCAGAACAGGTTCTGCCAGATCTTCGTCGTCGTGCGCCGCGAGACGTCGATGGCATCGGCCACCAGCCCCGGGTCGCCGCGCATCAGGGTGATGCCCGCGGCGTGCATGGCCACGTCGGTGCCGCTGCCCATGGCGATGCCCACGTCGGCCGCCGCCAGCGCCGGGGCGTCGTTGATGCCGTCGCCCACCATGGCCACGCGGCCGGCGCTCTTGAGCTCGCCGACGATGCGTGCCTTGTCCTCGGGCAGCACCTCGGCGCGCACTTCGGTGATGCCCAGCTGCGTGGCCACGGCCGCTGCGCTGCGCGGGTTGTCACCCGAGAGCATCACCGTGCGCACGCCCATCGCCGCGAGCCGGCGCACCGCTGCCGCGGCACCCGCTTTGGGGGCGTCACCGAAGGCCAGCAGGCCCAGCAAGCGCGGCGCCGTGCCGAGCGCGGCGAGGAAGGACACCGTGCGCCCTTCGGCCTGCAATGCGTCGATGCGCGGCTGCGCCGCAGCCAGGTCCACCTGCAGCTCGCGCATCCAGCGCTCGCTGCCCAGGCCCAGGGGCACGGCCTGCATGCCGGCGACCTCTCCCGTCACGCCGCGGCCGGGCATGGCGCGCACTGCGGCCGCCGCAGGCACGGCCACCCCTTCGTCGCGGGCCGTCTGCAACACGGCGCGCGCCAGCGGGTGCTCGCTGCCCGCCTGCAGCGCCGCGGCCTGCGCGAGCACCGCGGCGCGGTGGCCCTCGAACGCATCCGCGGCGACGAGGCGCGGCTTGCCCTCGGTGAGCGTGCCCGTCTTGTCGAAGGCCACCACGCGCACCGCGTGCGCCAGCTCCAGCGCCTGGGCGTCCTTGATGAGGATGCCGTGCTGCGCCGCCACGCCGGTGCCGGCCATCAACGCCGCGGGCGTGGCCAGCCCGAGCGCGCAGGGGCAGGCGATGACGAGCACGGCCACGGCGTTGAGCACGGCGGGCGTCCACTGCCCCGTGCCCAGTCCCCAGCCGAGCAGCGTCACCAGCGCCACCACCAGCACCGCCGGCACGAAGACCGCGGCGACCTTGTCCACCAGGCGCTGGATGGGTGCCTTTTGCGCCTGCGCCGATTCCACCAGGCGCACGATGCGCGCGAGCACCGATTCCGCGCCCACCGCGGTGGTGCGCACGAGCAGCAGGCCTTCGCCGTTGACGGCGCCGCCGGTGACGCGCTCGCCGGGCTCGCGCGCCACGGGCAGGCTCTCGCCGGTGATGAGCGATTCGTCGACATGGCTCGCGCCTTCGGCCACCAAGCCGTCCACGGCGATGCGCTCGCCCGGGCGCACTACCACCAGGTCACCCAGCTGCACCTGGGCGAGCGGCAATTCCACCTCGCCGTCGGCGCGACGCACACGCGCCGTCTCGGGGCGCAAGGCCTGCAACGCGCGGATCGCGGCGGTGGTCTGCCGGCGCGCGCGCGCCTCGAGCCACTTGCCCAGCAGGACGAGGGTGATGACCACGGCCGAGCTCTCGAAGTACAGCGCAGGCATGCCCTCGCCGCGCGCGGCCAGCAACTGGTACAGGCTCAGGCCGTACGCCGCCGAGGTGCCCAGCGCCACCAGCAAATCCATGTTGCCGGCGCCGGCACGCAGCGCGGCCCAGCCCGCGCGATAAAAGCGCGCGCCGATCCAGAACTGCACCGGCGTGGCGAGCAGCAACTGCCACCCGCCGCCGAGCATCCAGTGCCGGCCGGCGAGCATGCCCAGCATGGGCAGCACCAGCGGCGCACTGAGCAGCGCGGCGAGCACCACGCGGGCACCCTCGCCCAGGGCCGGCCTGGCCTTCGTCGTGGCGCTGGCCTGGGGCACGCGCACGCCGTAGCCGGCGCGCTGCACGGCGGCGACGAGCGGCGCGGTGTCCGCCTCGCGGCCCGCCAGGGTCACGCTGGCCGTCTCGGTGGCCAGGTTCACATTGGCCGAGATCACGCCGGGCACCTTGAGCAAGGCCTTCTCCACGCGGCCCACGCACGAGGCGCAGGTCATGTCCGCGATGGCCAGCTGCACTTCGCTGCTCGCCAGCGCGTAGCCGGCACGCTCGACGGCCTGCTGCAGCGCGGCCGGCGCGAAGCCGGACGCCGCCTTGACCGTGAGCATCTCGGTGGCCAGGTTCACCCCTGCCTGCTCGACCCCGACCACGCCGCGGGCCACCTTTTCCACGCGCGCCACGCACGAGGCGCAGCTCATTCCCGACACCGGAAACGACCACTCGCAGGCGGCCGCGGTTGCGGTCGAGGAGGCGATGGGGGCTTTGACGGTGCTCATGGCGTGGGAACGGGAGTGCGGGCGCGCATGGGTGGCGCAGCGGGGATCATAGGAGCGTCGGCACGCCGGCCGGGCCGGGTGCAGAATTCCCCCCTCTTCGCCATGCACCAGGAGCATCCATGCTGACACTCGAGATCCCGAACATGACCTGCGGCCACTGCGTGCGCGCCGTGACCGAGGCGGTGAAGGCCGCCGACCCGGCCGCGCGCGTCGAATGCGACCTGCCCAGCCACCGCGTGCAGGTGGACACCAGCGTCGCGCGCGAGGCCGTGGTGGCGCAGCTCACCGAGGCCGGATACACACCCAACTGAACCCGCGCCACGAGCGCGCGGCACCCCTGTCCCCGCGCTCGGGCCACATCGCCGGCCCTCTTGCACCGATCCCATGACCGGCATCCACATCACCGACATCGAAGCCGCCATCAACTGGTGGCGCGAGCGTTCGCCTTCGCCCGACGGTGTCACCGCCTGCGCCGAGGTGCGCGCGCTGGCCGAGGTCTACGCGCTCATGGTGTACTACCGTGAGCCCTTGTGCGACGAGACGAGCATGCCGCCCAAGGCGCGCGCGGCCTGGCTCGCCTGGTACGCCAGCACGCCCGACGCGCCGTGCATCGCCATCTGCTCGACGAGCCAGGGCGACGCCGTGTGCAAGGGCTGCGGGCGCACGTTCGAGGAAGTGCAGCACTGGCCCTCGCTGAGCCCGGTGGAAAAGCGCAGCGTGTGGCGGCGCATCACGCACGAGGCCAGCGCCTGGCGCTTCAACCGCTACGCCGAACGCGCCCGCCAGGCCACGGGCGCGGACCATCCGCCGCCCGAGGTCTTCGCCACGCCACCGATCCCTGCGCCGCGGCCGGCGAGCGAGCGTTGAGCGGCCTGCCGCCCGCCGCGCCGCCACGCGCCACGCTCGCCGACAGCGCGCGGCGCATCGCGCCGCTGGCCTGGCCGGTGTTCGTGGGGCAGATCGCGGTGCTCGCCTTCGCCACCATCGACACCGTGCTCGTGGGCCGCGCCTCGGCCACCGACCTGGCGGCGCTGGCGGTGGGCAGCGCCGCCTACATCACCATCTTCATCGGCCTCATGGGCATGGTGCTGGCGGTCTCGCCCATCGTCGGCCAGCTCTATGGCGCCGGCCGCAGCGAGGAAGCCGGCCGCCAGGTGCACCAGGCGCTGTGGGTGGCGCTCGGTCTGGCGCTGCTGGGCAGCACGCTGCTGGCCTTTCCGCAGCCCTTTCTGAGCCTGGCGCATGCCACCCCGGAAGTCGCCGTGAAGGTGCGCGGCTACCTGCGCGCGCTGGCCTTCTCCTTGCCGGCCTCGCTGCTCTTCACCGTCTACCGCGGCTTCAACACCGCCGTGTCTAGGCCCAAGGCGGTGATGGCGCTGCAGGTGGGCGGGCTGGCGCTGAAGGTGCCGGTGTCCGCCGCGCTCGTCTTCGGCGTGCCCATGCTCGGCGTGCCGGCGCTGGGCGTGGTGGGCTGCGGCATTGCCACCGGCGTGGCCATGTGGTCGCAGCTGCTCGCCGCCGCCGCGGTGATGCGGCGCGATCCGTTCTACGCGCGCTTTGCCCTCGGCGGGCGCGGGCTGGACCGCCCCCACCTCGCGTCGCTGCGCCAGTTCATGCGCCTGGGGCTGCCCATGGGCGCGGCCATCCTCGTCGAAGTCTCGGGCTTCGCCTCGATGGCCTTCTTCATCGCCCGCCTGGGCACGACACCGGTGGCCGGCCACCAGCTTGCCGCCAACCTCGTCTCGCTGCTCTTCATGATCCCGCTGGCGCTGGCCAACGCCACGGGCGCGCTGGTGGCGCAGCGCATCGGCGCCGGTGACGCACGCGACGCACGGCGCCTGGGCTGGCACGGGCTGCTCATCGGCTGCGCCATCGCCGCAGGCGTGGGCGCGGCGGTGTTCATCGGCCGCGAGCCGATGCTCGGGCTGTACACGCGCGACGCCAGCGTCGTGGCCGCGGCCCTGCCGCTGGTGGCCTGGGTGGCGGTGTTCCACGTCGCCGACGCGGCGCAGACCATCGCCGCGTTCGTGCTGCGCGCCTACAAGATCGCCACCGTGCCCGTGCTCATCTACGTCATGGCCTTGTGGGGCGTGGGCCTGGGCGGGGGCTACCTGCTGGCGTTCGACTTGCCGGGCAGCGTGCCACGCGCGTTGCAAGGCGCGCCCGGCTTCTGGATCGCCTCCACCGCGGGGCTCACCCTGGCCGGCGTGGCCCTGAGCGGTTTCATGCTCTGG
>DYOR01000026.1:10592-14321 GCA_020720385.1 Rubrivivax sp.
TCAGCGCGCCGGCAAGCGCAGCACGAAGCAAGTGCCCCCCCCCTCGCGTGGCTCGCAACGCACGCTGCCGCCGTGGCGCTGGGCGATCTGGCGCACCAGCGAAAGGCCCAGCCCGACGCCACCTTCGCGCTCGGCATGGCCGGGCAGGCGGAAGAAGGCCTCGAAGATGCGCTCGCGATAGACCTCGGGCACGCCCGGGCCGCGGTCGCACACGCGCAACTCGATCATCCCTGCCGTGCTACCGACGGTGGCCACGATCTCGCCGCCGCCGTAGCGCCGCGCGTTCTCGAGCAGGTTGCGCGCTGCGCGGCGCAGCAGCCGCTCGTCGCCGTGGACCCGCACCGCGTCGCCCTGCGCCGTGGCGCCCACCCTTGCGGCCTCCTCGGCGACCACGGCGAGCAGGTCCAGCGCCGTCTCGTGGTCCAGGGCCGCGGCCGCGTCCAGGCGGCTGGCGAGCAGCACTTCCTCGACCAGCGCGTCGAGCTCGGCGACGTTGGTGTCGATCTCACGGCGCAGCGCGGCGCGCTGGCCGGGTGGTGCGTCCTCGAGGATCGTCACCGCCATCTTCAGCCTCGAGAGCGGCGAGCGCAGCTCGTGGCTGGCGTTGGCCAGCAGGCTCTGGTGCGAGCGCAGCAGCGCCTCGATGCGCGCGGCGGCACGGTTGAAGCTGCTCGCCAGGGCCGCCACCTCGTCACGCCCGTCCTCGGCCACGCGCTGATGCAGCGCGCCGGCCCCGAAGGCCTCGACGCCCTGCTTGAGCGCCTCGAGCCGGCGCGTGAGCCGGCGCACCACGGGCCAGGCCCCGGCCGCGACGGCCAGGAAGAGCAGCACCAGCAACACCACCATGCCCAGGCCGTCGGGCCAGCCGCGCGGCGCCATCCAGGGAGGCCGCAGGTCGCTAGGCCGCGCCCCGGGTGGCGGCCGCATCTGGTTCAGGCGCGCCACCCACAGGGTGCGTCCATCCTCGAAGTGGATCGGGCGCAGGCGCGGCGCCATCGCCGGCGAGTCGAAGTCGCGCCGCAGGAAGGAGTCCGACGCCCCCAGCCGACGGCCCGCCGCGTCGTCCAGCGCCATGGGCAGGCGCAGGCGCTGCGACCACTCGCGCAACACGGCAAGCTGCTCGGCGGCAGGTGCAGCAGCCGGCGGCAAGGCACGTTCAATCAGGTCACCCCAGGCTTCGACACGCTCGCGCACCGAGGCCTCGGCCTGCACGCGCTGCGCCTGCAGGTGGCGCTGCAGCGCCCAGCCCGAGACCAGCGCAAAGAGCGCCAGCGCCGCCACCACGGTGAAGTAGATGCGCAGGTACAGCGAACGCATGAACGGGGTCAGTCGGCGTCTTGCTTGCGCGTGAAGACGTAGCCCGCGCCACGCACAGTGAGCACGCGCTTGGGGGCCTTGGGGTCGTCCTCGATGACCGCGCGGATGCGCGAGATGTGCACGTCGATGCTGCGGTCGAAGGCCTCCAGCGGATGGCCCTTGAGCGAATCCATGATCTGGTCGCGCGTGAGCACGCGCCCGGGGCTTTGCGCCAGCACGGAAAGCAGCTCGAACTGGTGGCTGGTGAGCTCGCAAGCCTGCCCATCCAGGCGTGCCTGGCGTGCGCCGAGGTCGATCTCCAGCCGCCCGAATACGAGCAGCCCGTCGTCGGCGTCGTCCGGCGCGGCGCGGCGCAGCAGCGCCTTCACGCGCGCCAGCAGCTCGCGCGGCTCGAAGGGCTTGGGCAGGTAGTCGTCGGCACCGATCTCCAGCCCGACGATGCGGTCCAGCGGCTCGCCACGCGCGGTGAGCATGAGCAGCGGCAGGCGGCGCGTGCGCGCCTGGCTGCGCAGCTCGCGCGTGAAGTCCAGGCCATCGCCGTCGGGCAGCATGAGGTCGAGCAGCAGGGCATCGAAGCTGCCGTGCGCCAGACGCTCGCGCCCGGCGGCGAGCGAGCCCGCAGCCTCGACCTCGAAGCCGTTGTGGCGCAGGTAAGCGCCCACCATGTCGGTCAGGCGCAGGTCGTCGTCGATCAGCAGCAGTCGGCTTGTCACGCGGCGGGCCTCATTGCAAAGGCGTATGGACACAAACACGCCCCGGTGCCAAGGCAGCGGGGCGCAAGCGGGGCCCGCACAAACGGCGCCCCGGCAGCAGCGCTCAGGATAGCGCCAGTTCAGCGCGCCGGTGCGCCCAGAGCGCGGCGCTCGGCGCGGTGGCGCTCCATCATCCCGCGGCGCTGGTCCATGCGTTCGGCCAGCGTCTTGCGTTGCTCGGGCGTGAGCACGCGGCTCACGTCGAGCATCGCCTGCAGCATGCGCTTGCTCGCCTGGTCGTGCTGGGCCAAGGCCTGCTGGCGCAGCGCTTCCGCGGCGCGCGCATCGACGGTGGGTTGCGCGAAGAGCGTGCGCCCCTGCTCGCGCAGCTGGATGCCGGCGTCGCGCTGGGCGGCCAGGTCGGTGCGCGCGGCCTGGACGATCTGCTTGATCTGGGTGCGCTGCTCGGCCGTGGCGTTGACGCTGTCGAGCATGCGCTCGCTCATCATCGGCGCGCCGATGCCGGCGTCCATGCCCATGCCCATGCCGCCGCGTCCCATGCCCGGGCCGCCGGGACCCCCAGGGCCGCCGAAGGGCTGGGCGAACGCGGTCTGGGCCAGGCCGGCGGCCAGGGCCACGGCCAGGGTGGCGGTCAACAGGCGCATGGCGTGGCGCGGGGATTTCAGTGTCGAGGTTTGCATGGCAGCTCCAGGGGTGGGGTTCAACATGGGAGCGATGGTGCGCGGCAGGCGTATCGGCGTTGTGCGCGCCGGGTAAAGATGTGTGTCACCCGGCGGCGGGTGGCCGGAGCGCTCAGCCCGGTGCCGGCTGCACCCGCACCAGGCGCCGCTGCAGCGCGAAGCTGCCGTGGGCGCTGCTCAGGTCCAGCCGCAGCAGCACGCCGCTGCGCCGGTCGATGACGATCGCGCCTTCCACGCGGGTGTAGCTTTCGCCGCTCGGCGCGTCGCCGAAGAGCTCGACCACGGCGACGTCGAAGCGCCGCCCGGCGACGCTTTGCGGGCCCACCGCCACCACCTGGCCGCGCAGGCGGGCGCGCACCAGCGGATCGCCGACGACGACCATGTCTCCTCCGGTGACGGCCCCCAGCGCCAGGTCGCCGTGCAGCAGGTGCGGCCACTGCAAGGCACCCGCGGGCGCCGCGACGACGTTGCCCGCGTGGTCTTGCCGCCAGGTGCCTCCCCCGGGCGTATCGACGCGGTATTCGATCTCGCTGCGGCGCAGCGCCGTCAAGCGCAGCACCCACTCCGCCGCCGGCCCCTTGGGCGTGCGGCGCTCCTCGTAGACCAGGCGCTCGCCCAGGGCCACGGGCAGCGCCGCGGCGCGTTCGGCAGGCAGATCGGCCGAAGCCGGCGGGCAGTGCCGCGCCGCAGACACCGAGCGCAGCGCGTCGTAGCGCCCCTTCAGGCGCGCCAGTTCGACCGCCTCGGGGCCGTCCGGGCGCATCGCCACGAGAGCCGGCCAGAACACCGTCACGCCCACGCCCAGCGCGAGGATGTTGTTGCCGGCGCGCTCGTCCACCGTCCACGCCACGTCCGCCGCACGCTGCTGCACGGTGTCGAGTTCATCGTCGATGTGCTCGCAGGACCAGGCCGTGAACTCGGCCGGATTGGCCGGCTGCGGCTGCACGTCCACGGCGCGCGTGGCGCAGCCGCCCAGGACCAGGACGAGGACCATGGTGAGCGCCAGCAGCCGGCCGGTA
>DYOR01000026.1:14421-29860 GCA_020720385.1 Rubrivivax sp.
GCAGCCGCCCAGGACCAGGACGAGGACCATGGTGAGCGCCAGCAGCCGGCCGGTAGAGGCGACGGCGACGGCGACGGCGACGGCGACGGCGACGGCGAGAGAGCGGTGAATCATCGCGGCACGCATTGTGCCCCTTGGCGCGTGCCGCATCGGCGCCTGTCGGCCCAGAGAAACGCGCGAGCACGCAAGCCGCTGGCTCAGCGCGCGGCCCCGGCGCGCTGCACGACGGCGAGCACCGCGCGCAGCTCCTCGATCGCCAGCTGCCCCGGTGCAGAGTCGCCCAAGCCCGCGGCAAAGGTCGCGGCCGAGCCGAACTGCCAGCCGAGTACGCGTGAAGCCACGCCGATGCCGCCCATGGAAATGCCGATGAGCGGGATGCCGACGGCCTGGCTGGCACGCTGCGTGGCCCCGAGGAGCGCGAGCACGTCGGACGGGCCGGCGGGCATCACCGCGACCTTGGCGATGTCCGCACCGAGCTGCTCGGCGTGCACGAACCTGGCCACGATCTCGTCGGCACCGGGCGTGGCGCGGAAGTCGTGGAACGACAGGATCATGGCCACGCCGCAGCTTGCCGACGCGGCGCGCAGATGCGCCACCTGCGCGCGCGCCTGGGACAGCTCGCAGTCGATCAGGTCGACGCAGCGCTCGTGGCACATGCGGGCATACAGGGCCACCACGTCGGCCTCGGCCAGCGCGATCGCCTGCCCGCCTTCGGCCACGCTGCGCCGCGTGAGCAGCAGCGGCACGCCGGCGGCCGCGGCCCTGATCTCGCGTGCCATGGCGATCACCGCGTCCGTATCGGCCAGGCGCGCGAAGTGGTCGATGCGCCACTCGAGCATGTCCGGGCGCCTGGGCACGATGAACGCCAACTCGGCGCGCAATGCCGCCGCGTCGCGGCCGACGAGCGGCGTGATGATCGAAGGGTAGGCGCCCGCACCGATGGGCCGGCCGTGAAGTTCGATCCGCCTGGGCTGCACCATGCGCTGGGCACCTGCTGTGGGTTGCGCGCGTTGGGATCCAGGGCGCTGCTGGCGGAAAGGGAGGGATTCGAACCCTCGGTACTGGAGACCAGTACACCGGATTTCGAGTCCGGCGCATTCGACCACTCTGCCACCTTTCCGGGGTGCTTCGCCGCCTGTGGTCCGGCCTTGGGCGAAGGGTGGAATTCTAGCCCATCAGCCGCGCAGCACCTCGAGCCCGCCGAGGTAGGGCCGCAGGGCCGCGGGCACGCGCACCGAGCCGTCGGGCTGCTGGTGGTTCTCGAGCACCGCCACCAGCGCGCGGCCCACGGCCACGCCCGAGCCGTTGAGCGTGTGCACGAACTCCGGCTTGCCCGCCTGGCCGCCCACCAGGGGGCGGAATCGCGTCTGCATGCGCCGCGCCTGGAAGGCGCCGCAGTTGCTGCACGAGCTGATCTCGCGGTAGGTGTCCTGCGCCGGCAGCCACACCTCCAGGTCGTAGGTCTTGGCCGCGCCGAAGCCCATGTCGCCCGTGCACAGCGTGATCACGCGGTAAGGCAGCTCGAGCCTTTGCAGCACGGCCTCGGCGTGGCCCACCATCTGCTCCAAGGCCGCATCGCTGTGCCCGGGCTGCACGATCTGCACCATCTCGACCTTGTCGAACTGGTGCTGGCGGATCATGCCGCGCGTGTCGCGCCCGGCGCTGCCCGCCTCCGAGCGGAAGCACGGGCTGTGCGCGGTGAGGCGGATGGGCAGCGCCGCGGCCTCGAGGATGCGCTCGCGCACGCTGTTGGTGAGCGGGATCTCCGAGGTCGAGATGAGGTACTGCTCGCTCGGCGTCGTGCCGTCGGCATCCTCGTCGCCGACGCTGCCTCGGTAGACCCAGAACATGTCGTCCTTGAACTTCGGCAGCTGTCCCGTGCCTTCGAGCACCTCGCGGTTGACGATGTAGGGTGTGTAGCACTCGGTGTAGCCGTGCTCGGTTGTGTGCAGGTCCAGCATGAACTGCGCCAGCGCGCGGTGCAGCCGCGCCGCCGGCCCACGCATGAAGGTGAAGCGCGAGCCGCTGAGCAGTGCGCCGGTCTCGAAATCCAGCCCCAGCGCCACGCCCACGTCCACATGGTCGCGCGGCGTGAAATCGAAGGCGCGCGGCGTGCCCCAGCGGCGCAGCTCGGTGTTGCCGCGCTCGTCGGCGCCGTCGGGCACGTCGGCCTGGGGCAGGTTGGGCAGAGCCATGAGCATGCCTTGCAGCTCGGCCTGGATGGCGTCGAGTCGCGCGGCGCCCGCCTCGAGCTGCCCGGGGATCAAGTTGACCTCGGCCATGAGTGCCGTGGTGTCCTCGCCGCGCGCCTTCATCTGGCCGATCTGCCTGCTCGCCGCGTTGCGCTGCGCCTGCAGCTGCTCGGTGGCGGTCTGGATGGTCTTGCGCTCGGCCTCCAGCGCGGTGAAACGCGGCACGTCGAGGAAGGGCTGCGGGTTCTTGCGGCGCTGCAGCTGGGCGACCACGGCGTCGAGCTCGCGGCGCAGGAGGTTGATGTCGAGCATGGGGTTCCTTGGCGGTTCGATCTGGATGCAAACGGCGCCCGGGATGGCGCCGTCTTCGTGCAGGGCATGAAGGGCGGCAGGCTCAGGATCGGGACGACGCGCTCTCGGCCATGCTGCGGTCGCCCAGACCGCGGGGCAGCGGGAAGTGCACGTTCTCGATCACGCCGTCCATCTTGCGCACGCTCGTGGCGCCCAGCTCGCGCAGCCGGTTGATCACCTGCTGCACGAGGATGTCGGGCGCCGAGGCCCCGGCGGTGAGGCCCACGCGCGGGCGGCCCGCAAACCAGGCGGGCTGCAGGTCCTGCGCGCCCTCGATCATGTGCGCCTGCGCGCCCAGCCGCTCGGCCAGCTCGCGCAGGCGGTTGCTGTTGCTGCTGGTGGGGCTGCCGACGACGACGACCACGTCCACCGCCGGCGCCAGCACCTTCACCGCGTCCTGGCGGTTTTGCGTGGCGTAGCAGATGTCCTGTTTCTTGGGCTCGCGCACATGGGGAAAACAGCGCTTCACCTCGGCCATGATTTCGGCTGCGTCGTCCACGCTCAGCGTGGTCTGCGTGACGACGGCGAGCTTGTCGCCGCGCGGGTGCACATGCGCCACGTCGGCGGCCGTCTCGACGAGATAGATGCCCGCGCTGAGCTGGCCCATCGTGCCTTCGACCTCGGGGTGGCCCTTGTGGCCGATCATCACGAACTCGTAGCCTTCACGGGCCAGCTTGGCCACTTCCACGTGCACCTTGGTCACCAGCGGGCAGGTGGCGTCGAAGACCTGGAAGCCGCGCGCGCGAGCCTCGGCGCGCACCGCCTGGCTCACCCCGTGCGCACTGAACACCAGCGTGGCGCCGGGCGGCACCTGGGCGAGATCCTCGATGAAGATCGCGCCCTTGGCCTTGAGATCATTCACGACATAGGTGTTGTGCACGATCTCGTGGCGCACGTAGATCGGCGCGCCAAAGCGCGCCAGCGCGCGCTCGACGATCTCGATGGCGCGGTCGACGCCGGCACAAAAGCCGCGCGGCTCGGCCAGCAGCACCTCTTGCGGGCCCGGGGTGGGCATGTTCACAGCACCCCCAGCAACTGGACTTCGAAGCGCACGCTGCGGCCGGCCAGCGGGTGGTTGAAGTCGAAGAGCAGCCAGTCCGCACCGAGTTCGCGCACCACGCCGGCGTAGCTGCCCTGGCCGTCGGGCGTGGGGAAGCGCACCACGTCGCCGAGCCCGTAGGCGGCGCCCTCGTCGCCGAACTCCTGCAGCAGCGTGCGCTTGACGCGCTGCAGCAGCGCCGGGTTGCGCTCGCCAAAGGCCGTGCCCGCCTCGAGATCGAAGGCCTCGTGCGCGCCCTCGGGCAGGCCGATGAGGTGGCGCTCGATGGCCGGGGCGAGCTGGCCCGTGCCGAGCGACAGCGTGGCGGGCTTGTCGTCGAAGGTGTTGACCACGTCGGTCCCGTCGGGGCCGGTGAGGCGGTAGTGCAGGGTCAGGAACGATCCCGGCTGGACGTGGTTCACGAAGGCCTTTTCAGCGTCGCATAGACTCGCCGCGATTCTACCGAGCGCCCCATGAAGGACCTGCCCGCCGACCAGCGCCCGCGCGAGAAGCTGCTCGCGCGCGGCGCCATGGCGCTGGCCGACAGCGAACTGCTGGCACTGCTGCTGCGCACCGGCTACCGGGGCGTGGGGGTGGCCGCCCTGGCGCAGCAGGTGCTGCAAGAGTGCGGCGGCTTTGCCGGGCTGCTGCAGGCCACGCCGGCCCGGCTCGCCGGCATCAAGGGCCTGGGCCCGGCCAAGCGCGCCGAGCTGCTGGCGGTGATGGAAATGGCGCGCCGCGCGCTGGCCCAGCAGATGCAGGCCGCGCCGGTGTTCGACGCCCCCGGGCGCGTCAAGGACTACCTCGCACTGCAGCTCGCCGGGCGCACGCAGGAGGTCTTCGCCGTGCTCTTCCTCGACGCCCAGCACCGCCTGCTGCGCCTGGAGGAGATGTTCCACGGCACGCTCACCCAGACCTCGGTCTACCCGCGCGAGGTGGTGCGGCGTGCACTGGCGCTCAACGCCGGCGCCGTGGTGCTGGCGCACAACCACCCCTCGGGCGTGGCCGAGCCCTCGCGCGCCGACGAGTTCCTCACGCAGACGCTCAAGTCCGCCCTGCAACTGGTGGACGTGCGCGTGCTCGACCACGTCGTCGTCGGCCAGGGTCAGGTGGTGTCGATGGCCGAACGTGGCTTGCTCTGATGAAGGTGCGCGCGCTGGCCGAACTGGCCCACCTGCGCGATGCGCTGCAGCGCCACGAACGCGAGGCCGCCGAGCATGCCGCCAGGGAGCACGCCACCCGTGCCGCCGCGGAGCGCCAGCGGCGGCTCTTCTGCGACAGCGTGGGGCCGGTGCGCCCGCTGCCGCCCCACGGCCGCGCACCGCCCTCGGTGCCGCGACCGGCGCCGCAGGCGCGGCAGCTCCATCTGGACGAGCAGGCGGCGCTGGCGCAATCCCTGTCCGACGAGGTGGACATCGAGACCCTGCTCCTCACCGACGACGGGCTGAGCTTTCGCCGCGCGGGCGTCGGGCCGGACGTGGTCACGCGGCTGCGGCGCGGGCACTGGGCGGTGCAAGCGGAGATCGACCTGCACGGCCTGCGCCGCGACGAGGCGCGCGACGCGCTCGCCGCGTTCGTGCGCGGTGCCACGCTGCGCGGCCAGCGCTGCCTGCGCGTGGTGCATGGCAAGGGCCACGGCTCGCCGGGGCGCCAGCCGGTGCTCAAGGCCAAGGTGCAGCGCTGGCTGGGGCAAAGCGCCGAGGTCGTCGCCTTCACCCAGGCCAGCGCGCCGCAGGGCGGCGCCGGGGCGGTGCTCGTGCTGCTACGGGGTTGAGGCGAGCCAGCGTGTCGCCGCGGCCACCATGGCCTGCGCGGCAGGCACGCCCGGGAGCACCTCGAGCAGGAGCTGGCGCCGCTGCACGCACTCGCGCACCGCCGCGTCGGAAGGGATCTCACCCAGCAGGTCGAGCCGCACCGGGCGGTCCAGCCCGGGGTTGACGTAGCGCTCCACCACCTGCTGCAGCTGCTGGCGCACGGCACGGCCCTCGCCGCTCTTGCGCGCGTGGTTGACGAGCAGATGCATGTGCCGCCTCCCCTGCGTCGTGGCGAGCACCTTGATGGTGGCGTAGCCGTCGGTGAGCGAGGTCGGCTCGGGCGTGACCACGAGCAGCACTTCGCCGGCCAATGAAACCGTGTAGAGGACCACGTCGGAGATGCCGGCACCGGTGTCGAGCAACACATGGTCGAACTGGGGAGCGACCTCGGAGATGACGGCCTGCAACTGGTCGCGCACCTCGGGCGTCATGCGCGAGTACTCGACCATGCCCGAGCCGGCGAGCAGCACCGAGAAGCCCCCCGGCGCGGGCAGGATGGCGTCGGCGAGCGAACTCTTGCCGGTGAACACGTCGTGCAGCGTGATCTTCGGAAACAGGTTGAGCACCACGTCCAGGTTGGCCAGGCCGAGGTCGGCGTCGAGCACCAGCACGCGCCGGCCGGCACGGGCCAGGGCGGCGGCCAGGTTGGCGCTGACGAAGGTCTTGCCCACGCCACCCTTGCCGCTGGTGACCGCGACGATGCGCGAGGAAGGCGGGACAGGGGGCACTGCGCTCATTCGACATCCTCGAGGAACTGAGAGGTCTCGAAGAGCAGCTGCCGCTCCTCGCTGCTCACCACCGACACCGCCGTGGGCTCGATCTGCACGAGGTTGCGGCCCTGCGCCTTGGCGCGGTAGAGCTGCTGGTCGGCGCGCTCCACCCACAACGTCGGGGTCGAACGCACCCATTGCGGCGCAAACGCGCCGCCGATGCTGATCGTCACCGTGATCTCCTGCCCCGGGCCCACGGGCACGGGCATGCGTTCCACGCGCCGGCGCACGCGCTCGGCCACCGCCTGCCCGAAGGAGGCGGCACAGTTGGGCAGGATGATGGAGAACTCCTCGCCCCCCACGCGTGCCACCAGGTCCATCGGGCGCACGCTCTCCATGAGGGCCTGCGCCACGGCCTTGAGCACCTGGTCGCCGGCGCCGTGGCCCCAGGTGTCGTTGACCCGCTTGAAATGGTCCACGTCGAGCTCGAGCAGCAGCGCCGGCTCGCCACTGCGCGCCACGCGGTCGATCTCGCGCGCCAGCGCCAGCTCGAAGGCACGGCGGTTGGCCAGGCCGGTCAGGGCGTCGCGGCTGGACAGGTCGACGAGCGTGTCGATGAGCTCCTGCATCCAGCGCGGGCTGCCCGGCTCGCCCTGGGGCGGTGTGCGCCCGGACTGGCCGATGAGCTGCAGCGCCTGTTCGAGTTGCAGCGCGGTGAGCGGGTTCGGCAGCGGTGTAGGGGCAGCGTTCAAGGGCGCGGGTGCGGGCGGCTGCCGGCGCGCCCTCCTGGACGACCCAGGGCAGGCGCACCGCGTCGCCGTGGCGGCCAGTCTAGCAGCGCACCGGGGCGCACCGGCACGGCGAATTGAGCCTCTTGTGTGGCCCATATCGGGGCTTGGGCAGCACGCGCTGCGCGCCACACTCGGCCGCATCACCGCCACGCCGAGCTGCGCCAGCGGCTCGCACCCTCCGCTGGAACTTCGCCACCCCGCCCTGCCATGAACGCTGCCCTCGCATCACCCGCTCCCGGCACGGAGCAGGAGTTCACCCTCACGCACGCGGACTTCGAGCGCGTGCGCCGACTCATCTACGAGCGCGCCGGGATCAGCCTGCACGCCGGCAAGCAGGCCATGGTCTACAGCCGGCTGTCGCGCCGGCTGCGCGAAACGCGTCATGCGTCCTTTGCCGAGTATTTGCAGTGGCTCGAGCGCGTCAGCGGCGAGCAGGCCGAAGCCGAGTGGCAGGAGTTCGTCAACTGCCTGACCACCAACCTCACTGCCTTCTTCCGCGAGGAGCACCACTTCCACGCCCTCGCCGAGGACCTGCGCGCACGCGCCTCGCGCCCCATCCGCCTGTGGTGCAACGCCGCCTCCACGGGCGAGGAGCCGTATTCGCTGGCCATGACCGTGGTCGAGACCCTGGGGCCCTCGGCGCAGGTGAAGATCGTGTGCAGCGACATCGACACCAAGGTGCTGGCCACGGCCCAGCGCGGCGTGTACTCGACCCAGGCGCGAGGCCTGAGCACGGAGCGGCTGCGCCGGCACTTCATGCGCGGCACGGGCGGCAACAGCGGCTTCATCCGCGTCAAGCCCGAGCTCGCCCGGCTCATCGAGTTCCGCGGCTTCAACCTCATGAGCCCGAGCTGGTCCAGCCTGGGCGAGCCCTTCGACCTGGTGTTCTGCCGCAACGTCATGATCTACTTCGACAACGCCACGCAGCGCAAGGTGCTCGAGCACATCCACGCCGCGATGAAGCCCGGCGGGCTGCTCTACGTCGGGCATTCGGAGAACTTCACCGAGTCGCGCGACCTCTTCCACCTGCGCGGCAAGACCGTCTACGAACGTGTCTAAGCGCCCCCAGGGCCGGCCCGAGCCGGCCCGCCCCCCGTGGGGGTTCAAGCAAAGTGGCGGAGCCACATTGGCTTGGGAGCCCTGGGCCCGACTCAAGCCGCGCACGCGCCGCGCCGATAAATCATGAGATGTGTTCCATGCTGACCGCCGCCCCACCGTCGCCGACCCGCTCGAGCCCGCCCGGGGGCCGGCTCGAGAAGCTCAAGGCCGCGCCGCGCAAACGCGGCGAGGCCTCGTTCTTCTTCTTCGACGCGCACTTCCGCAACGAAGCGGTGAAGGTGCTGCCCGGCGAGTTCTTCGTCCACGACGAGGACATCCTCATCATGACCACGCTGGGCTCGTGCATCGCCGCGTGCCTGTGGGATCGCGACAAGCGCGTCGGCGGCATGAACCACTTTCTCCTGCCCGAGGCCCGCGGCGGCGATGACAGCGGGCGCTACGGCAGCTTCGCCATGGACCTGCTCATCGGCGAGATGGTCAAGCGCGGCGCCACGCGTTCGACGATGGAGGCCAAGGTCTTCGGGGGCGGCGCCGTGATCAGCGGCATGAACACCATCAACGTCGGCGAGCGCAACACAAGCTTCGTCCTCGACTACCTGCGCACCGAGCGCATCACCGTGGTGAGCAAGGACGTGATGGACATCTACCCGCGCAAGGTCTGCTTCCTGCCTGCGAGCGGCAAGGCCATGGTCAAGCGTCTGGCCTCGGCCAACACCGAAGCCATCGCCGCCCAGGAGCGCGCCGCCGCGACGCGCGCCGTGCCCGCCGGCGGCAGCGGCTCGGTCGACCTGTTCTGAACCCGAGGGGACGAGAATGACGAAGAAGACCCGGGTGATCGTCGTCGACGACTCGGCGCTGGTGCGCGGGCTGCTCGCCGAGATCATCGATCGCGAAGCGGACATGACCTGCATCGGCGCGGCCGCCGACCCGCTGGTGGCGCGCGAGATGATCCGCGACCTCAACCCCGACGTGATCACGCTGGACGTGGAGATGCCGCGCATGGACGGGCTGGATTTCCTCGC
Organism: Rubrivivax sp.; assembly: GCA_020720385.1. Classification (GTDB taxonomy): domain Bacteria; phylum Pseudomonadota; class Gammaproteobacteria; order Burkholderiales; family Burkholderiaceae_C; genus Rubrivivax. The sequence goes on from DYOR01000026.1 coordinate 23,400, forward strand.
CCGGCTGATGCGGCTGCGCCCGATGCCCGTGGTGATGGTCTCCACGCTCACCGAGCGCGGCGCCGACGTCACCCTGAAAGCGCTGGAGCTCGGTGCCGTGGACTTCGTCTCCAAGCCCAAGATCGGCGTCGCCGACGGCCTGCGCCAGCTCGGCGCCGACATCACCGAGAAGATCCGCACCGCGGCGCGCGCGCGCGTGAGCCGCCTGAGCGCCGCGGCGCCGCCAGCCGCGGCCGCGGCGACCTCGGCGCCGGCGGTCTCGCTCGGGCGTTTGTCGACGGAGAAGATCATCTTCATCGGCGCCTCCACCGGCGGCACCGAGGCCACGCGCGAGGTCCTCGTCAACCTGCCGCCGGATTCACCCGCGGTGATGATCACGCAGCACATGCCGCCGGGTTTCACCCGGAGCTACGCGGCACGGCTCAACGGCCTGGCGCGCATCCGCGTGGCCGAGGCCAGCGACGGCGAACGCGTGCTCCCGGGCCACGCCTACATCGCGCCGGGCGGCTTGCACCTCTCGGTGGAGCGCTCCGGCGCCAACTACATCGCCCGCGTGCAGGACGGCGAGCCGGTGAACCGCCACAAGCCGAGCGTGGAAGTGCTCTTCAACTCCGCGGCCCGTGTCGTCGGCCGCAATGCCCTGGGCGTGATGCTCACCGGCATGGGCGCCGATGGCGCCAAGGCCATGCGCACGATGCGCGACGCGGGCAGCTGGAACCTGGCCCAGGACGAGGCCAGCTGCGTCGTCTTCGGCATGCCGCGCGAGGCCATCGCCCACGGTGCCACGCATGAAGTCCTGCCCCTGGGCAAGATCGCGCCGCGGCTGATCGAATGGCTGCGCAGCAACGCCGGGGTGAGCACTTCGCGCGTCTGAACCGCCACCGCCCGCGAACTCAGCGCGTGGGGGCTGCAGGCAGGAACAGGGCTTGCAGGTCGGAGAGGAAGTCGAAACCGCGCGCCGTGGGTCGCACCCGCCCCGCCGCGACGTCGTCCTCCACCAGACCGCGCTGCACCGCCTGCGCCAGTGTGTCTTGCACGCTCGACCAGGGCAGCCCGGTGCGCCCGGTGAAGTGCGCGCGCTCGAAGCCTTCGCGCAGACGCAGTGCGTTGAGCATGAACTCGAAGGGCAGCTCGCTGCGCGGCACCTCATGCTCGTTGCTCACCGCCTTGCCCGCCAGGGCGTTGTCCATGTAGGCCGCCGGCTCGCGCCAGCGCACCTGGCGCACCACCCGGTGCGGGAAGCTGAGCTTGCCGTGCGCACCTGCGCCCAGGCCGAGGTAGTCGCCGAACTGCCAGTAGTTGAGGTTGTGCGCGCAGCGCTGGCCGGGCCGCGCAAACGCCGAGACCTCGTAGCGTTGCAGGCCCCGTGCGGCCGTGCGTTCGCCGATGAGGTCGAGCATGTCGCTGGCCAGGTCGTCGTCGGGCAAGGCCGGCGGGCGCAGCGCGAACACGGTGCCCGGCTCGACCGTCAGGTGGTAGACCGAGAGGTGCGGCGGCGCGAACGCCAGCGCCGCGTCGAGGTCGGCCTGCAGCGCCGCGAGCGTCTGCCCGGGCAGCGCATACATGAGGTCGATGTTGAAGGTCTCGAACGCTGCGCTCGCCTCGGCCACCGCCGCCCGCGCCTGGGCGGCGTCGTGCACGCGGCCGATGCGTTGCAAGGCCGCGTCGCTGAAGCTCTGCACGCCGATGGACAGGCGCGTGACTCCGGCGGCGCGAAAGGCCTTGAAGCGATCGCGCTCGAAGGTGCCCGGGTTGGCCTCGAGCGTGATCTCGGCGCCGGGGGCCAGCGGCAGGCGGGCGCGGATGTCGCCCAGCAGACTGTCGATGCCATCGGGCGAGAACAGGCTGGGCGTGCCGCCGCCGATGAAGACGCTGACGACCGGCCGGCCCCACACCAGCGGCAGCGCGGCCTCCAGGTCGGCGCGCAGGGCGTGGAGGTAGCGCCTTTCGGGCACCTCGCCGGCGGCGGCGTGGGAGTTGAAGTCGCAGTACGGGCACTTCCTCAGGCACCAGGGCAGGTGCACGTAGAGCGACAACGGCGGCAGCGCCGGCAGCTGCAAGGTGCCCGGCCGCAGCAGTTGCTCGACCGTCGAGGGCGGGGCAGCAGGTCGATCAGGCGAGCGCCGCGGAACCGGCTCCGCCGGGCCGCTGGCGGCGCCAGGGGCGGGGACGCCCCTGGCGCTCGCAGGCGCTTCGGGGGGGATCAAACTCGCCAGACCTCGCGCAGCAGGGCGAGCATCTGCGCAATAGCGCGCGCACGGTGGCTGTGCGCATTCTTCAGCGGCGCGTCCATCTCGGCCACGGTGCGGCCGAGATCGGGGATGAACAGCAGCGGGTCGTAGCCGAATCCCAGCTCGCCGCGCGGCGCATGCAGGATCTCGCCTGGCCAGCGCCCCACCGCCACCAGCGGCTGCGGGTCGCGCTCGTGGCGCACCGCCACCAGGGTGCTGATGAAGTGGGCGCGCCGATCGGCCACGCCCTGCAGCCGCTGCAGCAGCAGCGCGTTGTTGGCCGCGTCCTGCACGCGGCGGCGCGCCTCGCGAGCGGCCGCAGCATCCAGCGCTGTGGCGGGGACGCTGGCGTAGTGCGCCGACACCACCCCGGGCTCGCCCCCCAGGGCCTCGACGCACACGCCGGAGTCGTCGGCAATGGCCGCAGCGCCCGCCATCGCCGCGGCGTGGCGCGCCTTGGCCAGCGCGTTCTCGATGAAGGTGAAGTGCGGTTCCTCGGCCTCGGCAATGCCCAGTTCGCCCTGGGCCACGAGCTCGACCGCCAGGCCGGCCAGCATGACGCGCAGCTCGGCGAGCTTCTTCGCGTTGTTGGAAGCCAGGACCAGCCGCATCAACGCGCCGCCGCGGGCGCGGCCTGGGCGGGGCTGCGGGCTCACGCCAACCCCAGCGCCTGGCGCTGCAGCGCGCCCAGTTCGCGGATGCCCTGGCCGGCCAGCGCCAGCAAGGCGTCCATCTCGGCGCGCGAGAACGGCGCGCCTTCGGCCGTGCCCTGCACCTCGACGAAGCCGCCGGCGCCGGTCATGACGACATTCATGTCGGTGTCGCAGGCCGAGTCCTCGACGTATTCCAGGTCCAGCAGCGGCGTGCCCTGCACCACGCCCACGGACACCGCGGCGACGAAATCCGTGATCGGGCTGGCGGCGATGCGGCCCTGCGCGAGCAGCCAGGTGACGGCGTCGTGCGCGGCGACGAAGGCCCCGGTGATGGCCGCCGTGCGCGTGCCGCCGTCGGCCTGCAGCACGTCGCAGTCGAGCTGGATGGTGCGCTCGCCGAGTGCGCCGAGGTCGAAGACGCTGCGCAGCGAGCGCCCGATGAGGCGCTGGATCTCCTGCGTGCGCCCACTCTGCTTGCCCTTGGCCGCCTCGCGCTCGCTGCGCGTGTGCGTGCTGCGCGGCAGCATGCCGTACTCGGCCGTGACCCAACCCTGGCCGCTGCCACGCTTGTGCGGCGGCACACGCTCCTCCACCGAGGCGTTGCACAGCACGTGGGTGTCGCCGAAGCGCACCAGCACCGAGCCCTCGGCATGGCGCGTGTAGCCGCGCTGCAGGCTCACGGCCCGCAGCGCATCGGCGGCGCGGCCGCCGCTTCTCTCGAAGGTCATGATGGATTCCGGTTGAACGCGGGGCAAGGCCCCGCTTCAGCGCCGCTTGTGCGAGCTGCGCTGGATGGCTTCGTTGATCTCGCGGATGGAACGCTCGATCTCGGCCTCGTCGAGCTCGTCGGTCGAGCCGTCGGCGGCCAGGCTGGCCTGGATCGTGGAGGCAAAGACATCGTCGCCCAGCGACAGCGTGGAGATGCCGCTCTTGCTGTCGAGGTCCTCGGCGCCTTCCCACTCCACGGCGAGCACGGTGACGTTGTCGCTGCGCTCGCCGGCCACGCGCAGCGCGCGCTCGACGAGCTCGGGCACCGCGTCGGAGATCGGCCGGGAAGCCAGGACGTCGGTGATGATGGGGTCGCTCACCGTGCCCCACAGCCCGTCGGAGCACAGCATGACGCGGTCGCCGGGGTGCACGAGCAGCGGGCCGGCGGTGTCCACCACCGGCTTGCCCGGGCTGCCCAGGCAGGTGAAGAGCACGTTGCGGTTGACGCGCTCGCCGATCGGCACCACCTGCGACAGCGTGTCCTGCAGCTCGGAGTACGAATGGTCGCGCGTGCGCGCCACGAGCTTGTCGCCGCGCACGAGGTACAGCCGCGAGTCGCCGCAGTGCGCCCAGTACGCCGCGTTGCCCTGGATCAGGCAGGCCACCAGCGTGGTGCGCGGCGTGTCCATCAGCCCGCGCTCGGTGGCGTAGCGCAGCAGCTGGTGGTGGCCGGCGATGATGGCGTCGTGCAGGAAGCGCAACGGCTCGGCGAGCAGCGGCTTGGCCTCGCGCTGGAAGAGGGCGGCCATCGTCGACAGCGCGAGCTGCGAGGCCACCTCGCCCTCGGGGTGGCCGCCCATGCCGTCGGCCAGCGCGAAGAGCCCGGCGTCGCGCGTGTAGCAATAGCCCATGCGGTCTTCGTTCTTCTCGCGGCCGCCGCGGCGGCTGACCTGATAGACGGAGAACTGCATGCGCTCGCGGCCCGTGGGTGTTCAGGCCTTGGCGCCGGACTTCAGCGTCTCGACCTGCAGCTTCAGGCGCTCGCCGAAGCTCAGCTTGGTGTAGCGGCGCTCGGTCTCGCGCGCCAGCTCCTTTTGCAGCGCGAACACGCTCTGCGGACGGCTCAGCGGGTCGAGCGACATGCACCACTCGGTGACCTCGATGAGGTTGTCGGAGTAGATGTTGCGCAGCCGGGACAGGCTCAGCGCGAGACGGTCCTTCTCCAGGCGCTGCGGCGCGTCGTTGGGCGGGTAGCCCTGCATGCAGGCGTAGATGCACGCGCCGATGGCGTAGATGTCGGTCCACGGACCGAGCGTGCCGTCGCGGCGGTACATCTCGGGCGCGGCGAAGCCCGGCGTGTACATCGGGCGGATGAAGTTGCCCTCCTTGCTCAGCACTTCGCGCGCCGCGCCGAAGTCCAGCATCACCGCCTTGTTCTCGTTGGTGACGAAGACGTTGGCGGGCTTGATGTCCAGGTGCAGCATCTTGTGCTGGTGCACGATGCGCAGGCCGCGCAGGATCTCGTCGAAGAGGCTGCGGATGGTGGACTCGCGGAAGACCTTGTCGCGCTTCAGGTCGCGCGCCGTGACGATGAAGTCCTGCAGGGTGTCGCCCTGCAGGTAGTTCATCACCATGTAGACGGTCTCGTTCTCGCGGAAGAAGTTGAGCACGCTGACCACCGAGGGGTGGCTGATCTGCGCCAGCGAGCGCCCTTCCTCGAAGAAACTCTTCAGCCCGAGCCGGTACAGCGGCTGCTTGTCGGGCTTGACGCGCGGCGTCAGTTCGCCCGGCGAGCGCTCGGCCAGCGAAGCCGGGAGATACTCCTTGATCGCCACCAGTTGCTGCTTCTCGCCTTCGGCCAGGTAGACCACGCCGAATCCGCCCGCGGCCAGCTTCTTGACGATCGAATAGCCGCCCACGACCGTGCCCGAAGGCAATGGCGCAGGTTTGGGCTTTGACATAATCGACAGGTTGACTCAGGCGCGAACGCGATGGCTGTTTATAGCATGACGGGGTACGCCGGCGCGGCGTCCGTGGCCTCGGAAGCCGCACCCTCGGTGAGCGTGGAAGCGCGCTCGGTGAACGGCCGATTCCTCGACCTGGCGGTGCGCCTGCCCGATGAATTGCGTGGCCTGGAGCCGGCCCTGCGCGAACTGCTCAGCGCCGCCTGCCGCCGCGGCAAGGTCGAGTTGCGCGTTTCCACGTCGCGCGAAGCCGACGGCGCCTGGCCCACGCCGACGCCGGAGCAGCTCAACCGCCTCTCGCGCCTGGAAGGCTCGATCCAATCCTGGTTGCCGCAGTCGCGTGGCCTGAGCGTCAACGAAGCCATGAACTGGTGCCGCGCGGGCGGTGCCGCCGTGCGGCTGGACGAGCCCGCGCTGGACGCCGCGCGACGATGCATCCAGGGCCTGCGCGAAGCGCGCGCGCGCGAGGGCGCGCGCCTGGCGACGATGCTGCTCGAGCGCGTGACCCGGTTGCGCGAGCTCGCCGCGCAGGCCGGCCCGCTGCTGCCGCAGGTGGTGCAGCGCCAGCAGGCGCGCTTTCTGGAGCGCTGGAACGAAGCCCTGGCCAGCGTGCAGGCGGGGGCCGCCGTCCCCGCGCAAACGCTGCACGAGCGCGCGCTGGGCGAGGCCGCGGCCTACGCCATCCGCATCGACGTGGCCGAAGAGCTCTCGCGACTGGGCTCGCACCTCGACGAGATCGAGCGCCTGCTCGAGGCCGGCGGAGAGCTCGGCAAGCGCCTCGAGTTCCTCATCCAGGAACTGCAGCGCGAGGCCAACACGCTGGGCAGCAAGTCCGCGGCGCTGGAACTCACCACCATCTCGGTGGAGATGAAGGTCGCCATCGAGCAGATGCGCGAGCAGGTGCA
>DYOR01000027.1:0-18108 GCA_020720385.1 Rubrivivax sp.
GCCACGCGCCTGGGCCAGCCGGGCCGCCATCACGTAGAAGGCCTCGATGGCCACGATCGGGTCGAGGTCGGGCGTGGGCGCAAGGGGTAGCGTGAGCTGGCGCTCGGGCACGTCGGCCGGCGCGGCCAGCAGCACCCTTGCGCCGCGCTCGCGCATCTCCTGCGCCAGCTGCAACAGGCCCGCCTGCGCCGGGCCGCGCATGGCGAGGACGAGCAGCGGATAGCCCTGGTCGATGAGCGCCATCGGGCCGTGCTTGATCTCCGCGCCGCTGAAGGCCTCGGCCTGCAGCGCCGAGGTCTCCTTGAGCTTGAGCGCCGCCTCCAGCGCCACGGGCAAGCCCGTGCCGCGCCCCACCACCATGATGCTGCGTGCCGGCGCCAGCACCTCGAGGGCCGCGGACCAGTCCGCGCCGGCGGCCTCGGCCAGGGCCTCGGGCAGGGCCTGCAGGCTGGCCTGCAGGGCGGTGTCGGGCTGCCAGTGGGCCACCAGCCGGGCGGCGGCCACCAGGCTGGCGATGAAACTCTTCGTCGCCGCGACACTGCGCTCGACCCCCGCGTGCAGGGGCAAGGTCCACTGCGCCGCGCGCGCCAGCGGCGAGGCCTCGTCGTTGACCAGCGCCACGGTGAGTGCGCCACCGTCGCGGAAATAGCGCATCGGCTCGACCACGTCCGGGCTCTGGCCCGATTGCGAGATCGCCAGGGCCACCGTGCTGCGCGCGTTGAGCGGCGACTTGTACAGCGTGAGCAGGGACATCGGCAGCGAGGCCACCACGCGCCCCAGGCGCGCCATGATGAGGTAGGCGCCGTAGGCCGCGGCATGGTCCGAGCTGCCCCGCGCGATGGTCAGCACGGTGCCCGGGTCGGCCTCGCGCAGCCGGCGGCCGAGCTCGGCATAGCGCTCGGCATCACGTGCCAATTGCCGTCCTACGCATGACGCGGCGGACACGGCTTCGTCGATCATCAATGAACTCAAGGTGAACCCCCGGCACTATTGTCGACCGGCGGGTGGCCGGTCCACGGTCCGATTTCAGGCGAACCGCCCGGCCCACGACCCGCGGCGCCGGCCCGGTGGCGCCGCCTCAGCCCGGGTGGACCCAGGCGTGCAGGGCCTGGGCCATGTCGCCCACGCCTTCTCGCTTGAGCGCCGAGAAGAGCATCACGCCCAGGTCGGCCGCTTCGCTGGCCATCTCGCCCAGCACCTCCTGCGCCGCCTGCAGCGCGCGCTGCGCCTCGCTGCGGTTGAGCTTGTCGCACTTGGTGAGCACGGCCAGCAGCTTCACCTCACCGTTGACAAGCCGCGGCGCGAGCAGCGCCAGCAAGCGGCGATCGAGGTCGGTGAAGCCCAGCCGCGAATCGACCATCAGCACCACGCCGTGCAGGTTGCGCCGCCACTGCAGGTACTCGGCCATCACCTCCTGCCAACGCAGCTTGGCCGCGCGCTCCACCGCCGCGTAGCCGTAGCCCGGCAGGTCGGCGAAGACGGCGTCGGGCGCGTCCCTGGGGCCGACAGCGAAGAGGTTGATGTGCTGCGTGCGCCCCGGCGTGCGCGAGGCGAAAGCCAGCCGCCGCTGCTGCGCCAGCGTGTTGATGGCGGTGGACTTGCCGGCATTGCTGCGGCCGACGAAGGCGATCTCGGGCAGCTCGTTGGCGGGCAGCTGCGACATCTGCGCCGCGGTGGTGGAAAAGCGTGCGCTGTGGGCCCAGGCGAGAGCGGCTTTGGCGGCGTCGTCAGCGGGGGCGGGGGCGGGGGCGGCCGCCAGGGGGGGCCTGGGAACGGGTGTCATCGCCCATTGTAAAATTCTCTGGTTTGCGCCCAGTCTGCGCTTCACGTTGAAGGCCCACCGCATGAAGTCGCTCCTGCACTCGACCCTCACGCTGACCCTCTCGGCCGCGCTCGCCGCCCTGGGTGGGGGCGCACTGGCGGGCGAGCCCGCGCCGGCCTTCAAGCCCGACGCCGCCAAGGGCCAGCAGCTTGCCGCGGCCTGCGCCGCATGCCACATGCAGGACGGCACGCGCGGCCTGGCCGCCAACCCGATCCTGCAGGGGCAGGTGCCCGACTACATCGTCAAGCAACTGGTCGAATTCAAGGCCGGCAAGCGCACCAATGCGATCATGAACGGCATGGCTGCGGCTGTGGCCACCGAGCAGGACATGAGGCACATCGCCGCCTTCTATGCGACCAAGAAACCCCTGCCGGGGGTGGCGCGCACCAAGGAGTCCCTTGCCCTGGGCGAGCAGATCTACCGCGGCGGCATCGTCGCACGCCAGGTGCCCGCCTGTGCCGGCTGCCACAGCCCCAACGGCGCCGGCATCCCCGCGCAATACCCGCGCATCTCCGGCCAGCACGCCGAGTACGCCGAGGCACAGCTGGTCGCCTTCCGCGCCGGCACGCGCACCAACAGCGCGCAGATGACGGCCATCGCCGTCAAGCTCCGCGACAACGAGATCAAGGCCCTGGCCGACTACGTGGCCGGCCTGCGCTGAGGCGGCGGTCCGCCTCTTTCGCCCTTTCCCATCCCACTGCTCACGGGCCAGTCTTCACCGGCCCGTTTGCTTTGCCTGCGCCGCGCCGACCCACAATCCGGCGCACACCGCGTGCCGCGTGTAACCACGTGGCCCTGGCGGGCGAAGTCAGGGCACCCACCCCGGAGCTGAAATGCAACCCCCAAACTCACTTCGTTCGCAGCCCCCCGAGGAGGCGCTCAGTACCTTCGGAACGGCCGGGCGGTACTGACATGCACTTGCTGAAGGATCGCGGTTTCAACCACCCCCACAGCGCGGAAATCACGCCGCAGGGCACCTACCTCGACCGCCGCCGCTGGATGCAGGGCCTGGCTGCGGGTGCCGCCCTGGGCGCCCTGCCGGCGCTGGCGCAGTCGGCACGGCCGGGCAAGCTGGCACCGCTGGCCGGCGGCCGCAGCGGCGTCGCCGGGGCCCTCGTCATGGACAAACCCACCTCCTACGCCGACGCCAGCTCGTACAACAACTACTACGAGTTCGGCACCGAAAAGTCGGACCCGGTGGCCGCGGCCCATGCGCTCAGGCCGCGCCCGTGGACAGTGGCCGTGGAAGGCGAGGTGAAGAAGCCCGGCGTCTTCGACCTCGACGCCCTGCTCAAGCTGGCGCCCATGGAGGAGCGCATCTACCGCCTGCGCTGCGTCGAGGGCTGGGCTATGGTCATTCCCTGGGAGGGCTACTCGCTGGCCGAGCTGATCAAGCGCGTGGAGCCCACCGGCAACGCCAAGTACGTGCAGTTCGTGACCCTGGCCGACAAGGCGCAGATGCCCGGCCTGGCCTCGGGCGTGCTCGACTGGCCGTATGTGGAAGGCCTGCGCCTGGACGAAGCCATGCACCCGCTCACGCTGCTCGCCTTCGGCATGTACGGCGAGGTGCTGCCGAAGCAGAACGGCGCGCCGCTGCGCGTCGTCGTGCCCTGGAAGTACGGCTTCAAGAGCGGCAAGTCCATCGTCAAGCTGCGCTTCGTCGCCACCCAGCCCAAGACCAGCTGGCAGAGCGCCGCGCCGCGCGAATACGGCTTCTATTCCAACGTCAACCCCAACGTCGACCACCCGCGCTGGAGCCAGGCGAGCGAGCGACGCATCGGCGAGGGCGGCCTCTTCGCGAAGAAGCGGCCGACGCTGATGTTCAACGGCTACGAGCCGCAGGTCGGGCAGATGTACGCCGGCATGGACCTGGGTAAGTTCTACTGAAGGCGTGAACAAGCTCTTGATGCACCGGGCCACGAAACCGGCGCTCTTCGTCCTCGCCCTGCTGCCCTTCGCCTGGTACTTCTATGCCGCGTGGGCGGATGCGCTGGGCGCCAACCCGGCCGAGGCGCTGATCCGCCGCAGCGGCGACTGGACGCTGCGTTTCCTGTGCCTGACGCTGGCCATCACGCCGCTGCGCCAGCTCACCGGCTGGAACGCCCTGGCACGATGGCGCCGCATGCTGGGACTCTTCACCTTCTTCTACGGCGTGCTGCACTTCCTCGCCTTCGCCGGGCTGGACATGGGTTTCGACCCCGCCGCCATCGCCAAGGACATCGCCAAGCGGCCCTTCATCCTGGTCGGCTTCAGCGCGCTGATGCTCATGCTGCCGCTCGCCGCCACCTCGTTCAACCGCGCCATCAAGGCGCTTGGCGCCAAGCGCTGGCAGGCCCTGCACCGCGCGGTCTACGCGGTGGCACTGCTGGCGCTGCTGCACTTCTTCTGGATGCGTGCCGGCAAACACGACTTCGCCGAGGTGGCCGTGTATGCGGCCATCCTCGCCGTGCTGCTGGGCTGGCGGGTGTGGCGTCGCTTGCAGCGCGCCGCATCCCTGGCCTACCCCACGGCCCGGCGCGACGCCTCAGTCTGACTTGCGCAGCAGCGCGTGCAGCAAGATGGCGCCGAAGGTGGCGGTGCCGATGCCGCCGAGGGCGAAGCCACCGAACTTGAGCGTGTAGTCGCCCGTGCCCAGCACCAGCGTCACCGCGGCGACGATGAGGTTGGTGTTCTTCGAGAAGTCCACGCGGTTGTCGACCCAGATCTTCGCCCCGGCCACGGCGATGAGGCCGAAGACGACGATGGACACGCCACCCATCACCGCCAGTGGAATGGCCTGGATGAGCGCGCCGAACTTGGGCGAGAAGCCCAGCAGCAGGGCAATGAGAGCGGCGACCACGAACATCGCCGTGGAGTAGATCTTCGTCGCCGCCATGACGCCGATGTTCTCGGCGTAGGTCGTCACGCCGGTGCCGCCGGCGGCGCCCGAGACCATCGTCGCCAGGCCGTCGCCGATGAAGGCGCGGCCCAGGCTGGCGTCGAGGTTGCGCCCGGTCATCGCCCCCACCGCCTTGATGTGGCCCAGGTTCTCGGCCACCAGGATGATGGCCACCGGGGCGATGAGCAGCATGGCGTTGGCGTCGAACACCGGCGCGACGAAGGCCGGCATGCCGAACCAGGGCGCGGCGGCGATGCCCGCCAGGTCGATGGCCTTGCCCAGCCCCATGCCGTTGGTGAGCACGGCGTAGATCAGGCTGGCGACGATGAGGCCGACGAGGATGAGCAGCCGCTGCACCATGCCGCTGGTGCGCACCGCCACCAGGCCGACGCAGACGAAGGTCACCGCCTGCATCCACTTGTCGAAGTCGGTGGGCGCCATGTTCTTGATCGGGATGCCGGCGAGGTTCAGGCCGATCACCGCCACCACGGCGCCGGTGACCACCGGCGGCATCAGCGTCTCGATCCACTTCGTGCCCATCGCCTGCACCGCCAGGCCGATGAGCGCGACCAGCGCGCCGCAGGCGACGATGCCCCCCAGCGCCACGCCGATGTGGGCGTTGGCCCCCTGCCCCGCATAGCCGCTGGCGGCGATGACCACGCCGATGAAGGCGAAGCTCGACCCCAGGTAGCTCGGCACCTTGCCGCCGACGACGACGAAGAAGATGAGCGTGCCCACGCCGGACATGAGGATCGCCAGGTTGGGGTTGAAGCCCATCAGCAGCGGCGCCAGCACGGTGGCGCCGAACATGGCGATGACGTGCTGCACGCCCAGCGCCGCGGTCTGCGGCCAGGGCAGGCGCTCGTCCGGGGCGACCACGGTGCCGCGCTGCGCGGGCACCACGCGCCAGGTGGGGATCAAACTCATGGGAACTCCTCGTGGGGTGGTTGTGTGGAGCGCGCTCGGTCGGCGCGTCGGCATGAAGTGTAGGCACTCCGCGCCGGCCGCCTGCCGCGGGCGCACGGCGGAACGACTGCACTGCTGCACTACTGCATCAGCCCGGGCAGCCACAGCGCCAGCCCGGGGAAGAGCAGCACCAGCACCAGGCCGATGACCAGCGGCACGCAGAAGATGGCCGAGCCGCGGAAGATCTGCGCCAGCGCCACGTCCTCGAGCAGCGCGTTCATGACGAACATGTTCATGCCCACGGGCGGGGAGATCAGCCCCACCTGCACCACGAGCACGATGAGCACGCCGAACCACACCGGGTCGAAACCCAGCGCGGTGACCACCGGGAAGAACACCGGCAGCGTGAGCAGCACCATGGTGAGCTCTTCCATGATCGTGCCCAGCACCACGTAGACGAGCATCATCGCCCCGATGAGCGCCAGCGGCGGCAACCCGAGCCGGGCGATGCCGTCCTTCAGGTCCATCGGCATGCTGGTGAAGTTGACGAAGTTGGAGAACATCGTCGCGGCGATGAGGATGGTGAAGAGCATCGCCGTGGTGCGCGCGCTTTCCACCAGCACCTGCGCCAGCACCTTCCAGGTCAGCGCACGCCGCGCCAGGGCGAAGAAGAAGGCGCCCGAGGCGCCGATGCCCGCGCCTTCGGTGGCCGTGAACACGCCGCCGTAGATGCCGCCGAGCACCAGCGCCACGAGCAGCAGCACGCCCCAGATGCCACGCAGCGCCGCCCAGCGCACGGGCCAGGGCGAGCGCTCGCCCGCCGGCCCCGCGGCCGGGTCGCGCTGCAGGACCCAGGCCACGCCGGCCATGAGCAGCGCCGCGCACAGCAGCCCGGGGAGCACACCGGCGGCGAAGAGCCGGCCGATGTTTGTCTCGGTGACGATGCCGTAGATCACCATGATCGTCGACGGGGGGATCATGATGCCCAGCGTGCCGCCGGCGGCGATCACGCCGGTGCTCAGGTAGTCGGCGTAGCCGAGCTGCTTCATCGGCGGATAGGCCACCTTGCTCATCGTCGCGGCGGTGGCGATGGAGCTGCCGCAGATGGCGCCGAAGCCGGCGCTGGCCAGCACCGTGGCCTGCGCCAGGCCGCCGCGGCGGTGGCCGACGAAGACGAAGGCGGCGCGGAAGAGCTCGCCCGCCAGCCCGGCGCGGGCGACGAAGTTGCCCATGAGGATGAACAGCGGCACCACGCTCAGCGTGTAGGCGAACCCGGTGTCGTAGACCACCTGCGCCGCGCCGGCCAGGGTGGGTGCCCAGCCGCGCAGCAGGCCCAGGCCGACGACGCCGACGCATCCCATGGCGAAGGCCAGCGGGATGCGCAGCAGCGCCAGCACGAAGACCGCGGCAAAGCCCAGCAGGGCTGCGCTCACCCCGCGGCTCCGGGCCGACCACCCGCGCCCGGGCGCACGGCATGCACGGCGTGCACCGCGGCCGTCAGCGCGCAGAGCAGGCTCATGGCGTAAACGAAGGGCGCCAGCGGCAGCTCGAGCTGCGCCGTGGTGTCGCCCCAGCCGCCCAGCTGACCGGCCTTGACCCACATGAGCCCCGCCACGCCGGCCAGCGCGGCCGCGCACAGCGCGTCGACCACCACGCGCTGCACGCGGCGCAGCGCCGCAGGCAGCACGCGGTCGAGCGAATCGAAGACCACGTGCTCACGATGCAGCGAGACCAGTGGCAGCCCGGCGAAGATCACCGCCACCATGAGCAGTTCGGTGACTTCCAGCGCGCCGGGCAGCGAGGCGCTGAAGAACTTGCGCCCGGCCACGTCCACCAGCGTCAGCGCCATGATGCCGAACAGCGCCGTGCCGGCGAGCAGCCCGCACAGCCGGGGCAGCAGCTTGCTCACGGCCGCGCGCGGCGCGTCACTGCAGCCTGGCCGTCTCGGCGCGCAGCTCGGCCAGCGCCTTCTTCGCGTTCTTCATGCCCTTGGCCTCGGCCGCCTTGGCCCAGCTGTCGATGAGCGGCGCGGTCTTGCCGTCGACGGCCTTGACGAAGGTCGCGTCGGCCTTGGTCATCTGCACGCCGTTGGCCTGCAGGTAGGCCAGCCCGAGGCGGTCGACCTTGTCCCAGCCCTGGCCGAACATGCGTGCCGCGACCTCGCCCGAGAGTTCGTCCACCGCCTTCTTCACGTCGGGCGGCAGGGCGTCGTACTTGGCCTGGTTCATGAGGAAGGCAAAGCTCGTGTTGTACAGGCCGCCGGGGAAGGTGGTGCCGTAGCGCACCACCTTGTCGATCTTGAAGGCGACCACCGATTCGGCCGGGAAGAGCGTGCCGTCCATGACGCCGGAGGAGAGCAGCTCGTAGTTCTCGGTGGAGGGCTTGAGCGTGACGTTCATGCCCAGCGCCTTGCCGATCTCGCCCACCACGCCGCCGCCCACGCGCCACTTCAGCCCGGTGAGCTCTTCCATCTTCGTCACCGGGCGCTTGGTGTTGAAGACGATGCCCGGGCCGTGGGTGAACACCGCCAGCACCTTCACGCCCTTGTGCTCCGCCGCCATCGCCGGCGTGCGCGCGTACAGGCGCTGGTAGGCCACCGAGGCCGGCTCGGCATGGTCGCCGAGGAAGGGAAACTCGGCGATCAGCGTGCTCACGAAGCGCCCCGGCGTGTAGCCGTGGACGATGAACGAGAGGTCCGCCAGGCCGTTGTGCACGGCGTCGAAGGTGGCCGGCCCCGGCGCCACGCCGCGCGGCAGGATGTTGCAGCGCGCCTTGCCCGCGGTCTTCTTCTCGAGCTGGGCGCACCAGTCCTTCTGCACTTCGCTCAGCACATGCGTGGGCGGCACCCAGGTCGAGGCGGTGATCACCACCTGGGCCTGCGCGGAGAGCGCGACCAGGCCGAAGGCCGCGAGCAGGGTCGGACGGAAGGCACGCATGACGGAGGCTCCAGAAGGGAAGTCGGGCCCCGATTGTCGTGCGCCGCGACTGAGGTGGCCATTGCAGGAAACTCGCACGGACGGGCGTGCCCTTCGCCCTGCACGACTGCAGTGCGCCCAGTCAGGCCCCGGGGAAGCCCCGCGCCAGCACCCGCGCCAACGCCACCCCGGTGTGCGAGCCCGCCGCCACCACCGCCTCGGGCGGCCCGGCCACCACCACGCGCCCGCCCTCGCCGCCGCCCTCGGGGCCCAGGTCGATGACCCAGTCGGCCTCGGCGATGACATCGAGGTCGTGCTCGATGACGACCACGCTGTGGCCGATGGCGGGCATGCTGGCGAAGAACTCGACCGCGTCGTCCACCTCCATGCGCAGCACGTCGCTGATGCGCTTGCCGCGCCAGGTGACGGCCTGCGCCCCCACCCACCCTCGGCATCGTCAACGACGCATGCTGCGTCCCGAAGTCGGCAGCCATAATTGCTGCATCATTTCTGATTCGGGTGACGGCCGAACTACCCCCTCAGGGAGAGCCGGAGCGATGACGCGCGCGAGGGAACGAACCACCGACTCGAACAACTCATCAACGGCCTCGTCTACGAGCCCTTCTTCCCTGGCGACCTGCACGCCGCCGGCATCCGCCTGTTCGACGCCTGCGAGCGCGAACACATCACCCGCCTCTGCACGCTTGACGGGCCAGCACTGCAAACCGAAGCGGAAGCTCTGGCCGAACGCATCTTCAGCAACAGCCACCCGATCTACGCCACGCTGTTTGACCTGCAGGCGCTGGACGTGGTGCGCGTCATCGAAGCGCGTGATTGAGCCTGGCTAACTGGCCACAACGGGAGACTCCCCATGCCGACGTCCACAGCCGACAGCCCCGTACCCGACCAGGGCCGTGTCATCCTGTTCCAGGAGCAGGAGATCCGCCGCAGTTGGCACCGGAACGAATGGTGGTTCTCTGTCGTCGATGTGTGCGCCGTGCTCACCGGCAGCGTGGACGCCGGCGCCTACTGGCGCAAGCTCAAGCAGCGGTTGGTGGCAGAAAGCGGCCAACCCGTGACGTTTTGTCACGGGTTGAAGCTCATGGCCGCGGATGGCAGGCAGCGCCTGACCGACTGCGCCAACACCGAGGGCCTGTTCCGCATCATCCAGTCCGTCCCTTCGCCGAAGGCCGAACCCTTCAAGCGCTGGCTGGCCCAGGTGGGGTACGAGCGCGTGAAGGAGATCGAGAACCCCGAGTTGGCGAGTGCCCGCGCCCGCGAGCTGTACCAGGCCAAGGGCTACCCGAAAGAGTGGATCGAGAAGCGCCTGCGCTCAATGGCGGTGCGCGGCGAACTCACCGACGAATGGAAGGCGCGCGGCGTGCAGGAGGGCAAGGAGTACGCCATCCTCACCGCCGAGATCGCCCGTGCGACGTTCGGCGTGACGCCGGGCGCGCACAAACAGCTCAAGGGCCTGGGCGCAGTGAAGACCGGCAATAACCTGCGCGACCACATGACCGACCTGGAGTTGATCTTCACGATGCTCGGCGAAGCCGGCACCACCGAGATCGCGCGCAAGCTCGACGCGCAGGGCTTCGACCCGAACCGCCGCGCCGCGCGGCAGGGCGGCAGTGTGGCCGGCAACGCGCGGCGCGAGCTGGAAGCCAAGACCGGCGCGCCGGTGCTGAGTAAGAAGAACTACCTGGGCCTGCGCGGCACGTCCCCTGCGGTCGAGGCACTGCCACGAACGATCCGAGGCAAAGCGCCGCGCAAGGGCAAGAAGGCCTGAGCACAGCGTCGCCTGGCTTCTTTGCCTGCAGACCCTGACGAGAACCCCTGGGTTCGTTCCTTTCAGGCCCGCGCCAGCACCCGCGCCAACGCCACCCCGGTGTGCGAGCCCGCCGCCACCACCGCCTCGGGCGGCCCGGCCACCACCACGCGCCCGCCCTCGCCGCCGCCCTCGGGGCCCAGGTCGATGACCCAGTCGGCCTCGGCGATGACATCGAGGTCGTGCTCGATGACGACCACGCTGTGGCCGCCGTCGACGAGGCGGTGAAGGACGCGGATGAGCTTGTCCACGTCGGCCATGTGCAGGCCCACGGTGGGTTCATCGAGCACGTAGAGCGTGTGCGGCGCCTTGTTGCCGCGGCGCGCGCGCGCCAGCGCCGGGCCGCTCCCAAGCGGCGCGCCGCCCCCCTCGGGAGGGCCGGCGCCGAAGGCGATGGGGGGCCAGGGAAACTCGTCGCGCACCTTGGCCAGTTCGGTGACGAGCTTGATGCGCTGCGCCTCGCCGCCGGATAGCGTGGGGCTGGGCTGGCCCAGCGTGAGGTAGCCCAGGCCGACGTCGGCGAGCAGGCGCAGCGGGTGGCCGATGGCGGGCATGCTGGCGAAGAACTCGACCGCTTCGTCGACCTCCATGCGCAGCACGTCGCCGATGCTCTTGCCGCGCCAGGTGACGGCCAGCGTCTCGGGGTTGAAGCGCGCGCCGTGGCAGATGTCGCAGGGCACCTTGACGTCGGGCAGGAAGCTCATGGCGATGGTCTTCATGCCCTGGCCTTCGCAGCCCGGGCAGCGGCCGTCTCCGGTGTTGAAGGAGAAGCGCGCCGCACCGTAGCCGCGCGCGCGTGCCTCCAGCGTCTCGGTGAAGAGCCTGCGGATGGCGTCCCAGAAGCCGATGTAGGTGGCCGGGCACGAGCGCGGCGTCTTGCCGATGGGGGTCTGGTCGACTTCCAGCACGCGGGCGATGCCTTCGAAGCCCGCCAGGCCCCTGCAGCCCACCAGCGCGAGCGGCCGGCCGGCGGCCAGCGCGTCGCGGCCGGCCTTGCTGCCCTGCAGGGCCGCCGCAGCCGCCACGTTGGCCAGCAGCACGTCGCGCGCCAGCGTGCTCTTGCCCGATCCCGAAACCCCGGTCACCGCCACCAGGCGGGAGAGCGGCACGCGCACATCGATGTCGCGCAGGTTGTGCAGCGAGGCGCCGCGCAGCCACAGCGCCGGCGCATCGTCATCGACGCTGCGCCGCGCCTGCTGCGGGTGCCGCAAGGGGTGGGCGAGGAGCCGGCCGGTGACGGATTCGGCGTGGCGCGAGAGCTCGGCCACCGTGCCCTGCGCCACCAGCTGCCCGCCGCGCCTGCCCGCACCGGGGCCGATGTCGATGAGGTGCTCGGCGCGGCGGATGGTGTCCTCGTCGTGCTCCACCACCACCAGCGTGTTGCCCTTCTCGCCGAGCCTGGCCAGTGCCCCCAGGAGCACGCCGTTGTCGCGCGGGTGCAGGCCGATGGTGGGCTCGTCGAGCACGTAGCACACGCCCTGCAGGTTGCTGCCGAGCTGCGCCGCCAGGCGGATGCGCTGCGCCTCGCCACCGCTGAGCGTGGGCGCGGCGCGGTCCAGGGTGAGGTAACCCAGGCCCACGTCTTCGAGGAACTCGAGCCGGCTGGCGATCTCGCTCACCACGTCGCGCGCGATCTCGGCATCGCGCCCCACGAGCTGCAGTGCCGCGACCCACTGCCGCGCCTCGCGCACCGAGAGCGCGGCGATGCCGTGGATCGCCCGCCCGTCGAAGGTCACGCCGCGCGAAGCGGCATTCAGCCGCGCGCCGCCGCATTCGCCGCAGGGTTCGTCGACCAGGCCTTCGACCTCCACCTCCTCGGCCGGGAAGCTCTGCTCGCGGCCCTTGTGGTCGTCGTCGCGCACCGAGTCGTCGTAGGCCTTGCGCTGTTCGCGCGTGAGCTTCAGGCCCGTGCCGACGCAGCCCGTGCACCAGCCATGCCTGCTGTTGTAGCTGAACATGCGCGGGTCGAGTTCGGGGTAGCTCGTGCCGCACACCGGGCAGGCGCGCTTGGTGGAGAAGACCTTCACCGCGCCGATGCCCAGGCCCTGGCCGGCGCCGGGCTCCATCGCCACGCCCAGGCCGTCCAGCGGGTGCAGCAGGTGCAGCACGCCCTTGCCCAGCTCCAGCGTCTTGCTCAGCAGCGCACGCAGCTCGGCCTCGTTCTCGGCGGCAACGACGATGTCGCCCACCGGCAGCTCCAGCGTGTGCTCCTTGAAACGGTCGATGCGCGGGAAGGGGGCGAGCGGCAGGAACTCGCCGTCCACGCGCAGGTGCGTGTGGCCGCGCGCCTTGGCCCATCTGGCGAGGTCGGTGTAGACGCCCTTGCGGTTCACCACCAGCGGCGCGAGCAGACCGACATGCTCGCCACGGTGGTCGCGCAGCAACTGCGCGGCGATGCTCTCGGCGCTCTGCGCCTTCACCGGCGCGCCGTCCCTGGGGCAATGCTGCAGCCCGAGCTTGACCCACAGCAGGCGCAGGAAGTGCCACACCTCGGTGGTCGTGGCCACGGTGCTCTTGCGCCCGCCGCGGGAGAGGCGCTGCTCGATGGCCACGGTGGGCGGGATGCCGTAGACCGCGTCCACCTCGGGCCGCCCGGCCGGCTGCACGATGCTGCGCGCGTAGGCGTTGAGGCTTTCCAGGTAGCGCCGCTGCCCTTCGTTGAAGAGGATGTCGAAGGCCAGCGTGCTCTTGCCCGAGCCGCTCACGCCGGTGACGACGTTGAACTTGCCGCGCGGGATGTCGACGCTCAGGTTCTCGAGGTTGTGCTCCTTGGCGTTGACGATGCGGATGCTCTCGTCGCTGGCCTGGCGCGCGCGCCGCGCTTCGCGCAGCACGCTCTGCAGCGCACGGCCCTCCTCGGCCTTGGGCGTGGCGAAGCCCAGCGCCTGTTCGTAGTCGCGCAGCGCCGCGCCGGTGTGCGAGCTGGGGTGCGCCTTGATGTCGTCGGGCGTGCCGCTGCAGACGACTTCGCCGCCAGCCTCGCCGCCATCGGGGCCGAGATCGACCACCCAGTCGGCGGCGCGCACGACGTCCAGGTTGTGCTCGATGACGAGCAGCGAATGCCCGGCACCCTGCAGCTTGCGCAGGGCGCGCATGAGCTTGGCGATGTCGTCGAAATGCAGGCCCGTGGTGGGTTCGTCGAAGAGGAAGAGCGTGCCGCGCCGCGCCAGGCGCGCGGCGGCGTAGGCGGACGCCGAACTCGCCGCCTCGGCCAGAAAACCCGCGAGCTTGAGCCGCTGCGCCTCGCCGCCCGAGAGCGTGGGCACGGGCTGGCCCAGGCGCACGTAGTCCAGGCCCACGTCGATCAGCGGCTGCAGCCGCGCCACCACCTCGCGGTCGTTCTGGAACCAGTGCGCGGCTTCGGCCACGGTGAGGTCGAGCACGTCGGCGATGGAGTACTGCATCGGCCCGCGCACGATCTTCACCTCGAGGACCTCGGCGCGGTAGCGGCGGCCGTCGCAGTCCGGGCAACGCAGGTAGACGTCGCTGAGGAACTGCATCTCCACGTGTTCGAAGCCCGAGCCCCCACAGGTCGGGCAGCGGCCGTCGCCGGCGTTGAAGCTGAAGGTGCCGGCGCTGTAGCTGCGCTCGCGCGCCAGCGGCAGGTCGGCGAAGAGCTTGCGCATCTCGTCGAAGGCGCCGACGTAGCTCGCCGGGTTGCTGCGCGCGGTCTTGCCGATGGGGCTCTGGTCGACGAACACGGCGTCGCCGAGGAAGTCGGCGCCGAGCAGGCGCTCGTGCGCGCCGGGCGTCTCGGTGGCCTTGCCGAAATGGCGCGCCAGCGCCGGGTAGAGCACGTCCTGGATCAGCGTGCTCTTGCCCGAGCCGCTGACACCGGTGATGCACACCAGGCACTGCAGCGGCAGCGTGACGTTGACGTGGCGCAGGTTGTGCTCGCGCACACCCTCGAGCACCAGCTTGGGCGTGGCGTCGTTGACGAGCCGCCGCAAGCCCGAACTCACCTGCTTGCGCCCGCCGAGGTAGGCGCCGGTAAGGGTGTCGGCGCGGCGCGCCGCTTCGGGCGTGCCGTCGAAGACGATGCGCCCGCCGCGCTCGCCCGGGCCCGGCCCCATGTCGATGAGGCGGTCGGCGGCGAGCATCACCGCCGGATCGTGCTCCACCACCACCAGCGTGTTGCCGGCGTCGCGCAGGCGCTGCATGGCCTGCACGATGCGGCCCATGTCGCGTGGGTGCAGGCCGATGCTGGGCTCGTCGAGGACGAAGAGCGTGTTCACGAGCGAAGTGCCCAGCGCCGTGGTGAGGTTGATGCGCTGCACCTCGCCGCCGCTGAGCGTGCGGCTCTGGCGGTCCAGCGTCAGGTACTGCAGGCCGACGTCGCACAGGTACTTGAGCCGCGTGCGCACTTCGTCCAGCAGCAGCTCGAGTGCGTCGTCGAGCATCGTGCTGGGCAAGCTCAGGCCGTCGAAGAAGCGGCGCAGCCGCTCGATGCTGAGCTGCATCAGGTCGTGCAGGCACAACCCGGGCAGGGCTTCGAGCTGCGAGCGCGACCAGCCCGTGCCCTGCGGCATGAAGCGCTGCCCCGGCGGCAGCACGGCGTCGGCGTCGGCATGGTCGCCGAGGCGCCAGAGCAGCGCCTCGAGCTTGAGCCGCGCACCGCCGCACACCGTGCACGGCGTGTAGCTGCGGTACTTGGACAAGAGCACGCGGATGTGCATCTTGTAGGCCTTGCTCTCGAGGTAGCCGAAGAAGCGGCGCACGCCGTACCACTGCTTGTTCCAGTGGCCCTTCCATTGCGGCGTGCCTTCGATGACCCACTCGCGCTGCGCCGGCGTGAGCTGGCTCCAGGCGGTGTCGCGCGGGATGCCGGCCTCGCCAGCGTACTTCAGCAGGTCGTCCTGGCACTCCTTCCAGGCCGGGGTCTGCAAGGGCTTGATGGCGCCGTTGCGCAGCGTCTTGCGCGGGTCCGGAATGACGAGCCCGAAATCGACGCCGATGACGCGGCCGAAACCGCGGCAGGTCTCGCAGGCGCCGTAGGCGCTGTTGAAGCTGAACATCGCCGGCTGCGGGTCGGCGTAGCGCAGGTCGCTTTCAGGGCAGTGCAGGCCGGAGCTGTAGCGCCAGGGCGTGGCCTCGTCGCCGGCAAAGACGGTGAGCCGGCCGCCGCCGCGCTTGAGCGCCAGCTCGATGGCCTCGAGCACGCGCGGCTTCTCGGCACTGCCCAGGCGCAGCCGGTCGGCCACCACCTCGAGGACTTTGACGGCTCCCGGGCTCGCCGCTTTCGCGGCAGCGCCACCCTCCGAGGGGGCACTCGCGGCTTGGGACGGCCCGGCGCCGCTCGGTGCGCGCGGTTCGACGCGCTCGCTGTGCACACGCGTGAAGCCGCTCGCCGCGAGCCACTGTTCCTGCTGCTCGGCGGTGGTGTCGGCGGGCAGTTCGACCGGGAAGGTGAAGACCAGGCGCGGGTCTTGCGCGGCCGCTGCGCGCTCGGCCAGATCGGCATGGATCGTCTGCGGCGTGTCGTGGCGCACCGGCAGCGCGGTCTGGCGGTCGAAGAGCTGGGCGGCGCGGGCGAAGAGCAGCTTCAGGTGATCGTTGAGCTCGGTCATCGTGCCCACCGTGCTGCGGCTGGTGCGCACCGGGTTGGTCTGGTCGATGGCGATCGCCGGTGGCACGCCGTCGACGCGGTCCACCGCCGGGCGGTCCATGCGCTCGAGGAACTGGCGCGCATAGGCCGAGAAGGTCTCGACATAGCGGCGCTGGCCCTCGGCGTAGAGCGTGTCGAAGACCAGGCTCGACTTGCCCGAGCCGCTGGGCCCGGTGACCACCGTGAACTCGCCGGTGTGCAGGTCGAGGTCCAGGTTCTTCAGGTTGTGCTGACGCGCACCGCGGATACGGATGACAGCGGAAGACATGCGGGCCTCGAGAGGTGGGGGCGGAGCATTCTAGGGACTGGCGCGGGCGGGTCCTTGGGCGCATCCTTGCAGGGTTTGGCAAGGTCATCGACCCCAGGGGAATGGCATGGCTCTCGAGCACAAGGCACTCGGCGCGGCGCAGGCCACGATGCGCTTCGGCAACGGCACCACGCTGCAGGGTCTGGGGGGCGAGGGCGTGGTGCGCCAGCGCCTGCCCGAGGCGGGCCGGCTGCGCTCGGCGGCGCTGCCTTCCGCGCTGGACACGGCACCGGACTTCGACCGCGCCCTCGCCGCCCTGGGCCTGCGCGAGCAGGAGACCCTCATCCTCGAGGCCACCGCGCTGCGCGCCGCGCCCGGCGACATGCTCGCGCTGAGCCCGGCCGTGCCGCGCGGCGACAGCGCGCCGCGCGTGGTGCTCTACCAGGACGAATCCGGCGGCATCAGCTGGCACTTTGCCGAGCCTGCGGCGGCGCAGCCGCCGAAGTGGCTGCGCGGGCCCGTGGCCGGGCCGCGCTTCGTCATCCCCATGCGCAACGCGGCCAGCCGGCGCACGCTGGACGTGGGCATGCCGCGGCGCCAGCTGCGCGGCGTTTTCACCAAGGTCGGGCGCAAGATCTTCAAGGTGCTGGTGCTGCCGGTGCTCTCGGCGCTGCTCGACGACCCGGTGCGCTGGCTGGGCGAGAAGGTGGAGCGGCGCTACCGCGACTACCGGCTGTGGCAGCCCACGCCCGACAACTACCGCCAGCCACCGACGGCGTCCTTCGACGATTTCGCCGCACTGCGTGGCGGGCCGGTGCTGCTCTTCGTGCACGGTCTCTTCAGTTCGGTGCAGGGCATGCTCGCCGGACTGCCGCGCAGCGCCATGGCGCGCTGGTGCGCGCGCTACGAAGGCCGCGTGCTGGCCTTCGACCACCCCACGGTGAGCGCCTCGCCCGAGGACAACGCGCGCGAGCTGCTGCAACGGCTGGCGCAGGCCTTGCCCGGCGAGCCCATCACGGTGGACATCGTCTGCCACAGCCGCGGCGGCATCGTCTCGCGCGTGCTCGCCGAGCGCGGCGACGCGCTCGTGCCCGGGCACCCCTTGCGCGTGCGCAGCGTGTACTTCGCCGCCACGCCCAACGCCGGCTCGCCGCTGGGTGACGCCGACCACATGGTGGACATGATCGACCTCTTCACCAACTGCCTGACGAGCTTCCCCGACGGCCCGGTGGCCTATTCGATCGAGGTCGTCCTCGGCCTGGTGACGCTGGTGGCGCATGCCGGCGTGACGGCGCTGCCGGGCATCGCCGCGCTGGGCATGAAGGGCAGCTACGTCACCGACACGCTGAACCGCGCCGCAGCGCCCAGCCGGGCACGCTACGCGGCGGCGGCGGCCGATTTCGAGCCCCGGCCCGGGCGCGAGAACGGCTGGCTCGTCGACAAGCTCGCCGACCCGGTGATGGACCGCGTCTTCGTCGTCGACGGCGAGCACCTGGCCAACGACCTGGTGGTGCCGCAGCAAGGCGTGTTCGCCGCCAACGGCCACCCCTCGTTCCCGATCGCCGACCCGCTGGTCTTCGGCGCCGAGGACGGCGTCTGGCACAGCGCCTTCTTCGCCCAGCCGCGCGCCATCGCGCACATCGAGGCGCATTTCGAGCGCGTGGTGCCGCACGCCGCGGCGGCGCCAGCCCGGCCACGCGTCACGCCACCACCGGCACCGGCGCCGGCGGCCTTTCGGGCGCCCGCGGCGGCGGCTGAAGCGGGCGCTGCAGCGCGCCCGCTCGCCACGCGCAACAGCGGACTGCGCAGCGGCACGCTGCGCGGGCGCACCCCTGCCGCCGCGGCGCCGCTGCCAGCCGCCATGCCGCAGGTGCCGGCCAACGGCGGCACAAGGCCTCCCGCGCCGC
>DYOR01000027.1:18208-29665 GCA_020720385.1 Rubrivivax sp.
GGCCAGGCGCGCCACGCCCGCACGCGCCGCCGAGACGGTGCAGCGCGACCCGGCGCTGTGGTTCCACGAGCGGCTCGAGGCCGGGCAGAGCGACGACCTGACGGTGCTGCTCAACCCGCCCGCCGCCGCCACGGCGCCGGCCGGGCGCATGACCTTGGCATTCGAATTCGGCGCCGACGAGATCGAACTGCAGGCCGAACTCAGCGCCCCCGGCTTCGCCATCGCCGGCGAGCGCCATGCCACGTTGCGCGTGCTGCGCGAACGCGACCCGCAGACCGAGCAGGCGCGCTTCCGGCTCACCGCGCTGGACCCCGGCGCGGTGCCGGTGGAGCGGGCCATCGTGGCCTCGTTCTTCCGCGGCAACGAATGCGTCGGCAGCGTCACCCACCACACGGTGGTCGTGCCACGGGGCTGGCAGGGCAGCACCACCAACCAGCCCGACCGCAGCAGCCCGGTGCGCGTGGCGTCGCAGCATCGCGACGACGCCGACCTGGTGGTCAATGTGCGGCGCCCCGATCCCCTGGCCCATTTGTTCACCATCGACCTGCGCTCGCAGGTGCGTGGCCATGAGTACGAATCGCGCCCGTTCGGCAGCTTCGACCTCGGCGGCAAGGAGATCTCGACCTACCTCGCCGAGACCCTGGATCCGAGCTTCCAGCAGTTCCCCGCGGGCAGCGCCTCGGCGCGCTTCGACGCCCTGCTTGCGGCCTGGAACGCGCGCTTCCTCGACGAGCTGGCCGACCTTGGCCGCCAGCTCTGGATGCACTTGCCCGAGGCTTTTCGCGCCGAGTACCTGCGCCTGGCCGGCCTGGAAGAACCGCCGCGGTCGATCTGCGTCTACTCCGACGAACTCGAGTTCCCGTGGGAGCTGGTCCGCCCGAGCGGCAAGGTCAATGGCCAGTACGTCGAGCTGCCCCCGCTGGGCGTGTCGCACGTGCTTGGCCGCTGGCGCCCCGGCACCGACACGCGGCCGCAGCCGCAGGCGATGCGCGTCAGCTCCGTCGCCGTGCTCATCCCCGACGCGCAGGCCGCGGGCCTGCCCTGGGCGGCGCAGGAGTCGCGCGAGTTGCAGGCGCTCATTCCCTGCGCCCACGCGGTAACGCCGGCCGACCGCGCGCAGGTCAAGCGCCTGCTCGCCAGCACCGATACGCAGATGGTGCACTTCTCGGGCCACGGCGTGCTCGGGCCGAACGCCGACCTCAGCGCGCTCGAACTCGAAGGCGCCGACCAGATCACGGCGATGGCCTTCGCCTCCAGTGCGCTGGGCAGCGTGGCGCAGCCGGTGCTCTACCTCAACGCCTGCTCGGTGGGCCGGGGCAGCCGCGTGATGGGCCGCTCGGGCGGCTTTGCCGGCAACTGCATCGCCTCGGGCTGGAGCGGCGTGGTCGCACCCTACTGGCCGGTCTACGACCCCAGCGCCGCCGCGTTCGGCGTGGCCTTCTATCGCAAGCTCAAGGCCGGCCTGGCCATCGGCGAGGCCTTGTGCGAGCTGCGCGACGAGATGCGCGACGACCCCACGGCGCAGTCCTATGCCTACTACGGGGACCCGTTCGCCCGTGTGCGCTTCGCCTGAGCTGCCGCCTGCGTCGGGCCAGGCCAGCGACAGCCGCCGCCAGCGCATCGCCGAGGGTGTGCGCGCCTACCAGGCGGGCCGCGCGGCCGACGCGGCGCGGCTGCTCGAGCCGCTGCTCGGCGAATTCGATGCCTCCGAGCACGCCACGCCGGCCTACGCCGGGCTGTGCTTCAACCTCGCCGCGGCCCTCGCCGAGAGCGGCCGGCCCAAGGCCGCGCAAGGCCTCTTCGCCAGCGCCGCGGGAATCTACCGCGAACTCGGCGACGAGCTCGCTGGCGCCGAGGTGGAATTCAACCTCGGCCACATCGCCCGCTACGCCAACAACCGCCAGGCCACGCACGACCACTTCCAGGCGGCGTTGAAGCTGGCGCGCGGCGTGGGCACGCCCGCCGGCGACGAGCTCGCCGCGGCCTGCATGCTCTCGCTCGCCCAGCACCTGCTGGGCATGGGCGTGGTGAAGGAAGCCCTGCCCTGGCTGCAGGAATTCGAGGCGCTGCCGGCCGCCGTGCGCGAGCAGCCCGAGCTGCGCTGGTCCTACCTCTTCCAGCAGGCCAAGCTGCACGAGCGCTCGGGCGATGGCGCCGCCGCCCGTGCCTGCCTGGCCGAGGCGCTGGCCGTGGCCGAGGCCATGGGCAACGCCGCGTACGCGAACCAGGCGCGCGGCGCGCTGGCCACGCTGGCGGTGTCCAGCGGCGCAGCGCGCCAGTCGTCGCTGGAGGCCTTGCGCGCGGCGCAGGCCCACGCCAGCGCCCAGCACAGCCCGCTGCACTTGGCGGCCACCTTCGATCTGGCCAAAGCGCTGGCCGACGCCGGCCAGGACGACGAGGCCACGGCACGCTTCGACGAGTGCCTCGAGGTGGCGGCGCGCAGCCGCAGCCGCCTGGACCTGGCCGAGCGCTACCACCTGATGGAGCAGACCGTGCCCATGGTGCAGCACTACACCGCCTGGCTGCTGGCGCGGGGGCGCGCCGAGCGTGCCTTCGAAGTCAGCGAGCAGGCGCAGGGCCGCGCCATCCTCGACCTCATGTTCCGCCACCAGACGCGGCGCCAGGGCGGGCGCGAGATGCGCTGCGACGGTGCCGGCCGCCTCATGCTGGCCTCGCCCACGCTGGACCAGGTGGTGGAAGGCCTGGCCGCGGCGCAGGCGCACCTGATCAAGCTCTTTCGTGTCGGCGCGCGCGCCGTGCAGGGCTGGCTCGTCGGGCCGCAGGGCCTCGTCGCCAGCTGGGACGCGAGCAAGGCGCAAGACGTGCTCGATCGCCTGCTGCCCACGCTGATGCAGATGATGGGCGGCGATGCCGATGAAGCGGCCCCAGCCGAGGACCGCGCTGGCGCCGCCGCGACCGCGCCCGCAACGCAAGCGCACGCGCGCCAGGTGGTGCGCAGCGACGCGCAGCGGCCGCGCGACGGCTGGCGCGAGCTGCAACCACAGCTCGCCGAGCTCGCTGCGGCGCTGCTCCCGGCGGCCGTGCGGCGCTTGCTCGCGCGTGGCCGCGGACGCCTCGTCATCGTGCCGCACGGCGCGCTCTTTCACCTGCCCTTCGGCGCCATGCCGCTGGGCCGCAGCGTGCTCGCGCAGCGTTGGGAACTGACGCTGGCCGCTTCGGCGGGGGCCTGGCTGCAGCTCGACCCGCGGCGCGATGCGGCGCCCGACTGCCTGCCCCGCCTGCCCGAAGGCGCGCCGCCCCTGCCGGCGCTGGTGCTGGCCGTGCATGGCCCGCAGGAGGTGCAGTTCCAGCTGCTCCCCGGTGTGGAGGAGAGCCTGGCGACGGTCGAGTTCGGTCCCCTCGACGGCACCCTGCCCGAGGCGGCGGCGGTGATCGAGGCCACCGGCGGCGCCGGCCTGCTCGGCGCGCAGGCGCGCAAGGCGAATCTCATGCCCTGGCTGCGCCACGCGCGCGTCCTGCACCTGGCCACGCACGGCTACTGGCACGTGCTCGGCGAGAACTCGTTCGTCGTCCTCGCCGGCGCGTCCGAGCCGCCGGGCGCGAACGCACTCTTCGCGCGCGACGTCATGGAGCAGCCCCTGCAGGCCGAGCTGGTCGTGCTCTCGGCCTGCCAGACCGGGCTGGGCGCGCCGCACCCGGATTCCTACATCGGCCTGCCGCAGGCCTTCGGCATCGCCGGTGCACGCGCCGTGCTGGCCAGCCTGTGGCCGGTGGACGACCTGGCCACGCTGCGCCTGATGAAGGCCTTCTACGCCGAGCTGGCACGAGGGGCGTCGCCGGCCACCGCCCTGCAAAGGGCACAGCGCGCGCTGCGCGCCCGGCCCGACACGCGCAGCGGCGCGGTGTGGGCGGCCTTCCAGTTCCTCGGCTGGCCCTTCGGCGCGCCGGCCGCGACCCTGCCGCACGACGCGGTGCCCAATGCACCGCGTGCGGCCGCCGCGACGGCAAGCGCCCCTGCCTGGCCCGGCCCGGTGCTGTGCGGCGGCGACTTCATCTGGACCGACGGCCAGCCCGGCCAGCCCTTCCCGCTGGAGCCGCTGGAGGCCTTGCGGCTGCCATGGGACGAGGCCGCCTTTCTCACCGGAAAATCCCTGCGCCTGATGCGCAAGTCCTGATCGGCTGCCGGCTCCCGGCGGGCCGCGCGGGGCGCCGACAATGCGGCACCCGACGGCGCACCCGTGCGCGCCGCGGCAACGGGGATCGAGACTTGGACAGCGACTTCATCGTCGTCGGCGCCGGCATCGCCGCCGCCTCCGTGGGCTACTGGCTCGCCGAGCACGGCCGCGTCACCTTGCTCGAGCGCGAGGACCAGCCCGGCTACCACGCCACCGGGCGCTCGGCAGCGCAGTTCATGGAGAGCTACGGCACGGCCCAGGTGCGCGCGCTGACGATGGCCAGCCGCGCCTTCTTCGAGCATCCGCCCGAGGGCTTTGCCGAGCACCCCATCCTCACGCCACGCGGCGCGCTGGTCGTGGCCGCGCCGGGGCAGGAGGCGCAACTCGACGGGCAGTGGCAGGTGATGCGCGCGGTGGCCTCGCGCGCCCAGCGCCTCGACGCGGCGCAGACGCTGGCCATGGTGCCGGTGCTGCGCAGCGAGCGCGTGCTCGGCGCGGTCTACGACCCGGATGCCGCGGACATGGACGTGCATGCACTGCACCAGGGCTTTCTCAAGGGCCTGCGGCGGCGCGGCGGGCAGCTGCTGTGCAACGCCGAGGTCACCGCGGCGCGGCGCGTGCAGGGACACTGGCAGGTGCAGGCCGGCGGGCAGACGCATGCGGCGCCCCTGCTCGTCAACGCCGCGGGCGCCTGGTGCGACGAGGTGGCGCGGCGCGCCGGCGCGCGCCCCATCGGCCTGGTGCCCAAGCGCCGCTCGGCCTTCACCTTCGCACCGCCCGCCGGCGTGCAGGTCTCGGACTGGCCGCTCGTCATCGGCGCCGACGAGAGCTGGTACCTGAAGCCCGATGCCGGCATGCTGCTCGGCTCGCCGGCCAACGCCGACCCGGTGCCGCCGCAGGACGTGCAGCCGGAGGAGATGGACATCGCGCTGGCCATCGCCCGCATCGGCGAGATGACGACGCTCGAGATCCGCCGACCGGCGCGCACCTGGGCTGGACTGCGCTCCTTCGTCGCCGACGGCAGCCTCGTCGGCGGCTTCGACGCCGAGATGCCGGGCTTGTTCTGGCTCGCCGCGCAGGGCGGCTACGGCATCCAGACCTGCGCCGCGATGGGCCAGGCCTGTGCGGCCCTCGCCGCGGGCCTGCCCCTGCCCGCGGCGATCGCTGCCTTCGGCGTGAGCGCGGCGATGCTCTCGCCGGCGCGATTGCAGCGCCCTTAGCCATGCCAGCACAGGCCCGGCCTTCGCCGGTGGGCCCCGGGGCAGATCTCAGCCGGCCCACTCCTCGCTGCGCCGCCACAACTCGGCCGCCAGCGCCGCGTCCTGCGCGACACGGCTCGGCTGCTTGACGGCGCAGCGGTCGTAGTAGAGGCCACTCTCGCCGGCCACGGCCGGCGAGGCTGCGCAATGCAGCGTCGTCGCCGCGCCCTCTTCGGTCGAGATCATCCTCAGCTTCATCAGCGCGTTCAGCGGCCAGGGCACGGCGCGCCAGATGTCCGAGGCCACCACGCCGGGGTGCAGCGCGTAGCTCGTCACGCCGCTGCCGGCGAGCCGGCGCGCGAGCTCGGCGCTGAAGAGCACGTTGGCGAGCTTGGAGACGCTGTACTCGGGCAGCCCGGTCAACGCCCGCGTGCGCCGGCGCACGGCACTCCAGTCGATGCCCGTGGCACGGTAGTGCGCGCGGCTGGCCACGGTGACGACGCGCGCCGGCGCCGAGGCACGCAGGCGTTCGAGCAGCAGCTGCGTGAGCAGGAAATGCCCCATGTGGTTGACGCCGAAGGCGAGCTCGAAGCCCGACGCGGTGAGGCCGCGGGCACCGGCCACGCCGGCGTTGTTGACGAGCAGGTGCAGCGGCAGCTCGCGCGCCAGGAAGCCCGCGGCGCAGGCGCGCACCGAGTCCAGGTCGCCCAGGTCCAGATGCAGCGCCTGCACTTGCGCATCGGCGCGCAGGGCACGGATCTCGTCGAGCACGGGCTGGGCGCGCTGCGCACAGCGGCAGGCGATGAACACCTGCGCGCCGCGCAGCGCGAGCTCGCGCGCGGTGACCCGCCCGATGCCGGTGTTGGCGCCGGTGACCAGCGCCACGCGGCCTGCCAGAGAGTGGTTCTCGATGCGCGTCATGGCGGCCAGCATAGCCCGCCGGCCTGGCGACTCTCGCGCCCATACGGGTTTCCCACCGTGCCGGGCGGGGTCAGGCGGGGCCGCTGGTCGCGGCGACGCGATCGATGCCGACGGCATGGTTTGACACCGACATTAATTTCCATTATTATAGAAATATGGATGAGAAAGCCGCTGTCGCCTCGCTCGCCGCCCTGGCCCAGGGCATGCGCCTGCGCGTCTTTCGCGCGCTCGTCGGCGCCGGCCCGCAGGGGATGACGCCCGGGGCCTTGTCGGCGACGCTGGGGGTGCCGGGCTCCACGCTCTCCTTCCACCTCAAGGAGCTCATGCACGCCGGCCTCGTCTCGCAGGAGCGTGACGGCCGCAGCCTCATCTACCGGCCGTCCATCGCACGGATGAACGCGCTGCTCGCCTACCTCACCGCCCACTGCTGCCATGGTGCGTCGTGCGACATCGCCGCCGCACCGGGCCGCGCCACCTGCTGAAACGGAGAAACCCCATGAAACGCTTCCATGTCCACCTGCATGTCGACGACCTCGCCCAGAGCGTCGGCTTCTACTCCCGGCTCTTTGCCGCCGCGCCGGCGCGCACCGAAATCGATTACGCCAAGTGGATGCTCGAGGACCCGCCGCTGAATTTCGCCATCTCCACGCGCGGCCACCAGCCGGGCATCGACCACCTCGGCATCCAGACCGACGACCCGGCCGAGCTGGCGGCGCTGAAGGCGCGCGCTCAGGTCGCGGACATGGCGCTGCTCGACGAGGGCCAGACCAGCTGCTGCTACGCGCGCAGCGAGAAGCACTGGGTCACCGACCCGCAAGGCATCGCCTGGGAACACTTCCACACCCTGGGCAGCATCCCCGTGTTCAACGAATCCCCTGCCCCAGCGGGCGAGCGCGCCTGCTGCGCCCCGGCCACCGTGCCTCGGGCCGACGACTGCTGCACACCCACGCCGCGCGGCAAGCCCGTGGGCGTGCCGGTCGCGGGCCCGGGCTCCTGCTGCTGAATCGCCATGAACGACAAGACCTACACAGCGCTCTTTATCTGCACCGGCAACTCGGCGCGATCGATCATGGCCGAAGGCCTGATGAACCACCTCGGCGCGGGGCGTTTCAAGGCCTTCTCCGCGGGCAGCCATCCCACGGGCAGGGTTCATCCGGGGGCCCTGCAGACCCTGGACCGCTGGCACATCTCGAGCGACGGATTGCGCAGCAAGAGCTGGGACGAGTTCGCGCAGCCGGGCGCGCCTGCGCTCGATTTCATCTTCACCGTGTGCGACAAGGCCGCTGGCGAGGTCTGCCCCGTGTGGCCCGGTCAGCCGATGACGGCGCACTGGGGCGTGCCCGATCCGGCGGCGGTCGAGGGCGACGACGCGCTCCAAGCCAAGGTGTTCACGGACACCGCCCTGACGCTCAAGCGGCGCATCGAGCTGATGCTGGCGCTGCCGCTGGACCGCCTCGCCGGGCTCTCGCTGCAGCGCGAGATCGACCAGATCGGCACCACCGGGGCCTGAGCCATGACCACGCACATCCTCGTTCTCTGCACCCATAACTCGGCGCGCAGCGTGCTCGCCGAGGCGATGCTCCAGCACTGGGCCGCGCGGCTCGGCCGTGACGTGAAGGCCCACAGCGCGGGCAGCGCGCCCGGCGGCCGCATCAACCCGCTCGCCCTCGAGTCGCTTCACGGCGCGGGCATCGACACGCGCGGCTGCCGCAGCAAGAGCTGGGACGAGTTCAGCGCCGCGGGTGCGCCGCCGCTGTCCATCGTCATCACCGTGTGCGACCAGGCCGCGGCCGAGCCCTGCCCGGTGTTCTTCGGCGGCGCCGCAGGCCAGCCCCTCAAGGTGCACTGGGGCTACCCGGACCCGTCCAACGCCGAGGGCGGCGACGCGGGCAGGCGCCGCGCCTTCGAACTCACGCGCCAGGCCCTGGGCTACCGCATGCTGCAGCTGCTCACCCTGCCGCTCGAGACCATGGACCGTGCGGCGCTGCACACGGCTCTGGTCGAAATCGGCCGCAGCTGAATGGACCGCACCATGAACACCACCACCCTTCCCGCCCGTGTCGCGGCGCCCGCGCCGATGAGCGTCTTCGAGCGCTACCTCACGGTCTGGGTCTTCCTGTGCATCGTCGTCGGCATCGCGCTGGGCCAGTGGCTTCCGGGTCCCTTCCAGGCCATCGGCCGCATGGAGATGGCGCATGTGAACCTGCCCGTGGGCCTGCTCATCTGGGTGATGATCGTGCCGATGCTGCTGAAGGTGGACTTCGGCGCGCTGCACCAGGTGCGCCAGCACTGGCGCGGCATGGGCGTGACGCTGTTCGTGAACTGGGCCGTGAAGCCCTTCTCGATGGCGTTGCTGGGCTGGATCTTCATCCGCCATGTCTTCGCACCCTGGCTCCCCGCGGGCCAGGCCGACAGCTACATCGCCGGGCTCATCCTGCTCGCGGCGGCGCCGTGCACGGCGATGGTCTTCGTCTGGAGCCGGCTCACCGGCGGCCACCCGCTCTTCACGCTGTCGCAAGTGGCGTTGAACGACAGCATCATGGTCTTCGCCTTCGCCCCCATCGTCGCGCTGCTGCTCGGCCTGTCGTCCATCAGCGTGCCCTGGGACACGCTGATCACCTCGGTCGTGCTCTACATCGTCATCCCGGTCGTGCTCGCGCAGACCTGGCGTCGGGCGCTGTTGCGGCGCGGCGCCGGCGCGCTGGAGGCCACGCTGGCGCGCATCGGCCCCTGGTCGATTGCCGCGCTGCTGGCCACGCTGGTGCTGCTCTTCGCCTTCCAGGGCCGGGCGATCATCGAGCAGCCGCTGGTCATCGCCATGCTCGCGCTGCCCATCCTCATCCAGGTGCTCTTCAACTCCAGCCTGGCCTACTGGCTGAACCGGCGCCTGGGCGAGTCGCACAGCGTCGCCTGCCCTTCGGCACTCATCGGTGCGAGCAACTTCTTCGAGCTCGCCGTGGCCGCCGCGATCAGCCTCTTCGGCTTCGAATCGGGGGCCGCGCTGGCCACCGTGGTGGGCGTGCTCATCGAGGTGCCGGTGATGCTGCTCGTGGTGCGCGTCGTCAACTCGAGCAAGTCCTGGTACGAGCAAGGGCGCCCGGCGTGAGCAAGCCACGGCCGCTGCGCGCCTGCCAACGCCGCTGCGAAGAGCCGGAGCGCAGGCCCGCGGCGCTCAGTTCCCGGTGAGGAAGCGCTCCACCAACGCGCACTGCTCGGGCGTGTTCAGTGCCGGCGCGTGGCCGCAGCCGGGAATGGTCACGACCACCGCGCGCGGGCCGCGCGCGCGCATCGCCTCGGCGGTCTCGGGCAGGAGCAGGTCGGAGTGCTCGCCGCGCAGGCACAGCACGGGCAGGGCCAGCGAGTCCCAGGCCTCCCACAGCAGGTAGTCGTCGGGGTGGTGGATGAACTGCTGCACCATCGCCGGGTCGTAGTGCGGGGTGACGCGGCCGTCGGGCAGGCGGCGCATCGAGGTCTCGGTGAGCACGCGCCATTGCGCGTCGGGCAACCAGCCGTAGGGCTTGTAGATGGTGCGGAAGTACTGTTCGAGCTCGCCCATGGTGGCGAAGGCCGGCGGGCTGCCGGCATAGGCGCGGATGCGCGCCAGCGCGGCATCGGCGATCTGCGGGCCGATGTCGTTGAGCACGAGGCGGCGGATGCGGCCGCGCAGCGCGTTGGCCGCGCCGCGCAGGCCGATGGCGCCCCCCATCGACGTGCCCAGCCACAGCACCTGGGCGATGCCCAATTGGTCGAGCAGAGCCACCGCGAGCCGCTCGTAGAAGGCCAGGCAGTACTCCTGCGCCGGCTGCGCGCTCCATTGGCTCAGGCCACGGCCCAGGGTGTCGGGGCAGATGACGCGGTAGCGCGCCGCCAGGTGCGACGCCACGGCGTCCATGTCGCGGCCGGTGCGCGCCAGGCCGTGCCAGGCGACGACGACTTCGGCATGCGCCGCACCCCACTCGGTGTAGTGCAGTTCGCGGCCCTCGCAGACGAGGTAGTTCGATGTCGACGCGTTCATTTCAGTACCGCCCGGCCGTTCCGAAGGACCTTCGCGCCCCAAGGGCCACGAAGGGGCCTCTGGCGGGCCCTGGGCGGCTGCAAACGAAGTGAGCTTGGGGCTTTCATTTCGGCACTTTCACGCCGAGCGCACGCAGGCGCCCGACGACACCGCTGGGGAAGTGATAGACCGAGAGCACGAAGAGGATGCCCAGCCAGAGCAGCCAGCGGTCGGGCGAGACCAAGGCGCCGAGCACGGGTACGCCTTCGAGCACGCCGGCGCCGAGCGCGAGCAGGTCCTGCAGGTAGTTCTGCGCCAACATGAAGAGCACCGAGCCGACGACCGCGCCGTACATCGTGCCCATGCCGCCGATGACGACGATGAGCAGGATGTCGATCATGATCTCGAAGCTCAGCGTGGTGTCGGGCCCGGTGTAGCGCAGCCACAGTGCCAGCAGCACGCCGGCAAGCGTGGCGAAGAGCGCCGAGAGCACGTTGCTCAGCGTGCGGTAGACCACCGTGCGGTAGCCGATGGCCTCGGCGCGGAAATCGTTCTCGCGGATCGCCTGCAGCACGCGGCCGAAGGGCGAGTTGACGATGCGCAGCAGGGTCAGGAAGAGCACCAGCACGGCAGCGAAGAGCAGGTAGTAGGTGAACACCTTGCCGTCGAGGGTCAGGCCCAGGAGCGGCGTCTCGAAAGGCTCGAACGAAGGGCTGAGCCACTGCGGCGTCTTGAAGCTCAGCCCGTCCTCGCCGCCGGTGAACTCGCTGAGCTGCGAGGCCAGGGTCTGGAAAGCGGTGGCCACGGCGAGCGTGATCATGGCGAAGAAGATCGCCTTCACGCGCAGGCTGAAGAGGCCGATGACGAGCGACAGCAACACCGACACCCCCACCGCGCCGGCCAGGCCGACGCCCACCGCGGGCCAGCCCGCGCCCAGGCGCTCGCTGGCGATGGCCATGCCGTAGGCGCCGATGCCGAAGAACATGGTGTGCGCGAAGCTGACGATGCCGGTGTAGCCCAGCAGCAGGTCGTAGCTCGCCACGAGCAGGATGAAGACGAGCATCTTCGCCACCACCGACATCGACTTGGCGCCCGGGAAGAGAAAGGGCGCGAGCGCCAGCGCGACGAGGATGACGAGCAGCGCCGCGGCGAGCCAGCGGCTGCGCGGCAAGTCGTGGGAGAGAAGACGATTCAGCATGTCGACCAA
>DYOR01000162.1:0-2540 GCA_020720385.1 Rubrivivax sp.
CAAGCCCGGGCTTCCCTTCTGCCCCGAAGCCGCTAACCTATCGACTCCCCAGGCGGCCGGTCCGGCCGCACCCCAACCCAAGCCTCGGCAGGGGGGCCCATGTCCGACCCATCTCAGGTGCCCGGCGCCGCCGGCCCCAGGCCGCCGGGCCCGGCGCGCGACTTCGCCGCCTTCTGCGAGCTGGACCGGGAGCGGCGGCGCAACTCCGACGACGCCTTCGACGCCGCCCTGTTCGACGAGGCCCTGGCCCTGGTGCTGGCCCGCCTGGATCCCCCGGCACCCCCCGGTTCAGGGGCCTGAACGACCATGATCATAGAGCGCATCCAGGCGGAGAACGTCCTCAAGTACGCCCGGCTCGACCTGGACGAGATCCCCACCCGGGGCCTGATCGCGGTGGTCGGGGACAACGAGTCGGGCAAGAGCAGCATCGGCGAGTCGGTCTGCTTCGCCCTGTTCGGGCGGACCTTCTCGCTCGGCCCCAACGAGCTAGGCAAGGTCATCCGCTGGGGCGAGTCGCGCTGCTCCATCCGGCTCGACTTCCGCACCCCGGACGGCAGCCGCTATCAGGTGGCCCGCTTCCTGGACGAATTGGGCAGCCACGGGGCCAGCATCAGCCGGCCCGGGGAGCAGCCCATGGTGCGCGGGGTCGAGCCGGTCGCCTCGCGCCTGCGCGACCTGATCGGCTTCGGCTATACGGAGCTGGTGGAGTCCTTCTACCTCGCCCAGCGGGAGATCTCCACCCCCAAGCCCCACAGCGACGCGGTCAGGGCCATGGCGGGGATCGACGCCCTGGAGCGGGTCGCCGCCGAGTGCCGCCGCGAGCGCGACCAGTCCGAGTCCCTGCGTGCCGAGGCAACCCGCGCCCAGGCCGACATCGCCGCCCAGGTGCGGGCCCTGGGGCACGACCCGGCGCACCTGGTCGCCCTGGAGACCGATCAAGCCCGCACCCAGGCGGCCCTGGACGGCCACCGCGGCCAGATCCAGGCCATCAAGGCCGCCGCCGAGGCCGCCGACGCCGCCCTGGCCCGGGTCAAGGAGGGGGCCGCGACCTGGCTGGCCATGGAACCTAGGGCCAGCCTCGCGGAACGGCAGGCTCAGGCGGCGGGTCTGGCCGGCCTGTTGGAGGCGGTAGCGCCGACCCGGGCCACGGACGAGGGCGCCGGGCGCTGCTACGCCACCCTCAGCGCCGCCGCCCGGGCCATGGACGAGCGCCTCGCCGCCTTCGCCGCCCTGCGCCGCCAGGCCCTGGCCTACCGGGACGAGCTGGCCGCCCGGCTCGCCCCCACCCTGATCGAGCAACCGGCCGAGGGGCCCGCCGAACCGCCCATCGTTCACAGCCCCCGGGGTGACAAGCCCTTTGCCACCCAACTGGCCGGGCTGGACCGGCGCATCCACAAGGCCAGGAGACGCCGACTGCACAGCCGCGCCTGGGGGCTGACCGCCGCCCTGCTCGG
Source organism: Rubrivivax sp. (assembly GCA_020720385.1). GTDB lineage: Bacteria > Pseudomonadota > Gammaproteobacteria > Burkholderiales > Burkholderiaceae_C > Rubrivivax. The sequence continues at coordinate 1,455 of DYOR01000162.1, forward strand.
CCTGGGCCTGGCCATGGTCTGGGGGCTGCTGGTCCAGGCCCAGCCCGGCGAGGCGGCGACCCGCATCGCCGCCGCCCTGAACGGCCTGGTGCCGGGCTGGCCCCTGGCCCTGCCCTGGGTGCCGGTGGCGGCCGGTGCCCTGGCCCTGCTGGCCGCGGGCCTGGCGGCCTTTGCGGCGCGCGCCACCGCCCACCTGACCCGCCTGGCCAAGGCCCGCACCGGGGTTGAGCGGGCGCGCCGGACCGCCGAGCGGGAGCACGCCGACCTCGCCCTGCTCGACACCTTGCCCCTGCCCGAGGCCGTCGCCCTGCTCGGGCGCTTGAAGGACAGGGCCATCTCCGGGGCCGTCCCCGCCTTCCTGGCTGGCCCAGGGGGCGACTTGGTGGACGCCGGTCGGCTCGGCGACCTGCGTCTGGGGTTCCGCTCCGCCGCGGCGGAATTGGCGGCCAGCCTGACCCGATCCAAGGCCCAGGCCGGTCAGGCCACCGACGCCCTGCACGAGGCGGTCGCCCGCCACACCGCGGAGTTGGCCGGACGGGAGGCGCAGATGGCCCAGGAACGGGAGCGGGGGCGCCGTCATGGGGAGCTGACCGCCATCGCCGAGGGCCTGGGGGCCCGGGGCGAGGCCCTAGCCCGCCGGGTGCGGGTACGCAACCTGGCCCTGGACCTGCTGGCCGGGGCCGTCCATTACATCTCCCAGCGCTTCAACACCGAGGTGCGCAACCTCTGTGCCGATTCCCTGCCCAAGTTCACCAACGGGCGCTACCAGCACCTGCAGATCGACCAGGACCTCAAGGTCAAGGCCTTCTCCAACGAGAAGCACGACTTCATGGACTTGGACGAGATCTCCAGCGGTACCCAGCGCCAGATCATGCTGGCGGTGCGCCTGGCCCTGTCCCAGAAGCTGGTCAACTCGGTGATCCTGGGGCCCCAGTTCCTGTTCCTGGACGAGCCCTTCGCCTTCTTCGACGAGTCGCGCACCGCCTCGGCCCTGGCGGTGCTCCCCCAGGTCAGCCGGGACTTCACCCAGATCTGGGTGACCTCCCAGACCTTCCCCGCCGCCTCGCGGTTCGACCTGGTGATCGA
>DYOR01000162.1:2640-5334 GCA_020720385.1 Rubrivivax sp.
CGCCAGGGTCACCACCCCCAGCACCAGGGCCCCGGTGACGACACCCACCAGCATGTCCGCAAGCAGCGGCACCAGGACCGCCAAGGCCCCGCCGACCCCAGGCAGGGCCGCGGCGGCATGGGCCAAGCCCTCGATGGGGTGGTGGAGCCAGGGCAGGCCATGGGACAGGATACCGCCGCCCACCAGGAACATGGCCGCGGTGCCGATCACCGACAGGGCCCTCATCAGCCAGGGTGCCCCGGCCAGGAGCAGCCACCCCAGGCGCCGCTGAAGCCCCGCCAGGACCCCCTCCCCCGCCCTGGTGCTGAGCCAGAGCCCGGCGTCGTCGATCTTGACAATGCCGGCCACCAGGCCGTAGACCCCGACCGTCATGATGATGGCAATCCCGGCCAGCACCGCCGCCTGGGTGGCGAAGGGCGCCCCGGCCACGGTCCCCAGGGTGATGACGATGATCTCCGCCGACAGCACGAAGTCCGTCAGCACGGCCCCGCGGATCTTGTCCCGCTCCAGGGCGGCCAGGTCCACCGTCGGGTCCTTCAGGGCCTGGGTCAACTCGGCGTGATGCCCTTGCGCCTCCGCCCGGTGCAGGAACTTGTGGGCCAGCTTCTCGACCCCCTCGTAGCACAGGTAGGCCCCGCCGACCATGAGCAGGGGCAGAATGGCCCAGGGCGCCACCAGGCTGATAGCCAGGGCCGCCGGGACCAGGATCAGCTTGTTGCGGAAGGACCCCTGGGCCACCGCCCAGACCACCGGCAGTTCGCGCTCGGCGCGCACCCCCGCCACCTGCTGGGCATTCAGGGCCAGGTCATCGCCCAGGACCCCGGCGGTCTTGCGCGCCGCGACCTTGGTCATAACCGAGATGTCATCGAGGACTGTAGCGATGTCGTCGAGCAGGGCGAGCAGGCTGGAACCGGCCATGGGGGTCTCCCGTCTGGTGAATGATGCTGACCGCGATCCCGCGGATGCTGCCCCTCAGGGCGGCGGTAGTCGGGGCGCAGCGCCGCACGCAGCAGGCGCAGCGGCCGGCGCTCGAGCCTCGACGGCCCGCCGCGCACAAGCAGGCCGTCGGAGGTCCCGAGCAGGGTGGCGTCAGCGCCGTCCCGCAGACCTCGGCTCGAACCGCAAAACAGTCGGGCTCAACCGGTCCCACCCCCGGACGGCCTGGGTGCGGAGCATGAAGGCCCCCCGACCCTCGGCCACAGCGCAAGATCAGCGCTTCGCCAGCAGCCGCTTCAGTTCCGCCATGAATGGGTGCCGAACCAGGCGCAGCCCCAGCAACCATGCGGCTAGGGCCACGGCCGCTTGGACACCCAAGGCGATGATACCCGCCCCGGCGATCCCGTGAACCGCTGCCAGGCCAAGCGCGACACAGAGGCCGACGACGAAGCTCGGCCAGAGGGCACGCCAGAACGCGGTCAGGGAAATCTTCAGGACGCGCAATTCGACAAGATAATGGGTCGCCGCGATGAATACGCTCGCAGCGGCATAGCCAATCGTGAGCATCACGAGTCCATGGGGTGCCAGTAGCACCAGAGCGGGCACCCGGAATACCACAGCAGCAAAGCTGAGCGCCGTGCTCACACCCATGTGTCCGGTTGCCACCAGGACCTGGCCTTGCAGGTAAAACGGCACCAACAGCAATTCCCCAAGGCACAGGATCTGGACCAGCGGAATCGATTCCCCCCACTGCCCGCCGTAGAGCAAGGGAACCAAGTCCGGCGCGGTCGCTGCGAGTACGACAAGGAAGGGCCAAGCCACAGCAGTGAGATAAGAAGTGCCCAGAAGGTAGGTCCCGCTGACGCCGGGGCCATTGCGCGCCTCAGCCGCGAAATGGGGTACGGTAACCGTCACCAGGCCGCTCATCACCAGGCGGTTGAACATCTCGATGAGCCCCCCGGCCCGGGCAAAGAAGGCCAGGCTCGCCAGATCCATCATCCGCGCCAGAACGAAGTCCGGCATCCGCTTGCCAGCCTCCAACAGGAAATGGTTGAGGGTCGAGAGGGTACCGAAGCGGAATACCCGAGCGAAGCCCGAGAACCTGGGGAAGATGTGTACGTCGGCCGGGCGCAGAACCCAGGTCATGATCACGACAAGCACGGTCGCAAGGACCGATGCGATTGCCATCGAATAGAAACTGTAACCCCACCAGGCGAGCACGACGCTGCCACCCGACTGGACAGTGGCCGCGGCGATGTCAATCTTGGCGACCCGGTCAAACAGCATCTCCCGCCGCAAACAGCCCATGAGGGTGGAGGCGAACGGAATGAGCACGAAATTGGCAGCGAGGAGCCAGATAACGGGCGCTACCGCCGCCGCCTTGAAGTACTCGGCCAGGGGCCCCGCGATGAGCACCACCACTACCGCCATACCCCAGGAGAACAGGAAGTTCAGCCCGGCGGCAGAGTCCAACCGCGCCTTGGTCAGTTCCCGCTCTTGGATCACATAACCCGCGACACCGAAATTCCGCAGGGCACCCGCGAGGTAGATGATTACCGTAGCCAGAGAGAAAACCCCGAACTCTTCGGGCGTCAACAAGCGTGCAATGACAAGCGAGGCAGCAAACTGCAACGCCATCTGCAAGTAGGAACTGGAGAACGAGATCAACAGGGACTTTCTTATGTTCAAGAGTCGTATCAGTTCCCGGTAGGCCGCCGGCACGTCCAGACCGCTACCGGGCCAAGACGGCGGCAGGTG
>DYOR01000163.1 GCA_020720385.1 Rubrivivax sp.
ACTGCGTTCGCTGCCCCCCGAGGGGGCGCTCAGTGGCTTCGGGCGGCCGGGCGCCGAGTGGACCCCCAAGCTCACTGCGTTCGCTGCCCCCCGAGGGGGCGCTCAGTGGCTTCGGGCGGCCGGGCGCCACTGAGCCGTCGCGGCGGCGCATGGCCTGCTGCGCCGCGCGGCTTCAGACGTGCAGCGCGTGCCCCAGGGCGCGCAGCGCCGCTTCCTGCACCGCCTCGCCCAGCGTGGGGTGGGCGTGGATGGTGCCCGCGGCGTCCTCGAGCCGCGCGCCCATCTCGATGGAGTGCGAGAACGCCGTGCTCAACTCGGAAACCGCGCGCCCCACGGCCTGCCAGCCGACGACGAGGTGGTTGTCGCGCCGCGCCACCACGCGCACGAAGCCCTCGCCGCCCTCCAGCGTCATCGCCCGCCCGTTGGCGGCGAAGGGGAAATGCGCGTCGATCGCGTCCAGCCCGGCCTGCGCCGCACTCGCCGGCGTGTGGCCGACGACGACGATCTCCGGGTCGGTGAAGCACACCGCGGGGACGGCCGCGGGGGCGAAGTGCCGCGTCTTGCCGGCAATGATCTCGGCCACCATCTCGCCCTGTGCCATGGCGCGGTGGGCGAGCATGGGCTCACCGGTGAGGTCGCCGATGGCCCAGACCTTGCGCATCGAGGTGCGGCACTGGTCGTCGATGCGCAGCGCGCGGCCGTTCATGTCCAGGTGCAGCGATTCCAGCCCCCAGCCGGCGCTGCGCGGCCGCCGGCCCACGGCGACGAGCACGCGGTCGGCCGCCAGCTCGGTCTGCCGGCCCTGCGCGTCGCGCACGCTCACCGCGTCGCCCGCGGCGTTCATGCCCTGCACCGTGCAGCCCAGGTGGAGCTGCACGCCGAGCTTGCGCAGCGCCGCCACCACGGGCTTGGTCAGTTCCTCGTCGTAGGCCGGCAGCGCGCGGTCCAGCGCCTCCACCACCGCCACCTCGGCGCCGAGCTTGCGGTACACCGTGCCCAGCTCCAGGCCGATGTAGCCTGCGCCCACCACCACCAGGCGCTGCGGCAGCGACGCCGGCGAGAGGGCCTCGGTGGCGTCGACGACCATGCCGCCGAAGGGCAGCGTGGGCAGCGCCACGGCCTCGGAGCCGGTGGCCAGCAGCAGGTGCTCGCAGGCGATGCGCACGGGCGCGGCGGCTGCGTCGGCGCTGCGCACCTCCACGCTCTTGCCGTCGACGATGCGCGCCCAGCCGCGCAGCACCGTCACGCCGTGCTTCTTCAGCAGCGCAGCCACGCCGCCGGTGAGCCGCTTGACGATGCCGTCCTTCCAGCGCACCGTCTGCGCCAGGTCCAGGCGCGGCGTGCTCACGTGGATGCCGAGCGCCGAGCCTGCGGCGCCGCTGGCGGCGTAGTGCCGCACCTTGTGGAACTCCTCGGCGGCGTGGATCAATGCCTTCGACGGAATGCAGCCCACGTTCAGGCAGGTGCCGCCCAGGGCCTCGCCCTCCACCAGCGTGGTGGCGATGCCGAGCTGCGCGGCGCGTATCGCCGCCACGTAGCCGCCGGGGCCGCCGCCGATCACCAGCAGCGTGGTCGATTGGGTCTGCGTCTGCGTGCCCATCCTCTACTCCACGAAAAGCAGCGCCGGGCATTCGAGCATGGCGCGCAGCGCCTGCACGAACTCGGCCGCGTGCATGCCGTCGACGACGCGGTGGTCGAACGACGACGAGAGGTTCATCATCAGCCGCGGCACCAGTGCGCCGGCCACGTACATGGGCCGCTGCACGATGCGGTTCACGCCGACGATGGCGACCTCGGGCGCGTTGATCACCGGCGTGCTGGCGATGCCGCCCAGCGCGCCCAGGCTGGTGATGGTCAGCGTCGAACCCGAGAGTTCCTCGCGCAGTGCCTTGCCGCTGCGCGCGGCCTGCGCCAGGCGCGCCACCTCGGCGGCCACGGCCCAGGGGTCGCAGGCTTCGGCATGGCGCAGCACCGGCACCATCAGGCCGGCGTCGGTCTGCGTGGCGATGCCCAGGTGCACGGCGCCGTAGCGCGTGACCACGCCGGCCTCGTCGTCGTAGCGTGCGTTGATCTGCGGAAAGCGCCGCAGCGCGAGCACGATGGCCCGCGCCAGCAGCGGCAGCAGCGTGAGCTTGCCGCGCTCATCCATCCATTGCTTGTTGAGCTGCGCGCGCAAGGCCTCGAGCTCGGTGACGTCGACCTCTTCGACGTAGCTGAAGTGCGGGATGCGGCGCTTGGAGTCCTGCATCTTCTGCGCGATCTTGCGCCGCAGGCCGATCACCGGCACGGCTTCCTCGCCCTCGCGCTGCGCGTAGCGTGCATCGCCGGCCGCAGGTGCCGAGCCGGCGCCCGCGGCGTAGGCCTCGAGGTCGTCGTGCAGGATGCGGCCGGCCGGCCCACTGCCGTGGACGAAGTTCAGCGCTATGCCCATGTCCCAGGCGCGGCGACGCACGGCGGGCGAGGCGATGGGCTTGTCGCCGGCGCTGCGGGCCACCGCCACGGCGGGGCGCAGGCTTGGCGGCGCGGCGGGCCTGGCCGCAGGCGCCGGCACCCCCGCAGATGGGGGTGTCGGTGCGCTTGCCACCGCGGAGGGCGCCGCAGCAGCCACCGGGGCGGGCGGCGCGGCACCGGCAGCCAGGTTGCCCGCGCCCGCGACCTCGATGCGTATGAGCTCCGCCCCCACCGCCAGCACGTCGCCGGGCTGGCCGCCCAGCGCCAGCACGCGGCCGGCCACCGGGGAGGGAATCTCGACGTTGGCCTTGTCGGTCATCACGTCGGCCAGCGCCTGGTCTTCGGCCACCGTGTCGCCGGGCTGGACATGCCAGGCGCCGAGTTCGACTTCGGCAATGCCCTCGCCGATGTCGGGCATCTTGATGATGTGAATGCCCATCATGCCTCCGTAGGGCCGCCCCAAGGAGGCATGCGCCCCCTCGAGGGGCAGTGCAGCGGCGTAGCCGCAAACGTGGGGGTCGTCATGTCAGCTCCACGGCGCGCTTGAAGGCCGCGGCGACGCGCTGCGGGCCGGGGAAGTAGGCCCACTCCTGGGCGTGCGGGTAGGGCGTGTCCCAGCCGGTGACGCGCTCGATCGGCGCCTCCAGGTGGTAGAAGCAATGCTCCTGCACCAGCGCGGCGAGTTCGGCGCCGAAGCCGCTGGTGCGCGTGGCCTCGTGCACGATGACGCAGCGGCCGGTCTTCTTCACCGAGGCGACGATGGCCTCCAGGTCCAGCGGCCACAGGCTGCGCAGGTCGATGATCTCGGCGTCGATGCCGGCCTCGCGCGCCGCGGCCTCGCACACGAAGACCATGGTGCCGTAGGTCAGCACCGTCAGCGCGCTGCCGGTACGCTGCGTCGCGGCGGACTCCAGCGGCACCGTGTAGTAGCCCTCCGGCACCTCGCCGGCGGGGTGCTTGGACCAGGGCACCACGGGCTGGTCGTGGTGGCCGTCGAAGGGGCCGTTGTACAACCGCTTGGGCTCGAGGAACATCACCGGGTCGTCGCACTCGATGGCCGAGATGAGCAGCCCCTTGGCGTCGTAGGGGTTGGACGGGATCACCGTGCGCAGCCCGCACACGTGGGTGAGCAGCGCCTCGGGGCTCTGGCTGTGCGTCTGGCCGCCGTAGATGCCACCGCCCACGGGCATGCGGATGGTCAGCGGCGCGGTGAAGTCGCCGGCCGTGCGGTAGCGCAGCCGGGCGGCCTCGGAGACGATCTGGTCGTAGGCCGGGTAGAAGTAGTCGGCGAACTGGATCTCGGCCACCGGGCGCAGGCCGTACACGCCCATGCCCACGGCCGCGCCGACGATGCCGCCTTCGGCGATCGGCGTGTCGAAGACGCGCGACTTGCCGTACTTCGCCTGCAGGCCCTCGGTGCAGCGGAAGACGCCGCCGAAGTAGCCCACGTCCTCGCCGAACACGACCACGTTGCGGTCGCGTTCGAGCATCACGTCCATCGCCGAGCGCAGGGCCTGGATCATTGTCATCTTGGCCATGATCAGATTCCCAATTGCTGGCGCTGCCGGCGCAGGTGATCCGGCAGCTCTTTGTAGACGTCGTCGAACATCGCCGCCGCGCTCACCACCTGGCCGCTGGCCAGGGTGCCGTAGCTCTCGGCTTCCTTCTGCGCGGCGATGACTTCCTGTTCGAGCGTGGCCTGCAGGCGGCCATGCTCCTCGTCGGACCACAGGCCGCTCTTGATGAGGTGCTGCTTGAGGCGGTCGATCGGGTCACCCAGCGGGAAGTGCTTCCAGTCGTCGCTGGGCCGGTACTTGGTCGGGTCGTCCGAGGTCGAGTGCGCCCCGGCGCGGTAGGTGACCCATTCGACCAGCGTCGGCCCCAGGCCGCTGTGGGCGCGTTCGATGGCCCACTGCGACGCCGCATACACGGCGAGGAAATCGTTGCCGTCCACGCGCAGCGAGGCAATGCCACTGCCCACGCCGCGCGCGGCGAAGGTCGTCGCCTCGCCGCCGGCGATGCCCTGGAAGGACGAGATCGCCCACTGGTTGTTGACCACGTTGAGGATCACCGGCGCCTGGTACACGGCGGCGAAGGTCAGCGCATTGTGGAAGTCGGGTTCGGCGGTGGCGCCGTCGCCGATCCAGGCCGAGGCGATGCGCGTGTCGCCCTGGATCGCCGAGGCCATGCCCCAGCCCACCGCCTGGATGTATTGCGTGCCCAGGTTGCCCGAGATGGAGAAGAAACCGTACTCCTTGCTCGAATACATCACCGGCAGCTGGCGCCCCTTGAGCGGATCGCGCGTGTTCGAGAAGAGCTGGCACATCATGTCCACCAGCGGGTACTCGCGGGCGATGAGCAGGCCCTGCTGGCGGTAGGTGGGGAAGCACATGTCGTCGGGGGCCAGCGCCAGCGCGTGGGCCACGGCGATGGCCTCTTCGCCCAGGCACTGCATGTAGAACGACATCTTCTTCTGCCGCTGCGCCATGACCATGCGGTTGTCGTAGATGCGCGTCTTGAGCATGGCGCGCAGCCCGGCCAGCAGCTGCTTGGCGTCGACCTGCGGCGCCCAGGGGCCGACGGCACGGCCCTCGTCGTCGAGCACGCGTATGAGCGTGTAGGCCAGGTCGCTGGTCGCGGAGGGCAGGGCGTCGACCGGAGGTCGGCGCGCGCTGCCGGCGGCAGCCAGGTGCAGGTAGGAAAAATCGGTGTCGTGGCCGGGTCGTCCGGTGGGCTCGGGCACGTGCAGGCGCAGGGGCTTGCGCTGGGTCATTCGACTCGCTCCTTGTGGGTGCTTTGCAAATCGGGCGCCGGCAGATCGTGGCCGCCGGGCCGCGCGGGCGCAA
>DYOR01000164.1 GCA_020720385.1 Rubrivivax sp.
TGTGCGGCAAGTACAAGCGCCTCAAGCACCGCGGCGTGATCTGCGAGAAGTGCGGTGTCGAGGTCACGCAGACCAAGGTGCGCCGCGAGCGCATGGGCCACATCGACCTGGCCGCGCCCTGCGCGCACATCTGGTTCCTGAAGAGCCTGCCCAGCCGCCTGGGCCTGGTGCTCGACATGACGCTGCGCGACATCGAGCGCGTGCTGTACTTCGAGGCCTACGTGGTCGTCGACCCGGGCATGACGCCGCTGAAGAAGTTCAGCATCATGAGCGAGGACGACTGGGAGGCCAAGCACACCGAGTACGGTGACGAGTTCGTCGCCATGATGGGCGCCGAGGGCATCCGCAAGCTGCTCGAGGAAATGGACCTGGATGTCGAGATCGACAAGATCCGCAACGACATGACGGGCTCCGAGCTCAAGATCAAGAAGAACTCCAAGCGCCTGAAGGTCATGGAGGCCTTCAAGAAGAGCGGCATCAAGCCCCACTGGATGGTGCTCGAGGTGCTGCCGGTGCTGCCGCCGGACCTGCGCCCGCTCGTGCCGCTGGACGGTGGCCGCTTCGCGACCAGCGACCTCAACGACCTCTACCGCCGCGTCATCAACCGCAACAACCGCCTGGCGCGGCTGCTCGAGCTCAAGGCGCCGGAAATCATCGTGCGCAACGAGAAGCGCATGTTGCAGGAAGCCGTGGACAGCCTGCTCGACAACGGCCGCCGCGGCAAGGCGATGACGGGCGCCAACAAGCGCGCGCTCAAGTCCTTGGCCGACATGATCAAGGGCAAGTCGGGTCGCTTCCGCCAGAACCTGCTGGGCAAGCGCGTCGACTACTCGGGCCGTTCGGTCATCGTCGTCGGCCCGACGCTCAAGCTGCACCAGTGCGGCCTGCCCAAGCTCATGGCCATCGAGCTCTTCAAGCCCTTCATCTTCAGCCGGCTGGAGGCGATGGGCATCGCCACCACCATCAAGGCGGCGAAGAAGGAAGTCGAGAGCGGCACGCCGGTGGTCTGGGACATCCTCGAGGAAGTCATCAAGGAGCATCCGGTGCTGCTGAATCGCGCACCGACCCTGCACCGCCTGGGCATCCAGGCCTTCGAGCCCGTGCTCATCGAAGGCAAGGCGATCCAGCTGCATCCGCTGGTGTGCTCGGCCTTCAACGCCGACTTCGACGGCGACCAGATGGCCGTGCACGTGCCGCTGTCCATCGAGGCGCAGATGGAAGCGCGCACGCTCATGCTCGCCTCCAACAACGTGCTCTTCCCGGCCAACGGTGAGCCGTCCATCGTGCCCTCGCAGGACGTGGTGCTGGGCCTGTACTACGCCACGCGCGAGCGCATCAACGGGCGCGGCGAGGGCATGGTCTTCGCCGACATGCAGGAGCTGCAGCGTGCGCTGGACAACGGCGTGGTGGAGATCACCGCGAAGATTGCCGTGCGCATGCCCGAGTGGGTGAAGGACGCCGACAGCGACGATTTCCGCGCCGAGATCAAGCTCGTGGAGACGACCGTCGGCCGCGCGCTTCTTTCCGAGATCCTGCCCAAGGGCCTGCCCTTCGCGCTCATCAACAAGGCGCTGAAGAAGAAGGAGATCTCGCGCCTCATCAATGCCTCGTTCCGCAAGTGCGGCCTGAAGGCCACGGTGGTCTTCGCCGACAAGCTGCTGCAGGCCGGTTTCAGGCTGGCCACGCGGGCGGGCATCTCCATCGCCATCGACGACATGCTCGTGCCCAAGGAAAAGCCGGGCCTCATCGAGAAGGCCGAGAAGGAGGTCAAGGAGATCGAGCAGCAGTACGTCTCGGGCCTGGTCACCGCCGGCGAGCGCTACAACAAGGTCGTCGACATCTGGGGCAAGACCGGTGACGAGGTGGGCAAGGTCATGATGGCCCAACTCTCCAAGGAGAAGGTGCTCGACCGCCACGGCAAGGAAGTGGCGCAGGAGTCGTTCAACTCCATCTACATGATGGCCGACTCCGGTGCGCGCGGCTCGGCGGCGCAGATCCGCCAGCTCGCCGGCATGCGCGGCCTGATGGCCAAGCCCGACGGCAGCATCATCGAGACGCCCATCACGGCCAACTTCCGCGAGGGGTTGAACGTGCTGCAGTACTTCATCTCCACCCACGGCGCCCGCAAGGGCCTGGCGGACACGGCGCTGAAGACCGCGAACTCGGGTTACCTCACGCGCCGGCTGGTCGACGTCACCCAGGACCTCGTCGTCACCGAGGAGGACTGCGGCACCGGCAACGGCATGAACCGCCGTGCACTGGTCGAGGGCGGCGAGGTCATCGAGAGCCTGCGCGACCGCATCCTGGGCCGCGTCACGGCGGGCGACGTGCTGCACCCCGAGACGCAGGAGGTCATGCTCGGCGCCGGCGAGATGCTCGACGAGGCCACCATCGACATGCTCGAGGCCGCCGGCGTCGACGAGGTCAAGGTGCGCACGGCGCTGACCTGCGACACGCGCTTCGGCATCTGCGCCAAGTGCTACGGCCGCGACCTGGGCCGCGGCGGCCTGGTCAACGTGGGCGAGGCCATCGGCGTGATCGCCGCGCAGTCCATCGGCGAGCCCGGCACGCAGCTCACGATGCGCACCTTCCACATCGGCGGCGCGGCATCGCGCGCGGCCGTGGCCAGCAGCGTGGACGCGAAGAGCGACGGCATCATCGGCTTCAACGCCACGATGCGCTACGTGACCAACGGCAAGGGCGTGCTGGTGGTGATCTCGCGCTCCGGCGAAATCGTCATCAGCGACCCGCACGGGCGCGAGCGCGAGCGCCACAAGCTGCCCTACGGCGCCACGCTCAACATCAAGCCCGACCAGCAGGTCAAGGCCGGCACCGTGCTCGCCACCTGGGACCCGCTGACGCGCCCCATCATCACCGAGTTCGCCGGCCGTGCCCGCTTCGAGAACGTCGAAGAAGGCGTGACGGTGGCCAAGCAGGTGGACGAGGTCACCGGCCTGTCCACGCTGGTGGTGATCGACCCCAAGCGCCGCGGCGCGGCCAAGGTGGTGCGCCCGCAGGTCAAGCTGCTCGACGCCGCCGGGGTGGAGGTGAAGATCCCGGGCACCGACCACGCCGTGACCATCGGCTTCCCGGTGGGTGCGCTGATCCAGGTGCGCGACGGCCAGGACCTGGCGCCCGGCGAGGTGTTGGCGCGCATCCCGATGGAAGGGCAGAAGACGCGCGACATCACCGGTGGCCTGCCGCGCGTGGCCGAGCTCTTCGAGGCCCGTTCACCCAAGGACGTGGGGCTGCTGGCCGAGATCACCGGCACGATCAGCTTCGGCAAGGAGACCAAGGGCAAGAACCGCCTGCAGATCACCGACCCCGAAGGCCGTGTGCACGAGGAGCTCATCGCCAAGGAGAAGAACATCCTGGTGCACGAAGGCCAGGTGGTGAACAAGGGCGAACTCATCGTCGACGGCTCGGCCGACCCGCAGGACATCCTGCGCCTGCTGGGCATCGAGGAGCTGGCGCGCTACATCGTCGACGAGGTGCAGGACGTCTACCGCCTGCAGGGCGTGAAGATCAACGACAAGCACATCGAGGTCATCGTGCGCCAGATGCTGCGCCGCGTGCAGATCACCGCCGTGGGTGACAGCAACTACATCGCCGGCGAACAGGTCGAGCGTTCGGAGCTGCTCAACACCAACGAGAGGCTGCGCGCCGAGGGCAAGCTGCCGGCCACCCATGCCGACGTGCTGCTGGGCATCACCAAGGCTTCGTTGTCGACCGACTCCTTCATCAGCGCGGCTTCCTTCCAGGAAACCACGCGCGTGCTCACCGAGGCGGCCATCATGGGCAAGCGCGACGAGCTGCGCGGTCTGAAGGAGAACGTCATCGTCGGCCGCCTCATCCCCGCGGGCACCGGCATGGCCTTCCACGAGGCGCGCCGCGCGAAGGAGGCCATGGACGAGAGCGAGCGCCGCGCCATTGCGCTGCAGGAAGCCGAGGAACTGGCCGCGGTGCAGATGGCCAATGTCGACGCCGCCACGGCGGCCACGGCGGCCGCGGAAGGTGCGGGCGGCGCCACCGAGTAGGGGCGCAGGCCTGGCTTTCAGGGGGCGGCTTCAGCCGCCCCTTTTTTTGTGCTGCGCAGCGACCGACAGGGAGTTCAGCCCGGGGCGCCCCACTGGGCGGGCGAGACGATGCGCAGGCCGCGGGTCCGAGCGCGGCGCGCGAGTTTGAGCAAGGCGCGGTCGTGGCTGATCAGCCACTGCGCTTGGGCGGACAGCGCAAGGTCGATGAAGACCTGATCGTCGGGGTCAGTGCAGCGCAACCATGTCGCGGGCGCAGGTGGTTCAGCCACCATGTCGGCATAGGTATCGAACGAAGCGAGCACACGCTCACGGTCCGGATTCCAACGCGCCAGACTGGCGTAGCCGAGCACCCGCTCGAGTTCGCGGCGCATGCTCGGGCATGCCAGCCACCGCAGCGTGCCGGCAGTCAGCGCGGCGGCCAGGGCCCCCACCTCAGGGTCGCGGAACACCAGCCAGTCCAGCACGGTGTTGGTATCGAGCACCACCCATGCGGGCTCGGGCGGTGCGCAAGGCCGGTTCACCACGGCGCGCCTTGCCGCGGTGGCTGGGGCCGAATACAATGGAAGGCTTTTCGGCAGACTCTGCCGGGCTCGCGCGTTCGAAACACCTTTACAGGATGTTCCCGGCGGCGCCCGCCACGGCTCATGCCGGGCCCTGTCTTTCCGGCGTGCACGGGTTTTGCGCCCTTGCCGCCGAGCGACCGGGTGCCTGCGGTGGTCCGAGAAGAACGCGTAGCTTCAAACGGGAACAAGTTACCTCTATGCCAACGATCAATCAGCTCGTGCGCCACGGCCGCCAGGTCGAAGTCACGAAGTCCAAATCCCCTGCGATGCAGAACAGCCCGCAACGGCGTGGCGTCTGCACCCGCGTGTACACCACGACACCGAAGAAGCCGAACTCGGCCCTGCGCAAGGTGGCCAAGGTGCGCCTGACCAACGGGTTCGAGATCATCTCCTACATCGGCGGCGAGGGCCACAACCTGCAGGAGCACAGTGTGGTGCTCGTGCGCGGCGGCCGCGTCAAGGACCTGCCGGGCGTGCGCTACCACATCGTGCGCGGCTCGCTCGACCTGCAAGGCGTCAAGGATCGCAAGCAATCGCGTTCCAAGTACGGCGCCAAGCGTCCCAAGAAGGCGTAACGCTTCGCCCAAACCAGGGACGGCCGCAGGGCCGTCCAAGTGTTCGATGGAAGCCTCGGGCTTCCCTCGAGTAAGTGAAGAGTCCTGAT
>DYOR01000028.1:0-17071 GCA_020720385.1 Rubrivivax sp.
GCGCAGATCGAAGAGCTGATGCGCGTGTCGGCCCGCTGGCTGCTGGCCGACCCCGACCCGCAGCACTTCATCAACCGCCTGGCGCAAGAGGGGCCGCGGCGCTTTGCGGCGCTGTTCGACGAGCAGCCCGGTCTGCCGGCCAGCGAGGCGGCGGTGCAGCAGGCGCAGTTCTTCCGCAGCTTTGGTTGGGCCATTGCGTCGGCCATGCCCTTGCCCAGCCAGGCTTTTGCCGCGCGCAAGCTGCCGCTGCCGGGCCGCAACGAGCCCTGCATCTGCGGCTCGCTGCGCAAGTTCAAGCACTGCTGTGCGACGGTCTTCGAGAAGCTGCCGGCCTTCGAGCCCGAAGGCCTTGGAGTCGTCATGCTGACCGAGATGCCGCGTGCGCAATGGGCCGGCCTGCCGGCCACGCGCGTGCCGCCGCGCATGGTGTTCGAGGCCGCGGCGACCCTGCACGATGAAGGCGAGGAGCGCGCGGCCTGCGCGCTGCTGGAGCCCTGGGCCAAGCTGCCCGCGCCGTGGCCCGCGGCGCGCGCGCCGCTGCTGGACTTGCTGTGCGACATCTACCTCGACCTGGACCACCCGCGCAAGCGCGAAAGGCTGGCCCGCGCCATGGTGGAGCGCGGCGACGTGCAGGTCCAGTCCACCGGCTGGCGGCGCCTGAGCATGATGGCCGCCGATGCCGGCGATGCCAGCGCCTCGCGCGAGGCCTTCGAGCGCGCCCAACGCCTGACGCCCGACGCCCCCGACGTGGCACTGCTGGAAGTGACCAACCTGCTGGGCACCGGCGAGCGCGAGCGCGCCGCCGAGCGCGCCACCTTCCACGCCCGCCGCCTGGCGCGCCTGCCGCATGCCGCGGCACTGGCCGACGAGATCGAGATGCTGGAGAGGCTGGGTCGCGGCGAGTTTCCGCCGCTGCCCGAGTTCGACGAGCTCGACGCGGACGATGTCCAGGCGCCGCGCGACATCGTCGGCGTGCTCGAGCCCGACTCGCCCTTCCACCAGTTGCAGCGCTGGGCCGAGGCATTGCCGCCGCCGAAGTTGCGCTTGCGCCTGGACGGTGCCGCGGCCGAAGACCTGGGCGCGCTGGCGCCCGCCGCGGCACTGATCGCCCCGTTGGTGCGCTGGCGCAAGGCCTTCAAGCTGGTCGCACCCACCAGCGCCTGGGGCAGCGTGGGGCCCGAGGCGCTGGATGTGTTCGTCGACGAGCGCTGGTCGGCCTTGCTGCAGCGCGACCCGCGGCTGGCCGACTGCTTCGATGTCCTTGACGGCCTGCTCCTGGTGCTCGACCTGGTGCCCTTGGGGCTGGCGTCCGGGTTGCAGGCACTGCTGCTGGGCCGTGCGCTGGATCTATGGACGCCGTTGCGCGAGCGCTACCCCAAGGCGCGCTGCGAGTGGCTGCACCCGGACAACCGCCCTGCGTTGCGGCTGCTGGCGCGCCGCATCGAGATCGACTCGTCACCGCGCGCCGACAGTTCGATGGCCTGGCTACAAGCCATGGTGGAGGTGCTCAACCCGCACGACAACCACGGCTTTCGCGAGCGGCTGGCGGCGGTCCATCTGCGCCGCGGCAACCCGGGGGCGGCGCTGGCACTGTGCGAGCGCTACCCCGGCGACTTCGTCGGCATGCAGTTGCTGCACACGCGGGCCTTGCTCGCGCTGCAACGCCTGGCCGAGGCCGCCGCGATGCTCAAGTCGGCGCTGGCGGCCAACGCGCATGTGGCGCCCCTGCTCACGGCGCGCCGCGCCCCACTCAGACCCAACGCGCCGAGCTATGCCGTGGGTTCGCCCGAGCAGGCGAAAGTGGCGGTGAGCGCGCAGCACGACTTGTGGCGCGAGGCGACGGTGCGCAAGTGGTTGCAAGTGCAGATGCAAGCAGGAGACACCCCCGGGCTCTTCGACGCTCCGGGCCCCTACAATTGACGTTTACGTAAACGTCAACCGCGCCGGCCGCAGGCGGCGGCCTTGCCAGGAGACCCTCGGTGCCCACGCTCACGTCCAAGCTCAACCCGCGCTCCGAGGAGTTCAAGGCCAGCGCGCTGCTCATGCGCCAGCTCGTCGGTGACCTCAACGCCAAGCTGGCGCAGATCGCGCAGGGGGGCGGCGAGGCCGCGCGCGCCAAGCACACCGCGCGCGGCAAGCTGCTGCCGCGCGACCGCGTGGAAATGCTGCTCGACCCGGACACGCCCTTCCTGGAGATCGCGCCGCTGGCCGGGCTCGACATGTACGACAACGCTGCGCCGGGCGCGGGCATGATCTGCGGCATCGGCCGCGTCAGCGGCGTGGAATGCCTGATCGTGTGCAACGACGCCACGGTGAAGGGCGGCACCTACTACCCGGTGACGGTGAAGAAGCACCTGCGCGCGCAGGAGATCGCGCAGGCCAACCGCCTGCCCTGCATCTACCTCGTCGACAGTGGCGGCGCCAACCTGCCCAACCAGGACGAGGTCTTCCCCGACCGCGACCACTTCGGCCGCATCTTCTACAACCAGGCGCAGATGAGCGCGCTGGGCATCCCGCAGATCGCCGTGGTCATGGGCTCGTGCACCGCGGGCGGCGCCTACGTGCCGGCGATGAGCGACGAGGCCATCATCGTCAAGGGCCAGGGCACCATCTTCCTCGGCGGCCCGCCGCTGGTGAAGGCCGCCACGGGCGAGGTGGTGAGCGCCGAGGACCTGGGCGGCGGCGACGTGCACACGCGCCTGTCGGGCGTGGCCGACCACCTCGCCGAGAACGACATGCACGCGCTGGCCATCGCCCGCGCCTCGGTGGCCAACCTCAACTGGCGCAAGCCGCCGCAGCTGCTCACCGTGCCGCCGCGTGCGCCGCTGTTCGACGCCAGCGAGCTGCACGGCATCATCCCCACCGACGAGAGCGGCTTCACCGGCCGCAAGCCCTTCGACGTGCGCGAGATCATCGCCCGCGTCGTCGACGCCAGCGAGTTCGACGAGTTCAAGGCGCGCTACGGCGCCACGCTGGTCACCGGCTTTGCGCACATCGAGGGCCTGCCCGTGGGCCTCGTCGCCAACAACGGCATCCTCTTCGGCGAAAGCGCCATGAAGGGCGCGCACTTCATCGAGCTGTGCTGCCAGCGCCGCGTGCCACTGATCTTCCTGCAGAACATCACCGGCTTCATGGTCGGGCGCAAGGTCGAGAACGAGGGCATCGCCAAGCACGGCGCCAAGCTCGTCACCGCCGTGGCCACGGCCACGGTGCCCAAGTTCACGGTGATCATCGGCGGCAGCTTCGGCGCGGGCAACTACGGCATGTGCGGGCGCGCCTACTCGCCGCGCTTCCTCTGGATGTGGCCCAACGCGCGCATCAGCGTGATGGGCGGCGAGCAGGCCGCCAGCGTGCTCGCCACGGTCAAGCGCGACGGCATCGAGGCCAGGGGCGGGCAGTGGTCGGCGCAGGCCGAGGCCGAATTCAAGGCGCCCATCCTCGAGCAGTTCGAGCACCAGGCGCACCCTTACTACGCCAGCGCCCGGCTCTGGGACGACGGCGTGATCGACCCTGCCGACACGCGCCGCGTGCTCGCGCTGGGCCTGTCGGCGAGCCTCAACGCGCCCATCCCCGAGCGCCCGCGCTTCGGCGTCTTCCGCATGTGATGCGCGGCATGCGAGACTGACACCTCCACAGCCCACCCGGAGTGCCATGCTGACGCTGCGTACCGAGCGCCCCGCACCCCCGACCGCGATGGCCCATGCCCTGGAGATCCGGCCCCTGGCCGCCCGCGATTCGTTCGAGGCGCTCACTGCCTTGCTGCACCGCGCGCACGCGCCGCTGGCCGCGCAGGGCCTGAACATCGCGGCGGCGTCGCAGAGCGCCGAGATGACGCGCAAGCGTGCCGCCGAGGGCCAGTGCTTCGTCGCCGAACGCGCCGGCGAGCTCGTCGGCACGGTCACCGTGTGCGGCCCCTACGAGATGGACAGCTCGCCCTGGACCGCCTCGGTGCCCTGGTTCCGCGAGCGCGACACGGCGCACTTCCACCAGTTCGCGGTGGACCCGCGCCACCAGGGCCGCGGCCTGGGCCGCCAGCTCATCGCGCAGTGCGAGCAATGGGCACGCGCCAACGGCTACCGGCGCATGGCCATCGACACCGCCGAGCCCGCGGGCGAGCTGCGCGCGCTCTACCAGCGCCTGGGCTACGCCGACGTCGGCCAGGTGCAGTGGCCCGGCCGCAGCTACCGCAGCGTGCTCATGCAGAAGTCGCTCGACCGTTCGCCGCTGCGCGAACAGCTGCAGACCATGGCGCGCTACAACCTGTGGGCGACGAAGAAGCTCTACCGGCAGCTGGACACGCTGCCCGAGGAGGACTACCGGCGCGACCTGGGCCTGTACTTCAAGAGCGTGCACGGCACGCTCAACCACCTTCTCGTGGGCGAGCACGAGTTGTGGATGCGCCGCTTCGCCGAGGGCGTGTCGCCCGCCTCGCGCCTCGATGCCGAGGCCGAGCGCGACCGGCTGCGCCTGCGCGAGCGGCTGCTCGACGGCGCGCTGGCCTGGCTACCGCTGCTCGAGGTGTGGCCCGAGGAGCGCCTGCGCGGCGAGCTCGCCTACCGCAGCGTGGCCGGGCAATGGCTCTCGCTGCCCTTTGCCGCGACGCTGCTGCACGTCTTCAACCACGGCACGCACCACCGCGGCCAGATCACCGCCGCGCTCACCGCCCTGGGCCGCCCCAGCCCCGAGATCGACCTCGTCTACATGCTGCAGGCAGAAAGCGCGCAACCATGAGCCTCAGGGCCGCCCCCAAGGCGACAACGAAGTTGCGGCGCAGACTCACAACTGCGCGAAGCGCTTGTGATGTCGTAGCCAATACCGCAGTGCGCAGCACGGAGCATGCCTGATGAGTGCCACGCTGGAGATCCGCCGTCCATCGCCCCACGTGGCCGAGGTCTGGCTCGACCGCCCCGAGGTGCGCAACGCCTTCAACGACGGCGTCATCACCGAGCTCACCGAGGCGTTCCGCGGCCTGGGCGCCGACGGCGAACTGCGCGCCATCGTCCTCGCCGGGCGCGGCAAGGCCTTCTGCGCCGGCGCCGACCTGGGCTGGATGCGCGCCATGGCCGACTACAGCTGGGAGGAAAACCGCGCCGACGCCGCACGCCTGGCCGAGATGCTGTGGACGGTGTGGAGCTGCCCGGTGCCCGTGGTGGGCCGCATCCACGGCGACTGCTACGCCGGCGGCGTGGGCCTGGCGGCGGTGTGCGACGTGCTCGTGGCTGCGGAGGGCATGCACTTCTGCCTCAGCGAAGCGCGCCTGGGCCTGCTGCCGGCGACCATCGGGCCCTACGTCGTGCGCGCCCTGGGCGAACAGGCCTCGCGGCGCTACTTCGTCAGCGCCGAACGCTTCGATGCGGCCCGGGCGCATGCGCTGGGCTTCGTCCACGAGCTCGTGGCGCCCGAGGCGCTGGACGCGAAGGTGGGCGAGATCGTCGCCGCGCTCGTCGCCAACGGTCCGGCGGCGGTGCGCGCATGCAAGCAACTCGTCAAGGACGTGGCCGGCCGGCCCGTGGATGGCACGCTGCGCGAGGACACCGCACGGCGCATCGCCGACATCCGCGCCAGCAGCGAGGGGCGCGAGGGCGTGCAGGCCTTCCTGCACAAGCGCGATCCGGCATGGAAGTAGGCACGCTGGGCCTGCCGCAGCTGGCGGCCATCGCCGCCGCGCTGGGTTGGGCCAGCGGGCTGCGCCTGTACGCCGTGGTCTTCCTCACCGGCGCCGCCGGCTACATGGGTTGGGTGAGCTTGCCCCAGGGCCTGCAACTGCTGCAGCACCCGCTCGTGCTGGCGGCCAGCTTCCTCATGCTGGCGCTGGAGTTCGTGGCCGACAAGATCCCCGGCGTGGACACGCTGTGGGACGCGGTGCACACCCTCATCCGCATTCCCGCAGGCGCGGCGCTGGCCGCGGCGGTGTTCGGCTTCGACGCCGACTCCTGGGCCGTGGTGGCGGCGCTCGCCGGCGGCACGCTGGCGGCGACCTCGCATGCGGCCAAGGCGACCACGCGCGCCGCCGTGAACACCTCGCCCGAGCCGTTTTCCAACATCGCCCTGTCGCTGCTCGGCGACGCCGCCGTGCCGGCGATGCTGTGGCTGTCGTGGACGCACCCGGCGGCGTTCTTCGTCGCGCTCGCCCTGGCCGTGGTGGCCGCCCTGGTGCTGGTGGCGCTGCTGTTCCGTTTCCTGCGCGCACTGTGGTCCCGGCTGGCACCGCGTGCGCCAGCCGTGGGCGGCGCGCCCTAGGCATCGATAGAGAGTCAAGGAAAGCCCGATGTTCAAGAAGATCCTCATTGCCAACCGCGGCGAGATCGCCTGCCGCGTGGCGGCCACGGCGCGGCGCCTGGGCGTGCGCACGGTGGCCGTGTACTCCGACGCCGACATGCATGCACGCCACGTGCGCGCCTGCGACGAAGCCGTGCACGTGGGCGGCAACGCGCCGCGCGAGAGCTACCTGCAGTGGCAGCGCATCATCGAGGCGGCGCAGGCCACCGGGGCACAGGCCATCCACCCGGGCTACGGCTTCCTCAGCGAGAACCAGGACTTCGCCCGCGCCTGCGCCGCCGCCGGCCTGGTGTTCATCGGCCCGCCGCACACGGCCATCGCCGCGATGGGCAGCAAGTCCGCCGCCAAGGAACTCATGGACCAGGCCGGCGTGCCGCTGGTGCCGGGCTACCACGGCGCGAACAACGAGCCCGCCTTCCTCGCCGCCCAGGCCGAGCGCATCGGCTACCCGGTGCTCATCAAGGCCAGCGCCGGGGGCGGGGGCAAGGGCATGCGCCGCGTCGACCAGGCCAAGGACTTCGCCAGCGCGCTGGCGTCGTGCCAGCGCGAGTCCAAGGCCGCCTTCGGCAACGACCAGGTGCTGGTGGAGCGCTACGTGACGCGGCCGCGGCACATCGAGATCCAGGTCTTCGCCGACACCCAGGGCCACTGCGTCTACCTCTTCGAGCGCGACTGCTCGGTGCAGCGCCGCCACCAGAAGGTGCTCGAGGAAGCCCCTGCGCCGGGCATGACGCTGGCGCGCCGCGCCGAGATGGGCCAGGCCGCGGTGGCCGCGGCGCAGGCGGTGGGCTACGTCGGCGCGGGCACGGTGGAGTTCATCGCCGAGCAACTCGACGATGGCGACCTGCGTTTCTACTTCATGGAGATGAACACGCGGCTGCAGGTGGAGCACCCGGTCACCGAGGCCATCACCGGCCTGGACCTGGTGGAGTGGCAGCTGCGCGTGGCCAGCGGCGAGCCGCTGCCGCTGCGCCAGGAGCAACTCGTGCGGCGTGGGCACGCCATCGAGGCGCGCGTGTGCGCCGAGAACCCGCAGGCCAACTTCCTGCCCGCCACGGGCACCCTGCAGGTGGCGCGCTGGCCGGCGCATGTGTGCTTCGAGCGCAGCGACACCCTGCCACGCGTGGACAGCGGCTTCGGCCAGGGCGACCCGATCAGCCCTTACTACGACTCGATGATCGCCAAGCTCATCGTCTGGGGCGAGGACCGCGAGCAGGCGCTGGCGCGCATGGACGCGGCGCTGGCGGCCACGCACATCATGGGCCTGGCCACCAACGTGGCCTTCCTGCGCCGCGTCGTCGCCAGCCGGGCGTTCGCCACGGCCGACCTCGACACCGCACTCATCGAGCGCGAGCACGCGGCGCTGTTCGAGGCGCCGGAGCTGCCGGCCGAGGTGGCCGCGGCGGCGGTG
The DNA here is from genome assembly GCA_020720385.1 of Rubrivivax sp. Lineage (GTDB taxonomy): Bacteria > Pseudomonadota > Gammaproteobacteria > Burkholderiales > Burkholderiaceae_C > Rubrivivax. The sequence goes on from DYOR01000028.1 coordinate 7,691, forward strand.
GCCGCGCACGTGCTTGCGGCCGAAGCGGCGCTGGAGGAGGCCGACCCCTGGTCGCACCGCGACGGCTGGCGGCTCTTCGGCGGGGCGCAGCGCCGTTTCAGCCTGGAGCTGGCGGGCCACCCCCTGACCCTGGTGCTGGAACGGCTGCACGACGGCGCCACGATGCTCGAGATCGGCGAGGAGCGCTGGTCCTTCGCCACGCGCGCGCTGGGCCAGGGGCGGCACGACGTGCAGCTCGGCGCGCGCCGGCTCACCGTGTCCGTCTATGCGCAGGGCGAGCGCTATGCGGTGTTCACCGACGCTGGCAGCGCGCTGGTGAGCGAGTACGACCCCATCGCCCACGCCGGCGACGCCGCTGCCGATGGCGGCCGGCTCACCGCGCCGATGCCGGGCAAGGTGGTGAGCTTCCTGGCGCGAACCGGCGAGAAGGTCAAGCGCGGCCAGGCGCTGGCGGTGATGGAGGCGATGAAGATGGAGCACACCCTGCACGCGCCGCACGACGGCGTGGTGCAGGAACTGCTCTACGCGGTGGGCGACCAGGTCGCCGAGGGCGGCGAGCTGCTGCGCCTGGCCAAGGACTGAGCGATGCGCTACTCGCGCGTGCCGCGCTGGCGGCCGAACCAGCGCCGGGGCGGCGCTCGCAGCGCGGGCGCGTCGCCTTCGGGCGTGAAGGCCGAGCCGAAGAACGAGCTCAGGAAGCGCGAGGCGCTGAAGCCCGAGCTCGGGCGCACCGCGGCCTCGGGCTCGTCGTCGGGTGCCAGCGCGGCGGCGCGAAAGCGGCGCGCCAGCGCGGCCAGTTCGCCCTCCTCACGCAGCGCATCGCACACCAGCAGCACGTCGCGCGCGTACAGGGCGTCGGCAAGCATGCGCGGCGCGGCGATGCCCTGGCCCAGCGACAGGGTCAGCTGGGCGTCGATGCGCTGGGCGATCTCGAGGCAATGGCGTGGGTTCATGTCGGGGGCTCGGCCGCCGCAGTGTGCGTGCACCGCCGCCGTGGCACCATCCCCAGGAAACATGCGAAAGGTGAGTGCGCGACGATGATTCCCACGCAGGTCACGCTCGTCGAGGTCGGCCCCCGTGACGGGCTGCAGAACGAAGCGCAGCCGGTCTCGGCGGCGCACAAGATCGAGCTCGTGCAGCGCCTGCAGGCGGCCGGGCTGCGCGAGATCGAGGCGGCCAGCTTCGTCAGCCCCAAATGGGTGCCGCAGATGGCCAGCAGCGCCGAGGTCATGGCCGGCATCGCGCGCCGCGAAGGCGTGCGCTATTCGGTGCTCACGCCCAACATGAAGGGCCTGGAGGGGGCGCTGGCCGGCCGCGCCGACGAGGTGGTGGTCTTCGGCGCCGCCAGCGAGGCCTTCAGCCAGCGCAACATCAACTGCTCCATCGCCGAGAGCATCGAACGCTTCCGGCCGGTGGTGGCCGCGGCGCACGCCGCCGGGGTGAAGGTGCGCGCGGCCATCTCCTGCGCCCTGGGCTGCCCCTACCAGGGCGAGGTCACGCCCGACGAAGTCGAGCGCGTGGCGCGGCTGATGAAGGACATCGGCGTGGACCACTGCGGCGTGGCCGACACCATCGGCGTGGGCACGCCGCGCCGCGCCCAGGCGGCGCTGGAGCGCGCGCTGCGCCACTTCCCGCTGGCCGAGGTGAGCGGGCATTTCCACGACACCTACGGCCAGGCGCTGGCCAACATCTACGCCTGCCTGGAGCTGGGCGTGCATACCTTCGACACGAGCGTCGCCGGCCTGGGTGGCTGCCCCTACGCCAAGGGCGCCACCGGCAACGTGGCCACCGAGGACGTGGTCTTCATGCTCCACGGCATGGGCGTGGCCACGGGCATCGACCTCGACGCCCTCGTCGACGCCGGCGCCTACATCAGCGGCGTGCTCGGCCGCGCGCCGGTGTCGCGCGCCGGCAAGGCCCTGCTCGCGCGGCGTGCCGCCGCGGCGGGGGCCTGATGGACGGCAGCCCGGTGGCCTCGCCCTGCATCGATGTGTGTCGCATCGACGCCGCCAGCGGCTGGTGCGAGGGCTGCCTGCGCACGCTGGACGAGATCGCCGCCTGGTCGGCGCTCGATGACGCGGGCAAGCGCGCCGTGCATCAACGCATCGCGCAGCGTCGCGCGCAGTGGCGGCCGCAGGCGGGCACAACCCGCACCGCGGCAGATCGCGCATGAAGCCGCTGGTCTTTCGCTTCGACTTCATCTCGCCCTTCGCCTACCTGGCCTTCGAGCGTCTGCCGCAGGTGCTGCAAGGCTGCAGCTACGCCGTCGAGTACCGCCCCTTGCTCTTCGCCGGGCTGCTCAGGCAGTGGGGCCAGAAGGGGCCGGCGGAGATCGAACCCAAGCGTGCCTGGACCTTGCGCCACGTGCACTGGCTGGCGCAGCAACACGGCATCGAGCTCGACACGCCCGCAGTGCACCCCTTCAACCCGCTGCCGCTGCTGCGCCTGGCGCTGGCCTGCGGGCCCAACCGGCGCGTCGTGGAAACGATCTTCCGCCACGTCTGGGTGGGTGGCATGGATGCCGTCGACGCGCAGCGTGTGGCGGCGCTGCGCGCGGCCCTGTCCCCGGCTCGAGACCCCGACGGCGACGAGGTCAAGCGTGCCCTGCGCCAGCACACAGAAGAGGCGCTCGCCGCGGGTGTCTTCGGCGTGCCCGACATCGAACTCGAAGGCCGCCATTTCTGGGGCCTGGACGCGCTGCCCATGCTGCGCGACGCGCTGCAGGGCGGCGCCTGGTTCGAGGGCCCGGCGTGGCAGCGCGAGGGACAGCCGCGCCCCGGAATCCAGCGCTGACGCGGCTTCGGGAATACCCGGGCGACTGTCAGCCCACGTTGGTTTCGCGTCAGAACAGGGTCAGTGCCTGTCTCGATAGTCGCGCCCATGCGCTGCCGCACCCTGGCGGCGCTGGCCCTCACTCAAAGGAGACAGGCATGGAGGCGGATCTGGCTTCGCGCATCGCTGCGCATCCCTCGTACCGAAAGCTCAAGTCCACGCGGAGTACCTTCGGCTGGTGGCTGACGCTGGCCGGGATGCTGGCCTACTACGGCTTCATCCTGCTCGTCGCCTTCGACAAGCCGCTGCTGGCGCAGAAGATCGGCGGCGGGGTCACCACGCTGGGCATGCCGCTGGGCGTGTCCGTCATCGTCTTCACCATCATCATCACCTGGATCTACATCCGACGCGCGAACAGCGAGTTCGACGTGCTCACCGAGGACATCAAGAAGGAGGTGCTGAAGTGAGCCGGCTCACCACCTCCAAGCGCCAGCTGCTCACGCTGGGCCTGCTCGTGGGCATCGCCTCGGTGGCCTGGGCGGCGGGCGCGGACCTCGGCCAGGCGCAGAAGCAGGCCACCAACTGGACCGCCATCGGCATGTTTGCCTTCTTCGTGGCGGTGACGCTGTGGATCACGAAGTGGGCCGCGTCGCGCACCAAGAGCGCGTCGGACTTCTACACCGCCGGCGGCGGCATCACCGGCTTCCAGAACGGCCTGGCGATCGCCGGCGACTACATGTCGGCGGCCTCGTTCCTGGGCATCTCCGGCCTGGTCTTCGCCAACGGCTTCGACGGCCTGATCTTCTCCATCGGCTGGCTCGTCGGCTGGCCGGTGATCACCTTCCTCATGGCCGAGCGGCTGCGCAACCTGGGCAAGTTCACCTTCGCCGACGTCGCCGGCTACCGCTTCAGCCAGACGCCGATCCGCATCTTCGCGGCCTGCGGCTCGCTCGTTGTAGTGGCTTTCTACATGATCGCCCAGATGGTCGGCGCCGGGCAACTCATCAAGCTGCTCTTCGGCATGGACTACCTGTACGCCGAGATCCTCGTCGGCTCGATCATGATGATGTACGTGCTCTTCGGCGGCATGACCGCCACCACCTGGGTGCAGATCATCAAGGCCTGCATGCTGCTCGGCGGCGCCACCTTCATGGCGCTGGCGGTGATGTGGCAGTTCGGTTTCTCGCCCGAGGCGATGTTCGTCAAGGCCGTCGAGGTGCACTCCAAGAAGGATGCCATCATGGGCCCGGGCGCGCTCATCAAGGACCCGGTCTCGGCGATCTCGGTGGGCATGGCGCTGATGTTCGGCACCGCCGGGCTGCCGCACATCCTGATGCGTTTCTTCACCGTGCCCAGCGCCAAGGAGGCGCGCAAGTCGGTGGGCTGGGCCACCACCTGGATCGGCTACTTCTACATCCTCACCTTCATCATCGGCTTCGGCGCCATCACCAACCTGATCCCGAACCCGGCCGACTACTTCGTCGGCGGCGACATCGGCAAGGGCCTGGTCGGCGGCGGCAACATGGCGGCGGTGCACCTGGCCGGCGCGGTGGGCGGCAACTGGTTCCTGGGCTTCATCTCGGCGGTGGCTTTCGCCACCATCCTCGCGGTGGTGGCCGGCCTCACGCTGGCGGGCGCCTCGGCGGTGTCGCACGACCTCTACGCCTCGGTGTGGCGCCATGGCCGCGTCGACCAGGCGCAGGAACTGCGCGTCTCCAAGATGACCACCGTCGCGCTGGGCATTGTCGCCGTGGTGCTGGGCATCGCTTTCGAGAAGGAAAACGTGGCCTACATGGTGATGCTGGCCTTCGTCATCGCCGCCTCGGCCAACTTCCCGGTGCTCTTCATGTCGGTGCTGTGGAAGGGTTGCACAACCAAGGGCGCCGTGACCGGCGGTTTCGTCGGCCTCATCACCGCGGTGACGCTGACCATCGGTTCGGCCAGCGTCTGGGAAGCCGTGATGCTGTACCCCAAGGGCTCGGCCTGGTTCCCGTACAACTCGGCGGCCATCTTCTCCATCCCGGCCGCGTTCATCACCATCTGGCTCGTCTCGCTGCTCGACCGCAGCGCGCGCGGTGATGCAGACCGTGCGGGTTACCCGGCGCAGGAAGTGCGCTCGGAGACCGGCATCGGCGCGGCAGGGGCCTCGGGGCACTGACCCGCGAGGGCGTTCAACGACCGGGGACCGCTGGCGTATCGTCAGCGGTCCCTTTTGCGTTGCTGCACCTGCGATGACCACCCCCGCTGCCGACACCCAGCGCGAGATGCTCTCGCTGGTCACCGCCCGCATCCGCGACGCCTACCTGCGCAAGCCGCACTACGTCGACGGCGGCATGGACCTCGTCGCCGTGTGCCGCGAGCTCTCCGCGCACGCGCTCACCTACGCCCTGGTGCGCGACATGCACGAGGGCGTGGCGCGCCTGGGCATCTTCACCACCACCGATCTGCGCGACGCCTTGCTGCGCCCGCTGCCGCCGCAGCAGCTCGCGGTGCGCGAGGTGGCGCGTTTCGACCTCATCGGCATCGGCATCGACGCCGATCTCTTCGAGGCCCTGTGGCTCATGGTGCGCCACCGCGTGCACCGCCTGGTGGTTTTCGAGGGCGACGCGGTGCTCGGCGTGCTCAGCCAGCTCGATCTGGTGAGCTTCGTCTCCAACCACTCGCACATCGTGGCGCTGCAGATCGACGACGCCACCTCCCTGGCCGAGCTGCGCGCGGCGTCGCGCCGCGTCGACGAGATGATCCAGCTGCTGCACCGCAGCGGCATCCGCATCGAGCGCATCACCAAGCTGGTGAGCGAGCTCAACACGCGGCTCTTCGCGCGCGCCTGGGCGCTGCTCGCGCCGCCCGAGGTGGTGGCCAACAGCTGCTTGCTGGTGATGGGCAGCGAAGGCCGCGGCGAGCAGATCCTGAAGACCGACCAGGACAACGCGCTGCTGCTGCGCGACGGCTTCGAGTGGCCGGGTCTGGACGCGCTGGCGCGCGAGTTCAACGCCGCGCTGGCCGAGCTCGGCTACCCGCCCTGCCCGGGCGACATCATGCTCACCAACCCGCTCTGGCGCCAGCCGCTGGCGGCCTTCCGCCAGACCATCTACGGCTGGATGTTCGGCGGCGATGGCGGCCCTTCGGTCGACGGGCCCATGCACCTGGCCATCTTCTTCGACGCCGTGGCCGTGGCGGGCGATGCCACGCTGCTCGACGAAGCGCGGGCCTACCTCGAGCGCGTGCTCTCGGGTCAGGACGCCTTCCTGGCGCGCTTCGCCGTCGCCGCCGATCAGTTCCAGGAGCCTGGCAACTGGTTCACGCGGCTGAAGACGTCGCGCAACGAGCAGCCGCTGGACCTGAAGAAGCTCGGCACCTTCCCCATCGTCCACGGCGTGCGCGCGCTGGCCCTGAAGCACGGCGTGCGCGAACGCAGCACCGCGTCGCGGCTGGCGCGGCTGGTGGAGGGGCGCCACATCGCTGCGCCGATGGCCAGCGACCTGGTCGATGCGCTGCACCTGCTGATGGCCATCCGCCTCACGCACCAGCTGCAGCAGCGCGAGCGCGGCGGGGTGGCCGGCAACGAGGTGCGGCCGTCCGAGCTGTCCACGCTGGAGCGCGAACCGCTGCACAACGCCTTGGCCATCGTCAGGCGCTTCAGGCAGTATCTGCGCCAGCAGTTCAGGCTCGAAGCCCTGTGAACAGACCTTGAGGAGACCTTGATGAGCACTCCACCCCGGGCGCTGCTCGCGCAACGCCTGCTGGCCCTGTTCTTCGCCGGCGCGCTGCTCTTCGACTTCCCGCTGCTCGAGGTCTGGCTCACCGACACCACGCTGCTCGGCCTGCCGTTGCTGCCCGCGGCGCTGTTCGTGGCCTGGGCGGTGTTGATCGCCGCCCTGGCCTGGCTCATGGAAGCGCGCCGCCGGAGCTGAGGTGGCCGCCTCCGGCATGGCACTGCTCCCGCCGGCACTCGTGCTGGGGACCTCGCTGGCCTACCTGCTGGCCTTGTTCGCCGTGGCCTGGTGGGCCGACCGGCGCGCCGCGGCGGGGCGCAGCGTGATCGGCAACGCCTGGGTCTACGCCCTGTCGATGGGCGTGTACTGCACCGCCTGGACCTACTTCGGCAGCATCGGCCGCGCCGCCAGCGGCGGCGTGTGGTTCCTGCCCATCTACCTCGGCCCCACGCTGGCCATGGTGCTGGCCTGGCTGGTGCTGCGCAAGATGATCCGCATCGCACGCACCTGGCGCATCACCTCGATCGCCGATTTCGTTGCCAGCCGCTACGGCAAGAACCGGCTGCTGGGCGGGCTGGTGACGCTCATCGCGCTGGTCGGCGTGGTGCCCTACGTGGCGCTGCAGCTCAAGGCGGTGGCCAGCGGCTACGCCCTGCTCACCGGCGGGGCCACGCACGGTGAAGGCTGGGTCGACGGCACCTTGCTCATCGCCCTGGTGCTCGCCGGCTTCACCATCGCCTTCGGCACGCGCCACCTCGACAACACCGAGCGCCACGAAGGCCTGGTGGCGGCCATCGCCACCGAGTCGGTGGTCAAGCTGGTCGCCTTCCTCGCCGTCGGGGCCTTCGTCACCTGGGGCCTCTTCGGCGGGCCCACCGATCTCTTTGCCCAGGCGGCGGCCGAGCCGCGCACGGCCCGGCTGCTGCACAGCGACGCGGCGCGGCCCTTCGCCTACGACCAGTGGTTCACGCTGCTGCTGCTGGCCATGTTCAGCGTCATCCTGCTGCCGCGGCAGTTCCAGGTGATGGTGGTGGAGAACGTCGCCGAGGCGCACGTGCGGCGCGCCGCCTGGGCCTTTCCGGCCTACCTGCTGCTGATCAACCTGTTCGTGCTGCCGATCGCCTTCGGCGGCCTGCTCTTCTTTGGCGAGGGCGGGGCCGACGCCGAGACCTTCGTGCTTTCGCTGCCGCTGGCCGCGGGCGCGCCGTGGCTGGCGCTGGCGGCCTTCATCGGCGGCCTCTCGGCGGCCACGGGCATGGTCATCGTCGAGGCCATCGCCGTCTCCACGATGGTCTGCAACGACCTCGTCCTGCCGGGGCTGCTGCGCCTCGAGTCGTTCGCGCAGCGCGACCTCACGGGCACGCTGCTGGGCATACGCCGCGCCGTCATCCTGGCGCTGCTGCTGCTCGGCTGGCTCTACTTCCGCATCGCCGGCGAGGCCTACGCGCTGGTGAGCATCGGCCTGATCAGCTTCGCCGCGGTGGCGCAGTTCGCGCCCGCGCTGCTCGGCGGCATGTACTGGAAGGGCGGCACGCGCGACGGCGCCCTGGCCGGGCTGGCCGCCGGCGCGCTGCTCTGGGGTTACACGCTGATGCTGCCTTCCATCGCCAAGAGCGGCTGGCTGGACGACGGCTTCCTGCGCCACGGGCCCTGGGGCCTGGCGCAGCTCAAGCCCGAGGCGCTGTTCGGCCTGGCGGGCATGGACAACCTGAGCCACGCGCTCTTCTGGAGCCTGCTCGCCAACGTCGGCCTGTACGTCGGCGTGTCGCTGGCGCGGCCGCCTTCGGCGCGCGAGGCCAGCCAGGCGCTGCAGTTCGTCGACATCTTCGAGCGCGGCGCCCACGAGCGCGTGTTCTGGCGCGGCCGCGCGCAGGTGGGCGACCTGCTGTCGCTGGTCGGGCGCTTCCTCGGCCAGGAGCGCGCGCAGACCCTGTTTGCCGGCCAGGTGCGCCAGGCCGGCGGCACGGCGCAGCAGGCCGACCCGCGCCTGGTGCAGTTCGCCGAGACGACACTGGCCGGGGCCATCGGCAGCGCGTCGGCGCGCGTCATGGTGGCCTCGGTGGTGGAGGAGGAGGCGCTGGAACTCGCCGACGTGATGCGCATCGTCGAGGAGGCCTCGGCGCTGCGCCAGCTCAACGAGCAGCTGAAGAGCCTGGACCGCCTCAAGGACGACTTCGTTTCCAGCGTGACGCACGAGTTGCGCACGCCGCTGACGAGCATCCGCGCGCTGGCCGAACTCATGCGCGACGACCCGGCCATGGCCGAGGCGCAGCGCCAGCATTTCCTGGGCCTGGTGGTGGCCGAGGCAGAGCGCCTGAGCCGCCTGGTGAACCAGGTGCTGGACATGGCGAAGATCGAGTCCGGGCATGCCGAGTGGACGAGCCAGGCGGTCGACCTGGGCGCCCTCCTCGAGCAGGCCGTGCAGACCACCGCCGAGCTCTTCCGCGAGCGCGGCGCCACGCTCACGCTGCACCAGCCCGCGCGCGTGCCGCTGCTGCGCGCCGACCCCGACCGCTTGCTGCAGGTGGTGCTCAACCTGTTGTCGAATGCCGCCAAGTTCGTGCCCGCCGGTGCGGGCCAGGTGCAGGTGCGCCTGAGCCTGCGCGAGGGCGCGCTGCGCGTGGAGGTGCAGGACAACGGCCCGGGGGTGCCGCCGGCGCAGCAGACCCTGGTCTTCGAGCGCTTCCGCCAGGGTGGCGACCTGGCGCGACGCCCGCAGGGCACCGGGCTGGGCCTGCCCATCAGCCGGCGCATCGTCGAGCACTTCGGCGGCCGGCTGTGGCTGCGCAGCGAGCCCGGGCAGGGTGCGTGCTTCGGCTTCGACCTGCCGCTGAACCCTTCGGAGACGAATTCATGAGCAACGCACGGCCGTTCCGAAGTTGCGAACGCCCCC
>DYOR01000028.1:17171-29057 GCA_020720385.1 Rubrivivax sp.
CGGGGGGCCGGACCGCAGGTCCTGGGGGGTCGCATGAGCCACAAGGTCCTCATCGCCGACGACGAGCCCAACATCCTCGTCTCGCTCGAGTTCCTCATGCGGCGCGAGGGCCACCAGGTGCTGCTCGCGCGCGACGGCGTCGAGGCGCTGGAACTGGTGCGCCGCGAGCGCCCGGCGCTGCTGCTGCTGGACGTGATGATGCCGGGCAAGAGCGGCTTCGAGGTGTGCCAGGCGGTGCGCGCCGACGAGGCGCTGGCCGGCGTGAAGATCCTCATGCTCACCGCCAAGGGGCGCGACACCGACGTGGCTCAGGGCCTGGGCGTGGGCGCGGACGGCTACATGACGAAGCCCTTTTCCACGCGCGAGCTGGCCGCGCGTGTGCGCGAGATGCTCGGATGAAGCTCGACACCGCCGAGCTCGGCGCGGCACTCGCCCCCGGCGTGCTGCTGGCGCTGGTGCTGGGTGGCGCCGCGGCGCTGCTCGCCGCGACCATGGAGGCCGCAGAGCGCCGCTTGTGGTGGGCCCTGCTCGAGCCGCGCCTGGCGCTGGTGCTGCTGCTGTGGCTGGCGGCCTCGGCGCTGGCCGGCGTGGCGCTGCAGCGCGCCTGGCGCCGCTACGGTGCGGCGCCGGCGCGGCTGGCCGAGGAAGCGCAGGTGCTCGTGTCCAGCGCCGGCGCGCCGCGCCTGCGCAGCGCCGGCAGCGCCGCCGACCGCGGCCTGGCCGCGGCGCTGAATGCGCTGGCGCAGCAGCGCGACGCGCTGCGACAGGACATCGCCGGACAGGTGGCCGAGGCGAGCCGCGAACTCGAACAGGAGCGCAACCGGCTCGCCGCGCTGATGGCCGAGCTGACGCAAAGCGTGGTCGTGTGCAACCTCGACGGCCGCATCCTGCTCTACAACGCCCGCGCCAAACGCCAGTTCCGCGCGCTCCCCGAAGGCAGCGCCACGGGAGGGGCGCCGAAGGGCGCGGCCGTGGGTGGCGGGGCGCCGAAGGGTGGGGTCATCGGTGGCGGCGCGGGGGCGCTGGGCCTGGGCCGATCGATCTACGCCGTGATCGACCGCCGGCTCGTGGCGCACGCGCTCGAAGCCGTGCAGCAGCGCTTGCGGCGCGGCGAGGCCAGCCCCTCGGCGCAGTTCGTCACCGGCACGCACAGCGGGCAGTTGCTGCGCGTGCAGATGGCCGCGGTGCGTGCGAGCACGCCGGCGGCGGGCGCCGCGGCGGATGCGCCGCTCAACGGCTTCGTCCTCATGCTCGAGGACATCACGCGCGACCTGGCCGAGGAGACCGGGCGCGACCAGCTGCTGCACACGCTCACCGAGGGCCACCGTGGCGCGCTGGGCAACCTGCAGGCGGCGGTGGAACTGCTCGACGACCCGGCGCTCGATGCGCCCACGCGCGAGCGCTTCCTGGCCATCATCCGCGACGAGATCGGCGCCATGTCGCGCCGCCTGAACGAGGTGGCGGCGCAGGGCCTGAGCGCGCTCAAGGCGCGCTGGCCGCTGGAGGACATGCTCGGCGCGGATTTCGTCGCCGCCGCCGCGCGGCGCATCGAGGCGCAGGTGGGCGGCCGCGTGAGCCTGGCCGAGATCGACGCGCAGGCCTGGCTCAGGGTGGACAGCTATTCGCTCATCCAGGCGCTGGCGCACCTCGCCGGCCGCCTGGCGGGCGAGTACGAGGTGCAGCGCCTGCGCTTGCGCCTGGCGGTGGCCGGCGAGCGCGCCCAGCTCGACCTGGTGTGGGCGGTGCAGGCGATGAGCACCGAGACCGTCACCGCCTGGGAATCCGAACCCCTGAGCCTCGGCGCCGACGGCAGCCAGAGCAGCGCGCTCACGGTGCGCGACGTCGTCGAGCGCCACGGCGGCGCGCTCTGGTTCGAGCGCGCCCGCGTGCGCCAGGAAGCCTTCTTCCGCTTCCTGCTGCCTCTGGCCGAGGAGGCAGCGCCGCTGGAACCCGCCGCGGTGATGCGCCACGAGAGCCGGCCCGAGTTCTACGACTTCGACCTCTTCGCCCAGGGCGGGCAGCGCAGCGCACTGGCCGACGCGCCCCTGGGGGACATCGCCTACACCGTGTTCGACACCGAGACCACCGGCCTGGAGCCCTCGGCCGGCGACGAGATCATCCAGATCGGCGCCACGCGCATCGTCGCGGCCAAGCTGCGCCGCCAGGAGTGCTTCGATCAGCTCGTCGACCCGCGGCGCGCACTCTCGGAGGCGGGCATCGCCATCCACGGCATCGAGCCCGAAACCCTGCGCGGCCAGCCGCTCATTGCCAGCGTGCTGCCGGCCTTCCACGCCTTTGCCCAGGACACCGTGCTGGTGGCGCACAACGCGGCCTTCGACATGCGCTTCCTGCAGCTCAAGGAGGCCGCCACCGGCGTGCGCTTCGAGCAGCCCGTGCTCGACACGCTGCTGCTCTCGGCGGTGATCCACCCGCAGCAGGAGTCGCACCGCCTGGAGGCCATCGCCGAGCGCCTGGGCGTGGCCGTGCTCGGGCGCCACACGGCGCTGGGCGACGCGATGGTCACCGCCGAGGTCTTCCTGAAGATGCTGCCGCTGCTGCGCGCCATGGGCATCGCCACGCTGGGGCAGGCGCTCGAGGCGTCGAAACGGACCTACCTGGCGCGCGTCAGGTACTGAGCCACGCTACTCGAAGCCCACCACCGCGTGCGGCAGGTAGGGCGCCTCGAGGGCCGCGCGCTCGGTGGCGTCGAGATCGATCTTCAGCGCCGCCAGCGCGTCTTCCAGGTGCGCCTGCCTGGAGGCGCCGACGATGGGCGCGGTGATGCCGGGCTTGCCCAGCAGCCAGGCCAGCGCCACGCTGGCGTGCGCCACGCCGCGCTGTTGCGCGACGCTCGCCAGCGCCTGCGCCACATGCCGGTCGTTGTCCTCGGTGTGCACGAAGAGCCTGGCGCCGAAGGCATCCGAGGCGATGCGCGGCGTGTGCTCGCCCCAGGGCCGCGCCAGGCGCCCGCGCGCCAGCGGGCTCCACGGGATCACGCCCACGCCCTGGTCCAGGCACAGCGGCAGCATCTCGCGCTCTTCCTCGCGGTAGATCAGACTGAGCTCGGGCTGCATGCTCACGAAGGGCGTCCAGCCGTGGCGCCGCGCCGTCTCCTGGGCCTTGGCGAACTGCCAGGCGAACATCGACGAGGCGCCCAGGTAGCGCGCCTTGCCCGCCTTGACCACGTCGTGCAGCGCCTCCATGGTTTCCTCGATCGGCGTGTGCGCGTCCCAGCGGTGGATCTGGTACAGGTCCACGTGCTCCATGCCCAGGCGGCGCAGGCTGGCGTCGATCTCGTGCAGGATGGCCTTGCGCGACAGGCCGCCCACGTTGGGCGCCTGGCGCGAGGCATAGCGCACCTTGGTGGCGACGACGATCTCGTCGCGGCGGGCGAAGTCGCGCAGCGCGCGGCCGACGATCTCCTCCGAGGTGCCGTCCGAATAGGCGTTGGCGGTGTCGAAGAAGTTGATCCCCATCTCCAGCGCCTGGCGGATCAGGGGGCGGCTGGCGGCCTCATCCAGGGTCCAGGGATGCGTACCGCGATCCGGCACGCCGTAGGTCATGCAACCCAGGCAGATGCGCGAGACGGCGAGGCCGGTGCGGCCCAGTCGGGTGTATTGCATGCGGTGCTCCTGGCGTAGCGGTGCTGGCGCCGCATCATTCCACAGTGCGCTGCGGCGTGCCCGGCGCCCCGGCAGCGTGGCGGCGGCGGGCTGCTAGCCTTCGCGTCGTGCAGACCTCGGTCTTCGTTCAATCGCTGTGGATCGGCCTGTCGATCGCCGCGCCGGTGGGGCCGATCGGCCTGCTCGTCATCCAGCGCACGCTGCGCCACGGCGTGGCCACCGGCCTGGCCACGGGCCTGGGCGCGGCGCTGGCCGATGCGGCCTACGGCGCGCTGGGTGCCTTCGGCGTGAGCGCCTTCATCGCCTGGCTGCAGGGCGCGCGCGTGCCGCTGGCGCTGGGCGGTGGTGCCTTCCTGCTCTGGCTGGCCTGGCGCACCTGGCATGCCGCGCCTGCGCTGCGCGGGGCGCAGGTGGCGGCGGGGCCGGGGCTGGGGCCGTCCTTTGCCGGCACCTTCGCGCTCACGCTGTCCAACCCCGCCACCATCCTCTCGTTCATCGCCATTTTCGGCGCCCTCGCCGGCCACGGCGCACCGGCCTCGCCGTGGACCATGGTGACCGGCGTGCTCGCCGGCTCGGCGCTGTGGTGGCTGCTGCTGTGCGCCGCAGTGGGGTTGCTGCGCACGCGTTTCGACGAGCGCGCCCAGCGCGCCGTGGGGCGTGTCTCGGCGCTCATGCTCGCGGCCTTCGCGCTGTGGCAGTGGGCGCAGCTGGCGGTGAGCCGCTGATTCAGCTGCGGCGCGGGCTGGCGCGCGACTCGGCCGCCGCCAGCTCGCGCAAGCAGGCCAGGCACAGACAGCCGCTGTACCGGTCGCGCAGCTGTTGCGCCAGCGCGCGGCTCAGCGTCAGCGTGGTGCAGGCGCAGGGCGCGGGCCCGGCGGCGCCGCAGGTGAAGCTGCGGCCGCAGCGCGGGCAGCGGTCGGGCCCGCCCGGGGTCAAGCGAACAAGTCCTTGTGCTGCTCGCGCAGCAGGTTCTTCTGCACCTTGCCCATGGCGTTGCGTGGCAGTTCGGCAGCGACAAAGACGCGCTTGGGCACCTTGAAGTGCGCGATGCGCGACTTCAGTGCGGCGGCGAGCTGCGCGCCGTCGAGCGCGGTGCCGGGCCGCGCCACGACCACGGCCACGCCGACCTCTCCGAGGTCGGGGTGGGGCACGCCCACCACGGCCGATTCGGCCACGCCGGGCAGCTCGTTGATGCAGCTCTCGATCTCGGCCGGGTAGACGTTGTAGCCGCCGCTGATGATGAGGTCCTTGCTGCGCCCGACGATGGTGACGAAGCCGTCGGCTTCGATCCTGCCGACGTCGCCGGTCTTGAACCAGAGGTCGGTGGTGAACTCGTCGGCGGTCTTCTCCGGCATGCGCCAGTAGCCCTTGAAGACGTTCGGGCCCTTGACCTCGATGCCGCCGATCTCGCCGGCTTGCAGCGCGTGGCCCTTCTCGTCGTGCACGCGCACGCCCACGCCCGGCAATGGCGTGCCCACGGTGCCGCCGCGGCGCGCGCTTTCCGGGCGGTAGGGGTTGGAGGTGAGCATCACCGTCTCGCTCATGCCGTAGCGCTCCAGGATGGTGTGGCCGGTGCGCTCCTGCCACCGCCTGAAGGTCTCGATGAGCAGCGGCGCCGAGCCGCTGATGAACAGGCGCATGTGGCCACAGGCCTGGCGCGTGAGCCCGGCCTCGGCGAGCATGCGCACGTACATGGTGGGCACGCCCATGAAGACCGTCGCCTCGCCCAGGCGCTGGACCACGGCGCGCGGGTCGAAGCGCGCGAACCAGATCATCCGGCTGGCGTTGAGCAGCGCGCCATGGCAGGCCACGAACAGGCCGTGCACGTGGAAGATGGGCAGGGCGTGGACGAGGACGTCGCCGCGCTGCCAGGCCCAGAAGTCGTGCAGCGCGCGCGCGTTGGACAGCAGGTTGCCGTGGGTGAGCATGGCGCCCTTGCTGCGCCCGGTGGTGCCGCTGGTGTAGACGATGGCCGCCAGGTCGCCCGCACGGCGCGGTGCGGGCTCGTGCGTGGTGCCCTGGAAGGCCGCGCGGTCGAGCAGCGTGCCGCTGCGGTCGTCGTCCAGCGTGAAGACCTGCTGCGTGCCGGCGAGAAAGGCGATGCGGCTCACCCAGCCGAAGTTCCTGCCCGCGCACACCACCATGGCCGGTTCGGCGTTGCCGATGAAGTATTCGACCTCGCCGGCCTGGTAGGCCGTGTTCAGCGGCAGGTAGACATGGCCGGCGCGCAGCACGGCCAGGTAGAGCATGAGCGCCTCGACGCTCTTGTCCACCTGCACGGCGATGCGCGAATCCGGCGGCAGCGCCAGCGAGTCGATGAGGTTGGCGAGCATGGCCGTGCCGCGCTCGAGGTCCCCCCAGGTGTAGCGCAGCGGCGTGAAGATCTGCCCCGGCGGGGCGTCGGCGGTGTCGATGGCCACCTGTTCGAGGTCGGCCGGGAAGGCCGCGCGCAGCGCGGCGAAGAGGTTGTGGTTGTTCATGGGGGGTTCGGGTAGCGCCGCGCGCGGCGCGCACCCACAGCGCGCCGCCGCCTGACGGGTCCTTCGGCGCACGTCGACCTTCGGGACCGAGGGGCCATGCTAGCGGCAGGCGACGCGCGCCTGCAGCGAGGGAACCCGCATCCGCCGCGGTGCCGGCGCGCTACATTGACGTGCCCACCGCGCACCGCCAAGCCCGCCATGCCCACTGCCCGAGACCCGCATCCCCTGGACGCCGAACATGTGCTCGCGATGGCGGCACAGAGCATGTTCGACACCTTCCAGCGCACGGCCATGGGCACCCTGGTGGTCGACCGCGAGCACCGCATCGTCTGGATCAGCGACGGCTACAAGCGCTTCCTGCCCGCGCTCGGCCACGCCGAGGACGACTTCGTCGGCCGGCGCGTCGAAGAGGTGGTGCCCAACACCTTGATGGGCCAGGTCGTCGACGGCGGCCAGGCCATCCTCATGGACCTGCTCACCAACCAGGCGGGCAGCTTCCTCGTCAGCCGCCTGCCGCTGCGCGACGACGCGGGCCGGGTCATCGGCGCCGTGGGCTTCGTGCTCCTCGACCACCCGGAGACGACGATGCAGCCGCTGATCGACAAGTTCAGCCGCCTGCAGACCGAGCTCGTGGCGGCGC
The DNA here is from genome assembly GCA_020720385.1 of Rubrivivax sp. Taxonomy (GTDB): domain Bacteria; phylum Pseudomonadota; class Gammaproteobacteria; order Burkholderiales; family Burkholderiaceae_C; genus Rubrivivax. Next base: position 23,915 of record DYOR01000028.1, read on the forward strand.
GGCGCCAGCTCGTGGAGCAGCGGCGCACCAAGTACACCATCGCCAGCTTCATCGGCACCAGCCCGGCGGCACTGGAGGCCAGGCGCCAGGCGCGCCGCGTGGCCCAGACCGACAGCACGGTGCTGCTGCTGGGGGAAACCGGCACGGGCAAGGAGTTGCTGGCGCACGGCATCCATGCGGCGAGCCGTCGCGCGGCGCGGCCTTTCGTCGGGCTGAACATCGCCGCCGTCCCCGAGACGCTGCTCGAGGCCGAGTTCTTCGGCGTCGCCCCGGGCGCCTACACCGGCGCCGAGCGCAAGGGCCGCGAGGGCAAATTCAAGCTCGCCGACGGCGGCACGCTGTTCCTCGACGAGATCGGCGACATGCCGCTGGCCTTGCAGAGCAAGTTGCTGCGTGCGCTGCAGGAGCAGGAGATCGAGCCGCTGGGCAGCAACCGCATCGAGCGCGTCGACGTGCGCATCGTCGCGGCCACCAGCCGCGACCTCGGCGCCATGGTGGCCGCGGGCCGCTTCCGCGCCGACCTGTTCTATCGCCTCAACGTGCTGCCGATCCGTTTGCCGCCCTTGCGCGAGCGCCTGCCGGACCTCGAGGCCCTGGTCGAGACCCTGGCCGAAGACATCGCGCGGCGCAGCGGCCTGGCGCACAAGCCTCTCAGCGCCGACGCGCTGGAATTGCTCACCCTGCAACCCTGGCCGGGCAACGTGCGCGAGCTGCGCAACGTGCTCGAACAGGCCACGCTGATGACTGACGACGCGCAGCTCACACCGGCGCACTTCGCTGCCACGCTGCCGTTGGTACCGGGTGCGGCATTGGCCGCTGCGCGCAGCGAAGTGCCGGCCGCGACGCCGGCCGCGCCGACGCGCCAGGCGCTGCCGGACCAGGTGCTGGCGCTGGAGCGGGCGGCGATGGCCGCGGCGCTCGCCGCTGCGGGTGGCAACCGCGTGGCGGCAGCGCGCGCCCTGGGCATCTCGCGCGCGGCGTTCTACGTCAAGCTGGCGCGTTGGCCAGAGCTGACCGGCCTGGGGCGCTGATTCGGTCAGCCCTGACGTGTCTTCGAAACAGACAGTCGACCGCATCGAAGTGTGCTGATTTAGGACAACGAAGTGTCTCTTGTTCGAGCATTGACGATCAAAGAGGTGTGAATTCGCGGGTTAACCCTGCGGATTTGATGACGGCACGCGGTTTGCAATGAAGTGACGATTCAAGGAGACCACAGACATGAAACGCCGACTGCTTCTGACCCTGACGCTCGCCGCCGCCGCACCCCTGGCCCTGGCCCAGGCTGGCAAGGACATCCGCATCGCCCTCATCGCCAGCAAGACCGGGCCGCTGGAGGCCTATGCGAAGCAGACCAGCGTGGGCTTCCACATGGGCCTGGACTACGCCACCGGCGGCACGATGATGGTGGCGGGCAGGAAGCTGGTGGTGATCGAGAAGGACGACCAGGGCAAGCCCGACGTGGGCAAGGCGCAGCTTGCCGCGGCCTATGGCGACGACAAGGTCGACATCGCCGTCGGCCCCACCGCCAGCCCGGTGGCGCTGGCCATGCTGCCGGTGGCCGAGGAGTACAAGAAGATCCTGCTCGTCGAACCTGCCGTGGCCGACTCGATCACCGGCGACAAGTGGAACAAATACGTCTTCCGCACCGGGCGCAACAGCAGCCAGGACGCCGCGGCCAATGCGGCGGCGCTGGACAAGCCGGGCAACGTCGTCGCCACGCTGGCGCAGGACAACGCCTTCGGACGCGACGGCGTGAAGGCCTTCAAGGAGTACATCAAGAAGGCCAAGTTCGTGCACGAGGAATTCCTGCCCGCGGGCACCACCGACTTCACGGCCGGTCTGCAGCGCCTGGTCGACAAGATGAAGGACCAGCCGGGCAAGAAGTACGTCTGGGTGGTGTGGGCCGGCGCGCCCTCGCCGTTCAGCAAGTTCGCCGAGCTCGAGCTGAAGAAGCGCTACGGCATCGAGATGGCCACCGGCGGCAACATCCTGCCGGCGATGGTGGCCTACAAGCAGTTCCCGGGCATGGAGGGCGCGCTGTACTACTACTTCGGCATCCCCAAGAACCCGGTCAACGAGTGGCTGGTGGCCAACCACTACAAGCAGTTCAAGAGCCCGCCGGACTTCTTCACCGCCGGCGGCATGAGCGCGGCCATCGCCGTGGTCGAGGCGCTGAAGAAGACCAAGGGCGACAGCAGCACCAACAAGCTCATCGCCACCATGGAGGGCATGAGCTTCGAGACGCCCAAGGGCAAGATGACCTTGCGCAAGGAGGACCACCAGGCGATGCAGGACATGTACCACTTCCGCATCAAGAACGACCCGGCCTTCGCCTGGGGTGTACCGGAGCTGGTGGGTGTGATCAAGGCCAGCGAGATGGACATCCCTATCCGAAACAAACGCTGACCGGCCCACCCCCGTAGCGCCTTCGGCGCTCCCCCTCAAGGGGGCGCCGCCAGCGGCCCGGCGAAGCCGGTTCCGCGGCGGCCGCTTGATGCCCCCGCCTGACTCCTGCCGGTTTTCGCCATGCTCGAAACGGTTGATCTGACGATTCGGTTCGGCGGTCATGTGGCCGTCGACCATGTGTCGTGCCGCTTCGAGCCCGGCACGCTGACGGCCATCGTCGGCCCCAACGGCGCGGGCAAGACGACTTACTTCAACCTCGTCAGCGGTCAGTTGACCGCCAGCGAGGGCCGCGTGCTGCTCGACGGCCAGGACATCAGCGCGCTGCCTGCGCCCACGCGCACGCGCCGCGGCCTGGGCCGCGCCTTCCAGCTCACCCAGCTCTTCCCCCACCTGACGGTGCAGGAGAACGTGCGCCTGGCGGTGCAGTCGCGCGAGCAGGGGCGCGCCGACTTTGGGCTGCTGGCCGGTGCGCGGCAGCTGCTCGGTGTGTGGCTGGATCGCCGGGAGTGGATCGACGAGGCCGTGGCCCTGCTGCGCCAGGTGCAGCTCGGCGACAAGCTGCAGCACACGGCCGCGGCGCTGCCCCATGGCGACCAGCGCAAGCTCGAGGTGGCGCTGCTCATGGCGCTGGACCCCAAGGTCTACATGTTCGACGAGCCCACCGCCGGCATGAGCGTGGACGACGTGCCCGTGGTGCTCGACCTGATCCGCGCGCTCAAGGCCCGCAAGGACCGCACCATCCTGCTCGTGGAACACAAGATGGACGTGGTGCGCGAGCTCGCCGACCGCATCGTCGTGCTGCACAACGGTCAGCTGGTGGCCGATGGCGAGCCGGCCGCAGTGATCGCTTCACCGGTGGTTCAGCAAGCGTACCTCGGCGTCTTCGACGCCGAGGCCCGCGAAGATGCGGAACAGGGTTGCTCCCCCTCCCGGCCCTCCCCCTCCGCGAGGGGGAGCTCCCAGCATGTCTGACGAACTGCTGCAACTCAGTGGTGTGCACACGCACATCGGTGCGTACCACATCCTGCACGGCGTGGACCTGCATGTGCCCGAGGGCCAGGTGACCATGCTGCTCGGGCGCAACGGCGCGGGCAAGACGACCACGTTGCGCACCATCATGGGCTTGTGGCGCGCCAGCCGGGGCGAGATCCGTTTCCGTGGCCAGCCCATCCAGGGTCGTGCGACGCCCGACATCGCGCAGCAGGGCATCGCCTACGTGCCCGAGAGCATGGGCCTGTTCACCGACCTCACGGTGCAGGAGAACATGGTGCTGGCCGCGCGCGGCGCACGCCGCGCCAGCGAGCTCGACACGCTGCGGCTGGAGTGGATCTTCGGCCTCTTCCCGGCGCTGCAGAAGTTCTGGCTGCACCCGGCAGGCAAGCTCAGCGGCGGGCAAAAGCAGATGCTGGCGGTGGCGCGCGCCATCGTCGAGCCGCGCGCGCTGCTGCTCATCGACGAGCCGAGCAAGGGGCTGGCGCCGTCGATCGTGCTCAAGCTGATTGGCGCGTTGCGCGAACTCAAGGCCCAGCGCACCACCATCCTGCTCGTCGAGCAGAACTTCCAGATGGCATTGGCGCTGGGCGACAGCGTCGCGGTGATGGACGACGGCCGCGTCGTGCACCGCGGTGCGATGGCCGAGCTGGCCGCCGACGAGGCGCTGCAGCAGCGCCTGCTCGGCTTGTCGCTGGGGACGCATCAATGAGTGCCACGATGAATGCCGCGGGCGCGGCGCGGGCCGCGCTGCCGAAGACCCACTTCGACTGGCGCCCGGTGGCTTTGCTGGTCGCGCTGATGCTGCTGGCGCTGCCGGCGATCGGCAGCACCAGCACCTGGGTCACACTCACCGTTGCCGGCCTGGCGATGGGCCTGATCGTCTTCGTCATCGCCTCCGGGCTGACGCTGGTCTTCGGCCTCATGGACGTGCTCAACTTCGGCCACGGCGTCTTCATCGCCCTGGGCGCATTCGTCGCCACCAGCGTCATGGGCTGGTCCGCCGGCGCCGGCCTGGGCGGCCTGGCCGGCATGTTCGCCGCCATGCTCGTCGCCATGCTTGTCGCCGCTGCCGTGGGCTGGGCCTTCGAGCGCGTCATCGTGCGCCCGGTCTACGGCCTGCACCTGAAGCAGATCCTCATCACCATGGGCGGCATGATCGTCGGCGAGGAGATCATCAAGGTCATCTGGGGCCCGCTGCAGATCGCGCTGCCGCTGCCCGACGAGTTGCGCGGCGCGTGGCTGTTCGGCGACGCCGCGGTGGAGAAGTACCGCGTGCTCGCCGCGGCCGTCGGGCTCGTCGTCTTCGCGGCGCTGGTGTTCACGCTCAACCGCACGAAGATCGGCCTGCTCATCCGCGCCGGCGTGCAGGACCGCGAGATGGTGGAGAGCCTGGGCTACCGCATCCGGCGCCTGTTCGTCGGCGTCTTCGTCGCCGGCTCGGCGCTGGCCGGGCTGGGCGGCGTGCTCTGGGGTCTGTACCAGCAGAGCGTCACGCCGCAGATCGGTACCCAGGTCAACGTGCTCATCTTCATCGTCATCATCATCGGCGGCCTGGGCAGCACGCTGGGCTGCTTCGTCGGCGCGCTGCTGGTCGGCCTGATGGCCAACTACACCGGCTTCCTCTTGCCCAAGGTGGCGCTGTTCTCGAACATCGCGCTCATGGTGGCGATCCTGCTGTGGCGCCCACAGGGCCTGTACCCCGTGACGAATCGATGAGCCCCCACGCTCCCTCACGGTCGCTGCC
>DYOR01000165.1 GCA_020720385.1 Rubrivivax sp.
GGTGTCGAAGCTGTCCTCGACGAAGTCGTAGGCCATGTTCGGCTTCGGGTCGGGTGGGCCTTCGGGACCCCACTCATCGGGCCGCCGGACGAACGCGGTGCGAAAACCGGCCTGGTGCGCCGCGTTCAGATCGAAGTTGTGGCAAGCCACCATCAGGATCTGCGCAGGCTCGAGCGCCATCCAGCGCGCCGCGGTGGCGTAGGCCTGCGCATGCGGCTTGTAGACGCCGATCATTTCGCACGAGATCACCGCGTCCCAGGTGATGCCGTTGCGGCGCGACACATCGACCACCAGCGCGGTGGGCAGCATCGTGAACGACACCACCGGGAACTTCTCGCGAAGTGTGGCCTGCGCCGCCGGGAAGTCCGGCCAGGCGTCGAGTTCGTGCCAGGCGCGCCACAGGCGATGCCGCTGCGTTTCGGTGAATGCGTGCAGGCCATGGTGGGCCAACACCTCGTCGAGCGTGCGGCGGTGCACGTCGTCCATGTTGAAACCGGGCTGGGCAGGCTCGACAATGTGGCCCACGATGCCCTTCATCGCGCGGCGTCGCCAGTCGTTGGCGACGGCATGCCAGTCCCGGCGGACGCCATGGGTTGCACCCAAGCGCAACAGTGCGGCGACGAGCCCGCCGTGCCAGTCCAACACGGTGCCCCCGGTGTCGAACGCCAAGGCCCGGATGTCCATGGGGGTCCCCTCGTCGTGGTGTGCGCGGCGTGCGCCCAGGCGCCCACTCTACCGGCGCGCGCCCGCGAGTGCCTGGGCAGGCGAAAACGCCGGGCCGCGGGTGATGCGCTGGAAGTAGGACTCCCAGGCGGGTGAGCCCGGCGGCCACTGCGCCAGGAACTCGCGCCGCCAGCGCTCGGCGTCGAAGCGCACGGGCAGCAATGCCACCCACGCGCCGGCCACGCGCGATTCGTGCACCACCGCATGGGGTGACGGCGTGGTGGCGATGCGCGTGCACAGCCCGGCCGGGTCGCCGCTGAAATTGGGCATGCCGGCCGCGCCGTTGTTGGCCACGCAGGCCTGCAGGCCCGACGAGCGCGCCACTCGCCGCAGGGCAGGCAGGCAGGTGTGCGTGCTGGCGAAGACGTCCACCTGAGCGGCTTCGAACATGGTGTCCAGCCACGGGCCTTGGGCCGGATCGTCGAGCGCGCGCACGTCGAAGCGCCAGCCCGCCAGCGACTCGGCATCGCCGTGCACGACGCCGACGCGGCACTCGCCGATGCCGTAGCGCGCCACCATGGGCAACTGCGAGACGCGCTGCAGCAGCCCGGTGTGGCGCCGCGCCGTCGCCTTGAGCGTCGCGTGGATGCGGTTCGAGCGCTCCACCACGCCGGCATCCACGCGCTCCGGGTAGGCACAGCCGCAGCCCGCGTCATCCAGCGGCGCGTCGAGTTCGGCTTCCACGTTGCCGAGGATGGCGTCGTGGGCCAGCACGCGCAGGTTGACTTCCGCGAACGCGCCATCGTCGACGTTGAACCAGTTGAAGTCGCCGTTGAAGCACAGCGTGGCTGGCTGCGCCTCCATCCGCGCCATCTGCTCGATCGCATCCAGCGCGGGCAGGTTGCCGTAGAGCCCGCCGATGACGTAGAGCGTGTGCGCTTCGCGCGTCTCGGCCTCGGCAATGGCGCGCGCACCGTGGCGGTAGCGCAGCGGGCAGACCCGCCCCGGCATGCTCATGCCGCTGAGCCAGCGCCGGCCACGCCGGTGCCGGCCCGATGGCGGGGAAGCAGCAACGGCAGAAAGAACCCCACGCTGCACAGCGCCAGGCCGTAGAGGTTGGTGCCCAGCAGAATCGCGTACTTGCCGCTGCCGATGGCCCAGGCGGCCGGGATCAGATTGATGGCCTGCAGCACCCCCAGCGCGATGCCCGGCCAGAACGCGAGGTGGAAGGACAGCGGCGAATGACCGACCCGGCCCGAGAACAGGAAGATCGGGGCCAGGCCGATGACCATCGTGCCGCTGATGGTCGTCGCCTTGAGGATGTCCGTGCCGGCGATCATCGGCAGGTTGCCCAGCAGGGCGAAGGCCACCATCGTCAACGCGCCGATCGTCAACGCCTTGGGCGACGGCAGGCGGCCTGCCAGCAGTGGCAGCTCGCGCGCCACCAGCTTGGACAGCGAGGTGAAGGTCGAGTCGAGCGTCGAGCCGGCCGACGTGACCATGACGACGATCATCGCGAACCAGCCGGCGATGCCCAGGCCGCGCGCCACGTCGGCGGGCACGTTGCCGCTGGCCGCCAGCCCCTCGAGCCGCGCATGCACGCCGACCAGGCTGAAGGCGAAGATCGCCACGAAACCCAGCACGCCGGCGACGATGAAGGCGCGCAGCATGGCACCCTCGCGCGTGATGAAGCCGCGGTCGGTCAGCACCGGGTCGTGGAACGGGTACGAGAGTGTCTGCAGCAGCGCCACCAGCAGCAGGTCCACACCCGAGTCCAGCGCGAAGCGGCCCTGCGACAGCAGCACGCCGGGTGCGTGCGCCGGCAGAACGAAAGCCAGCACCACCCCCAGGAACAGGATGAACACCACGGCCTGGATCACGTCGCTGAAGATCGAGCTGCGCAGCCCGCCCTTCAGGCTGTAGAAGAGCACGGCTGCGGTGAACAGCAGCGCCGACCCGATGAACCCTGCCGAACCGCTGGCCCCGTAGTAGCCGCCGACGACGGCCGTGTTGCTCCAGACCTCGTTGAACAGCCGCACCAGGATGGCGAGTGAAAACGCCAGGGCGGCGCCGCGGCCGTACTTGCGCATCAGGAAGGGCACCAGGCCGGTGGCTCCTTCGCGCGTGCGCAGCCGGTAGATCACCAGCCCTGCGACGGGAATCGACAGCCAGTAGGCGGCGTAGGCCAGCCCGCCGACCACGCCGTAGGTCGCGCCCAGATTGGCCGCGTTGGTCACGGACTTGGCAAAGATCCAGCTGATGAAGATGCTCATCATCAGCGCCGACTCCGACGCCGGGCGGCCGCGCTCGTCGTGGCCGCGGAAGAAACCGGCCTCGTCCTTCGAACGCGGCACCACCAGGTACATCACCGCGCCGAAGGCCAGTAGAAAGCCCCAGAAGAACAGTCCCTGCCATTCACTCATGTCGCGATCCTCGAAGTCGTCGAATCAGGCGCCGCAGCTCGGCGCGGAGGCGGTCGTGGCCTCGAGGGCGCCGCCGCAGCTCGATCCCTGGCCTGCCGTGCAGCCGAAGCAGTGGTCGGCCACGAGGATGGGGTGGTCGTCCAGCTGCGATGCCGTGATGTCGCTCAGGTGCAGTCGGGGTTTCCCGTCTTGCTGGATCGGCAAGCCGAGCTGCTGGTTGAAGTCGCAGTCGTACAGGTAGCCCTGCCAGTCCACGCTGACCAGGCTGCGGCACATCACCTGGGCGAGGTTGTCGTCGCGGTGCGCGCTGCGCAGCAGGTCCATGTAGCTGTTGAACCGGCCCTTGGACACGAGCATCGAACCGAAGCGCTGGATCGGCATGTTCGCCAGGGTGAACAACTGGTTGAACACGACACCGAAGTGCGCTGCCAGGTGTCGCTTGTAGTCCTGCTCCAGGGCTTCCTGGGCAGGCGGCAGGCTCGCGCCCTGCGGGTTGTAGACCAGGTTCAGGGTCAGGCCGCTGCCGGGCTGCCCGTAGCCCAGGGCGTTGAGCCGCTGCAGGCCGCGGACGCTGGCATCGAAGGTCCCCTTGCCACGCTGTCGGTCGACGTTGTCCTCCAGGTAGCAGGGCATCGAGGCGACCACTTCGACGCCATGAGCAGCCAGGAACTCCGCCAGCCCGTCCTGGCCGGGCTGTTCCAGGATCGTCAGGTTGCAGCGGTCGATGACGCGCACGCCGCGCGATCGGGCCGCCACCACCAGAGCGCGGAAGTGCGCGTTGAGCTCCGGCGCCCCGCCCGTCAAATCGAGCGTGCGTACGTCCGGGCTGGCGACGAGAAAGGCGATGACCACATCGAGGGTGTCGCGCGACATCTCCTCGGTGCGGTTCGGGCCGGCATTGACGTGGCAGTGCTGGCAGCTCTGGTTGCAGCGGTAGCCCAGGTTGATCTGGAGGGTCTCGACCGATCGGCGGCGCAGCGCCGGAAAGTCGGTGCGGACAAGCAAGGGGAGGGTGGCGTGCATGGCGTTTCCGGTGATGACTTGCCTGCTAGACGACCACGGGATGGATTCCTTACAGCCGGGTGCGCCGCTGGTGTAAGAAATGGCGTGTCAGGCTACAGTGCAGCGCGCAACGAGGCCCAACGGGCGAAAGGTGGCTGAATGCAGCGAGCATCGTCCAACACCCCCAAGCCAGGGGCGGCGGCGACAGCCGACGGCTCCATGCAGGGCATCGGCGCCGAAGCCCTGCTGTCCCTGCGAGCCGACATGCTGCGCTTCGCCCAACTCCAGTTGCGCAACCGCGAGACCGCGGAGGACCTGGTGCAGGAATCGATCGAGGCCGCGCTCAGGAAGTCCTCCTCGTTTGCCGGCCAGTCGACCCTGAAGACCTGGGTCTTCGCGATCTTGCGCAACCGCATCATCGACCACCTGCGGCAGGCCTCGCGCACCGTCACCATGTCGAGCCTGGTCAAGGACGACGAGGACTGGCAGGAGAGCCTGGAAGCGCTGTTCAACGAACGGGGCGGCTGGCGGGAGGGCCCGCGCCCGGTGGCCTGGCCTGATCCCGAGCAGTCCATGCAGACGCGCCAGTTCTGGGCCGTGTTCGAGACCTGTCTGGACCACCTGCCGGCCGCGACGGGGCGCGTGTTCATGATGCGGGAGTTTCTGGGCTTCGAGTCCGACGAGATCTGCGGCCAGCTCGGCATCACGACGGGCAATTGCCACGTCATCCTGCATCGGGCCCGCCTCAAGCTTCGGGCGTGCATGGGCAGCGGATGGGGTCGGCCACAGGGGGCGTCATGCTGAACTGCAAGGAAGCGACCGAGGTCTGCTCGGCCGAGATGGAACGGGCGCTGAAATTGCGCGAACAGTTGTCCTTGCGCACGCATCTGATGATGTGCAGCGGCTGCACGAACTACCGCAAACAGCTGAAGACGCTGCGCCAGGCGATGCAGGCGTACGCGCAGGGCAAGGCAAGCACGGGCGACGCCGCTGCCGAGGGCGATGGCTGACACTGGGCGGCAACGCCGGGGGCTTTTTTCTTGGTTGCGTCAAAGCGCCGCGGCCTCAGCGGTCTCAGCGGCGCCAGTGCAGCCAGTGCAGCAGACGGTGTTCGAGGTCGACGTC
>DYOR01000166.1:0-1717 GCA_020720385.1 Rubrivivax sp.
TCAGCCCGCCCAGCGAATAGCCCTGGTTGGCGTTGGCGTTGACGCGCCAGTCCTGCCGCGCCAGGTATTCGTTCACCGAACGCTCCACGTCCACGGCCACGCTGCGGTCCTGGCGCAGCGAGCGGTGTTGCTCGCGGTAGACGATGTAGGCGCGCACCGTGGCGAAGTGCCCGGCCTCGTGCAGCACGCGCTCGACGTCGTCCTGGATCTGCTCGATGCCGGTGACACGGCGGTGCAGCCGCGCCACCACCTGGCGCGTCAGCGCCGCCGCGCGTTCGGCGTCGAACTCGCCCGTGGCCGCGCCGGCGCGCACCAGGGCGTCGCGGATCTTGGCTTCGTCGAAGGCCAACGTGCGGCCGTCGCGCTTGATCACGGCAAGGGGCTGCGGGTGGGCGCCGCCGAAGGCTCCGGGCTGGGTGAGCTGCATCGTCTTGAACACTAGATATGAGGGGTGAGACAGCGTTTGTACACTATGGGTAGCGTGTCCGTCCAGTTCGGCGTGTTCGCTTGACGTGGCGCAAACAGGCCTGCACAGGGATAGTCCCAATGGCCACAATGGGGCATGGCAGAGAGTCCCAAAGGCACGCTCCGCAGCATCCCGACCGGAGTCTGGGTGCTGGGTTTCGTCAGCCTGCTCATGGACGTTTCCTCGGAGATGATCCACAGCCTGCTGCCGATGTTTCTCGTCGGCACCCTGGGCGCGAGCATGTTCATGGTGGGCCTCATCGAAGGCCTCGCCGAAGCCACCGCGCTCATCACCAAGGTCTTCTCCGGGGTGCTCAGCGACTGGCTCGGCCGGCGCAAGGGCCTGGCGCTGCTGGGCTATGCCCTGGGCGCCTTCACCAAGCCGGTGTTCGCCCTGGCCACCGGGCTGGGCGCGGTGGTGGCGGCGCGCTTCGTCGACCGCATCGGCAAGGGCATTCGCGGCGCGCCGCGCGACGCGCTGGTGGCCGACATCACGCCCCCGGCCCAGCGCGGCGCGGCCTTCGGCTTGCGCCAGGCGCTGGACACCGTGGGCGCCTTCGCCGGGCCGCTGCTGGCCAGCGGCCTGATGCTGCTCTGGGCCGACGACTTCCGCGCCGTCTTCTGGGTCGCCGTGATCCCCGGCCTGCTGGCGGTGGCGCTGCTGGGCTTCGGCTTGCACGAACCGCCACACCGCTCCGGCGCAGTGCGCAGCCACCCGCTGCGCCGCGAGGCGCTGCGCCGGCTCGGGCCGGCGTACCGTGGCGTCGTCGCCCTGGGCGCGCTGTTCACGCTGGCGCGCTTCAGCGAGGCCTTCCTCGTGCTGCGCGCGCAGCAGCTGGGCGTGCCCATGGCACTGGTGCCGCTGGTGATGGTGGCCATGAACCTGGTCTACGCCGCTGCGGCCTACCCCTTCGGCAAGCTCGCCGACACGGTGAGTCACCGCAAGCTGCTGGCCCTGGGCCTGGCGGTGCTCATCGCCTCGGACCTGGTGCTCGCCGCGGCGGCCCACTGGACCCTGCTGCTCGTCGGCGTGGCGCTGTGGGGCGTGCACATGGCCATGACGCAGGGCCTGCTCGCGGCGATGGTGGCCGACACCGCGCCGGCCGAATTGCGCGGCACCGCCTATGGCCTGTTCAACCTGCTCAGCGGCGTCGCCATGCTCGTCGCCAGCGCCGTGGCCGGGCTGCTCTGGGACACCCTGGGCGCGCAGGCCACGTTCCTCGCCGGCGCGGCGTTTTGCGCCGTCACGCTG
>DYOR01000166.1:1817-5211 GCA_020720385.1 Rubrivivax sp.
GCCGCGCACCAGGGTCACCGTCTTGCCGCCGCGGCCCTTGCTCTCGCGGCTCACGCGCACGATGCCGTCGCCGGCGGGGCGGGCCGCCGTGCGGCAGGTGCACGCCGCCACGGGCGAGCGGCAGGCCGGGCACATGCGGCCCGCCTCCGTCGAATACACCCACCCGCTCGGTCCCGACTTGTGCATGGGGCATAGCCTAGCGCGGAACGCCGTCCGGCGCGGCGCGGCGGGGACCACGCCCGGCGCACCAGGCAAGCCCCCCCAGAAGTGCGGAAAACGAAACATTCCTTGATCTGGACGAAAGATCCGCCGCCGGCAGCGCCCTAAATTCGCTGACCCTGGGATTGCCCTGTCCCAGCGGATTTCAAGGAGGCTTGTGCAATGTACCGACGCATTCTGGTCCCGGTCGACGGCAGCGACCTGTCGGAACGTGCCATCCAGGCCAGCGTGGAGCTGGCGCGCCAGCTCGGTGCCGCCATCACCGGCTTCGTCGCCGAACCCCTGCCGCCGACGCCCCTGGGGGCGCAGCAAGCAAGCTGGAGCGACGACGACCTGAGGGAGCACGACGCCATGACCACGGCGCATGCCAAGGAGCTGCTGGCGCACTTCGAGGCCTGCGCGCGCGCCGCCGGCGTGCCCTTCGAGGGCTACCACGACCAGGTGCCGCGCGTGGACCGCGCCATCATCGAGGCCGCGGAGTCGCGCGGCTGCGACCTCATCGTCATGGTCACCCACGGCCGCGGCGCCTTCGGCGAGTTCCTCTTCGGCTCGCAGACCAAGGCGGTGCTCGCCGGCAGCAAGCTGCCGCTGCTGGTGCTGCACTGATGAACCTCACCACGCGCCTGCTGGAAGCGCTGCAGGCGCGTGGCGCCAGCGAGGTCTTCGGCATTCCCGGCGACTTTGCCCTGCCCTTGTTCCGCGAGATGGAGCGCGCGGCCCTGTTGCCGCTCATCACCCTTTCCCACGAACCCGGTGTGGGCTTTGCCGCCGACGCCGCGGCGCGAGTGCGCGGCGGCCTGGGCGTGGCCGCCGTGACCTACGGCGCCGGCGCCTTCAACCTCGTCAACGCCGTGGCCGGCGCCTACGCCGAGCGCGTGCCCCTGGTGGTGCTCTCGGGCGCGCCGGCGGCGCACGAGGCCGCCAGCGGCCTGCTCCTGCATCACCAGGTGAAGACGCTGGACTCGCAATGGCGGCTCTTCGAGGAGCTCACCGTCGACCGCGCGCGGCTGGACAACGTCGACACCGCGCCGGCGCGCATCGCGCGCGTGCTCGACGCGGCGCTGGCACGCTCGCGGCCGGTGTACCTGGAGATCCCGCGCGACATGCCCGGCCGCGCCTGCGCCGCCGTGCCCGGGCGGCTGCGCTTCGCGCCCGACGCCGAGCGCCTGGCGGCCTGCGCCGACGAGCTCCTCGTGCGCCTGCGCGCGGCGCAGCGCCCGGTGCTCATGGTGGGCGTGGAGATGCGCCGCTACGGGCTGGAGTCGCGCGTGGCCGAACTCGCGCGGCGCCTGGGCATCCCGGTGGTCACGAGCTTCATGGGCCGCGGCCTGCTGGCGCATGCCGACGTGCCCCTGGCCGGCACCTACCTGGGCCTGGCCGGCGACCCGGTGGTGAGCGAGCTGGTGGAGCGCTCCGACGCCCTGCTGCTGCTCGGCGTGATCGTCTCGGACACGAACTTCGCCGTCTCGGCGCGCCGCATCGACCTGCGCGGCGCCATCCAGGTCTTCGACGACAACGTCGTCATGGGCCACCATGTCTATCACGAGCTGCCCATCGCCGCCCTCGTCGATGCCCTGCTCGAGCGCGTGCCGGCGCTGCCCGCTGCGCCCACCGCCGCGCGCCCGGCGGCCGTGCCGGCAGCGGCCCTGGCCGCCGCCCCGGCCGATGGCGCGCCGGTGCAGCCGGGCGACATCTCCGCGGCGGTGAATGCGCTGCTGCGCGAGCACGGCCCCATGCCCCTGGCCAGCGACATGGGCGACTGCCTGTTCGCGGCGATGGACATCGAACACACCGAACTCGTCGCCCCGGGCTACTACGCCACCATGGGCTACGGCGTGCCCGCGGGCCTGGGCGTGCAGGTGGCCACCGGGCAGCGGCCGATCATCCTCGTCGGCGACGGCGCCTTCCAGATGACGGGCTGGGAACTCGGCAACGCCAGCCGCTACGGCTGCGACCCCATCGTCCTGGTCTTCAACAACGCCAGCTGGGAGATGCTGCGCACCTTCGAGCCCGAGGCGCACTTCAACGACCTGGGCCGCTGGGACTTCGCCTCGATGGCCGCGGGCATGGGCGGCGATGGCCACGCGGTGAACACGCGCGCCGAACTGGCCGCCGCGCTGCAGCGTGCGCACGCCACGCGCGGCCGCTTCCAGCTGCTCGACATCCGCCTGGCGGCAGGCGAGCTCTCGCCCACGCTGGCGCGCTTCGTCAAGGCGGTGAAGCGGCTCTCGCTGCCCGAGTAGGGGGGCGCGAGGGCACTCCGCCTGCCCGGCGGCGCGCTACAACGCCACCGCCGTGTTGCGGTTGCTGGCGTTGCTCTCGAGCTGCGGCACCTGGGCGAACTTGCCCTTCATCGCTGCGCGCATCTGCGTCAGCACGGCCTTGCGCGAGAGCTTGTTGTGCGTCGCCGTCATCGTCTTCACGAAGTAGTAGGTGAAGGCGCCGCTGTAGCGGCCGTTGAAGTAGGCGTCGGCGCTGGTCTGGTTGGCCTTGCAGCCGCTCCACAGGATCTGGTGCGTGGCCGGCGCCTCGGCCGCGCGGGCGAGCGCAAAGCCGCGCACCGCCTTTTGCTTCACCGGGCCCTGGCCGCCGGGGGGCGCGACATAGCGCGCGCGCGGCGCGTGCAGGCCGAACTCCGCGCCGCGCAGCCCGGTGCCGCTGTGGCAGGTGTCGAGGTAGACCTCGAGCAGCACCGCTGCGGGGAGCTGCTGGAAGAGGTCGTGGAACTCGTCGTCGGTGATGATGTGCGCCGGGTCCCAGTCGCCCGCCTTCTCGGCGATGTCGTGGGGCACGAAGGCCTCGTCCATGCCGTCGGGCTCGTCGCCGCTGCGGTCGGTCATCTGCGTGCCGTGCGAGGACCAGCTGAAGAGGATGTAGGACAGCCGCCCGGCCTTGGCCTCGGCCAGCGCGGCCTTGAGCTGCGCCATGATCGCCGCCTTCGTCGCCTGGGCGTCGACCAGCACCGTGACCTCGGACGCCTTGAAGCCCAGCAGCCCCTTGCACAGCGCGGCCATGTCGCGGGCGTCGTTGACGCAGCCGTTGAGGGTGAACTGCGGGTAGTGGGCGAACTTGTTGATGCCCACGCAGATTGCCTTCCTGGCCATGACCGGCTCCTTCGCCCCCGCCCTTGGAGCGGCCAGCGTAGGCGTCGCCGCGGTGCCGCGGCAATCCCTAG
>DYOR01000167.1 GCA_020720385.1 Rubrivivax sp.
AGAACCGGCCGGCAATGGCTTGCGGACGGGGGTTCGATTCCCCCCGGATCCACCAGTCTCGAAGCCCCAACCACTCTCGGTTGGGGCTTTTCTTTTGACCCGTCGCCTCTCGTGCCGCAGTGCTGTCCGGCCCGGTGAAGCCGGGCGGCGCGCGTCAGGACTGCGCGAGCGCGCGCGTCACCACTTCGCGCACGTCGTTGCTCAGGTCGGGGCGTGCGGCGACACGGGCGATGGCTTCACGGGCGGCGCTGCGGTAGGGCTCGGCCAGCGCGGCCCAGCGGTCCATGGCCCGCGCCATGCGGCCGGCCACGTGGCCGTTGAAGGCGTCCACCTCCAGCAGCCGCTCGGCCCAGAGCACGTAGCCCGCGGCGTCGGCGCGGTGGAAGGCGCCCGGGTTGGCGCTGAACAGCGTGGTGAGCAGGCTGCGCGCGCGGTTCGGGTTCTTGATGCAGAAGTCCGGGTGCTGCAGCAGCGCCTTGGCACGGGCGAAAGCGCGGCCGGGTTGCTCGCCATGCACCTTGAACACCGGCTCGGGCGCGCTCGCCTGCAGGGCGAACCACTTGTCCATGACCAGCGCGTCGCCGCGCGCCAGCGCGTGCAAGCGCTCCAGCGCGGCATCGGCCAGCGGCGAGTGCGATTCGATGAGCGCGCTCACCGCACCGACGCGGTCGGTCATGTTGCTCGCGTCCTTGAAGCGCTGGTAGGCGCGGCCCGGCCACACGGCGTCGCCCGTGCGCACGGCGTGCAGGCAGAGCATCTGCAGCGCCAGGTTGGCCAGCGCGCGCCGCCCGGCCTGGGCCGGCAAGGGGCTGTAGCCGGCCTGCACCTGGTGCGCCTCCCAGGCCCAGGCCCAGTCGGCCTGCAACTGTTCGGCGAGCAGGGCGCGCCACTGCTCGCGCACGGCGTGGATGCGCTGTGGGTCGGCCGGGCTGATCTGCTCGGCGATGTAGGCCTCGCTCGGCGCCACCAGCGCCAGGGCCTTGAAGGCCGGGTCCAGCACGGGGTCGCGCAGCACGCTGCGCAGGGCGTGGGCCAGGCCATCGTCGAGCACCGGGGCGGTGCCGGCATTCAGGGCGCGCAACAGGCGCGCCAGCATCAGGCGCTGGCCGGCTTCCCAGCGGTTGAAGGGGTCGCTGTCGTGGACCAGAAGGACCACGCGCTCGACGTTCGACAGGCCGTCGTCCAGGCGCACCGGCGCCGAGAAGCCGCGCAGCAGCGAGGGCACGGGCGGCGCGCCCACGTCCTCGAAGACCCAGCTCTGCTCGGCCGCATCGAGCACGAGCAGACGCTGCTGAGCCAGCGCGCTGCCGTCGACACCGACGAGGCCGGCGAGCACCGGCACGACGAAGGGCTGTTTACTGGGCTGGCCGGGTGAGGGCTCGCTGTGCTGCGACAGCGTCAGCGTGTAGCGCCGCGCGGCGGCGTCGTACTGCCCGGTGGCGGCCACCTGCGGCGTGCCGGCCTGGGCGTACCAGCGCTTGAAGGCCTCCAGGCGCGTGGCCAGCTCGCTGCCCGGGTTGGCGTCGGCGATGGCCTGGGCGAAATCGTCGCAGGTCACCGCCTGGCCGTCGTGGCGCTGGAAGTACAGCGCCATGCCCCGGGCGAAGCCCTCGCGGCCCACCAGCGTGTACATCATGCGCACGACCTCGGCGCCCTTTTCGTACACCGTGGCGGTGTAGAAGTTGTTGATCTCCAGGTAGCTGTCGGGCCGCACGGGGTGCGCCATGGGGCCGGCGTCCTCGGGGAACTGCAGGCTGCGCAGCTTGCGCACGTCCTCGATGCGCTTGACCGCGCGCGCCGAGGCCGAGCCGGCCATGTCCATGCTGAATTCCTGGTCGCGGAAGACCGTCAGGCCCTCCTTGAGCGAGAGCTGGAACCAGTCGCGGCAGGTGATGCGGTTGCCCGTCCAGTTGTGGAAGTACTCGTGGCCGATGACGCTCTCGATGGCGGCGAAGTCGGCATCCGTGGCGCTGGCCGCGCTGGCGAGCACGAACTTGGTGTTGAAGAGGTTCAACCCCTTGTTCTCCATGGCGCCGGCGTTGTAGTCCTCCACCGCCACGACCATGTAGCGGTCCAGGTCCAGCGCCAGGCCGAAGCGCGCCTCGTCCCAGGCCACCGAGGCGAGCAGCGAGTTCATCGCATGCAGGGTCTTGTCCGTGTCTCCCGGGCGCACGTAGACCTGCAACAGGTGCTCGCGGCCGCTGCGCGTGCGGATGCGCTGCTCGCGCACGGTGAGCTTGCCCGCCACCAGCGCGAACAGGTAGCTCGGCTTGGGGAAGGGATCGTGCCATTTGGCGAAGTGGCGCCCGCCCTCGAGTTCGCCCTGCTCGACGAGGTTGCCGTTGGACAGCAGCACCGGCCAGCGCGTCTTGTCGGCGCGCAGGGTGACGCTGTAGACCGCCATCACGTCGGGCCGGTCGAGGAAGTAGGTGATGCGGCGGAAGCCCTCGGCCTCGCACTGCGTGAAGAAGCCGCCGCCGCTGGTGTACAGGCCCGAGAGCTCGAGGTTCTTTTCCGGCGCGCAGGTGTTGCGGATCTCCAGCGTGAAGGCGTCGGCCTCGGGCGGGGTGTCGATGACGAGTTCGCCCTCGTCGTGGCGGAACGACACGCTCTGGCCATCGGCCTGCACGCGCAGCAGCGTCAGGCCCTCGCCGTGCAGGCGCAGCGCCTGCACCGGCTGCGCCGGGTTGCGCTCGATGCGCATCTTGCTGGCGACGATGGTCTTGGCCGGGTCGAGGTCGAACGTGAGCTCGACCGTGCGGATGAAGAACGCCGGCGCGACATAGTCTTCGCGGCGCACGAGGGTGGCGGTGCCTTCACGCATGGTGCGCGGTCTCCTGTCTTGGTCTGTTCATGGGCGGGCCGGGCGGCCGGCTTCACAAGCCCTGCTTGAGGCTGGCTTCGATGAAGGTGTCGAGATCGCCGTCGAGCACCTTCTGCGTGTTGCTGATCTCGACGTTGGTGCGCAGGTCCTTGATGCGGCTCTGGTCGAGCACATAGCTGCGGATCTGGTGGCCCCAGCCGACATCGGTCTTCGTGTCCTCGAGTTTCTGCTGCGCCTCGCGCTGCTTGCGCATCTCGTGGTCGTAGAGGCGGCTCTTGAGCATCGCCCAGGCCTCGTCGCGGTTGCGGTGCTGGCTGCGGTCGTTCTGGCACTGCACGACGATGTTCGTCGGGATGTGCGTCAGGCGCACCGCCGAGTCCGTCTTGTTGATGTGCTGGCCGCCGGCGCCGCTGGCGCGGAAGGTGTCCACGCGCACGTCGGCGGGGTTGATCTCGATCTCGATGGTGTCGTCGACCTCGGGGTAGACGAAGAGGCTGGCGAAGCTCGTGTGCCGGCCGCCCGAGGAATCGAAGGGGCTCTTGCGCACCAGGCGGTGCACGCCGGTCTCGGTGCGCAGCAGGCCGAAGGCGTAGTCGCCCTCGACCTTGAGGGTGGCGCTGCGGATGCCGGCCACGTCGCCCTCGGTCTCTTCCATGACCTCGGCCTTGAAGCCCTTGCGCTCGCAGTACTTGAGGTACTGGCGCAACAGCATGGCGGCCCAGTCGCACGCCTCGGTGCCGCCGGCGCCGGCCTGGATGTCGATGAAGCAGTTCAGCGGGTCGGCGGGGTTGCCGAACATGCGGCGGAATTCGAGCTGCTCCACCGTCGCGCGCAGCTGGTGCGCCTCGGCCTCCATGGCGCGCAGGCCGTCGAAGTCGCCTTCGGCCTTGCTCATGTCGTAGAGCTCGGTGTTGTCGGCAAGGTTGCGGCTCAGGTGGTCGATGGTGCCGACCACGTTCTCGAGCGATTTCTTCTCGCGCCCCAGCTCCTGCGCGCGCTTCGGGTCGTTCCAGACGCCCGGGTTCTCCAGCGCGGCATTGACCTCGTTCAACCGCAGTGCTTTGCGGTCGTAGTCAAAGATACCCCCGGAGCTGCTCGGTGCGCGCACTCAGGTCGGCGAGCAGCGTGCCGATCGAGTTGATGTGTTCGACGTCCATGGGTCGCGGATCCCTGCGGTGCAAACCTGCGATTCTCTCATGCAGGCCTCTCACACTCTCCGAGGAAACGCGCGAGCTGCGCCGCCAGGGCCTGCGGCTGGTCGTGATGCAGCATGTGCCCGCAGGGCGAGAGCAGGGCACGCTGCAGCCGCGGCACGGCGGCCAGCCGCGTCTCGAACTCGCTGCGCGGGTAGCGCGTGCCCCACCACTTCTCGATGTCGGTGAGGTCGCCCTCCAGCCACAGCACCGGCGCCGTGATCAGGCGCCAGGTGGCGAGCACCTCCTCCACGTGGTAGAGCACCGGGTTGACGCGCTTGTGCGCCGGGTCGCCGAGGATGTGCCAGCGGCCGTCGGCGGCCAGGCGCGACCAGTGCGGCGCCAGCCAGGCCGCCTTGTCGGGGGTGAGCAGGGGGTTGTTCTCGAGCAATCGGGCGGCCACCTCGTCGACGCTGGCGTAGGTGCGCAGGGTCTGCGGTGTCTTCAGTTCGTCCAGCCACTGCGCCAGCCGCCTGGGAGCGTGCTCGGGCTTGGAGCCGGGCATGCCGAAGCCTTCGAGGTTGACGAGCCGGCGGATGCGCTGCGGCCGCACGCCGGCGTAGCTCATCACCACGTTGCCGCCCATGCTGTGGCCCAGCAGGTCGATGGGGCCGGCGATGCCCAGTGCGTCGAGCAGGGCATCCACGTCGCCCAGGTAGTCGGGGAACCAGTAGCTGTCGGCATGCGCCGATTCGCTGAGGCCGAAGCCGCGCCAGTCCGGCGCGATGACCCAGCGCTCGAAGCCCTCCATCTGGGCCAGCGCATCGACGACGAACTGGAACGAGGCCCCCACGTCCATCCAGCCGTGCAGCAGCACGAGCGGCGGCCGCTCGGGCGTGGCCAGCGTGGCGTCACCCCAGGTGTGGACGTGGTAGCGCAGCCCGCGCACGGGCAGGAAGAGCGAGGCCGCCTTGCGGCGTGGAACGTAGGGTGTGGGCATGGGTGCACTTTAGCGGGATCGTGCCCGTGGCAGCGTCGATGCCCAGAGCGCGACATGCGAACGAAATGAGGCTCTGGGCCCTCCTCTTTGGAGGCCAACCGGGCGAAGCCCGCCGAAGGCGCATTGCGGGCCTTGGCCCGTAGTGCGCCTTCGCCGCGGTTCATCCCCGCGTGCGCGGGGAACAC
>DYOR01000168.1 GCA_020720385.1 Rubrivivax sp.
TCAGCCCTGGCAGGCCTCCACCACCATCTGCACGCGCTGCCGCCCGTTCCATTCGTCCAGGCTCAGGCGGAAGGCCAGCCGCGCCTGCGCGGGCAGCGGCTCGGCGTGGCCGAACCAGATGGCGTCGCGCTCCTGGCCACAGTGTCGCAGGCGCAGCTTCATGTGCTTCTCGCCCACAAGGCGCTGCTGCAGCACCTGCACCTCGTCGCAGAACAGCGGTGCCTCGAAGCCCTGGCCCCAGACCTGGGCGTCGAGCAGGGCCACGGTCTGGGTGTTGAACCACTCCAGCGCCAGCGGGCCGTCGGTGCGCAGCGTGCGCGTGAGCGTGGCGGCATCGAGCCACTCGCCGGCGACACGGCGCAGGGCCTCGTCGAAGAGCGCCACGCCGCCGCCTTGCTCGGCGTCGGCCAGCGTGCAGCCTGCCGCCATGGCGTGGCCGCCGAAGCGCAGCAGCAGGCCCGGGTGGCGCTTGGCGACGAGGTCCAGCGCGTCGCGCAGATGAAAGCCGGCGATCGAGCGGCCCGAGCCCTTGAGCCGGCCGTCGGCGCCGCGCGCGAAGACGAAGGTGGGGCGGTGCAAACGGTCCTTCACGCGGCCGGCAACGATGCCCACCACGCCTTCGTGGAAGCTCTCGTCGAAGAGCGTCAGCGCCGCGGGGGCGCTTTCATCGAGCGGCAAACCGTCAAGAGTGCGCTCGGCCAGTTCGCGCATGCCGGCTTCGACCTCGCGCCGTTCGCGGTTGATGGCGTCGAGCTGCGCGGCGAGCTCGGTGGCGCGCGCAGCGTCGTCGGTGAGCAGGCATTCGATGCCCAGCGTCATGTCCGCCAGCCGGCCCGCGGCGTTGATGCGCGGCCCCAGGGCGAAGCCGAAATCGAAGCCCGCGGCGCGTGCGGCGTCGCGCCCGGCGGCTTGGAACAGCGCCGCCAGCCCGGCCTGCATGCGGCCGCTGCGCACGCGCTTCAAGCCCTGCGCCACCAGGCGGCGGTTGTTGGCGTCGAGCCGCACCACGTCGGCCACCGTGCCCAGGGCGACGAGGTCGAGCAGGCAGTCCAGCCGCGGCTGCTCGCCGGCCGCGAAGGCGCCGCGCTCACGCAGCTCGGCGCGCGTGGCCAGCAGCACGTAGAACATGACGCCGACCCCGGCGATGGACTTGCTCTCGAAGGCGCAGCCCGGCTGGTTCGGGTTGACGATGACGTCGGCGTCGGGCAGCGAGACTTCGCCGTCAACCACCGCCGGCAGGTGGTGGTCGGTGACCAGCACCTGCAGGCCGGCGGCGCGCGCATGCGCCACGCCCGCGTGGCTGGCGATGCCGTTGTCCACCGTCACCAGCAGCTCGGGGCGGCGCCCCAGGGCCAGGTCGACGATGGCCGGCGTGAGGCCGTAGCCGTGCACCGCGCGGTCGGGGACGACATAGCCCAGCGTGGCGGGGTCGGCGCCAAGCAGCGCCAGGCCGCGCAGGGCCACGGCGCAGGCGGTGGCGCCGTCGCAGTCGTAGTCGGCGACGATGCAGATGCGCCGACGCTGGGCGATGGCATCGGCGAGCAGCCGGCCGGCTTCGGCCGCGCCTTTCATCGTCGCCGGCGGCAGCAGCCGGGCGAGGCTGTCGTCGAGCTCGTCGGCGGTGCGCACGCCGCGCGCGGCGAGCAGGCGCGCCAGCAGCGGGTGCACGCCCGATTGCTCGAGCGCGAAGCTCACGCGGGGCGGCACGTCACGGGTCTGCAGCAGGCTCACAAGGACTCCAGTATCGAGCGCCATGCCGGTGCGGACCAGCGCCGGCGCAGCCGTGGCCACCATCCCGCATGGGTCATCGCGAAAGCGGCCCAGCCGCGTTCGCCGCACAGTGTCAGGCGCAGGGCTTGCCCGCGCTCGGCCTGGGCGAGGGCCTGCGCCAGCACTCCAGCGTCCAATTGCTGCCAGGCCTGCGCCCAGGCGGCGCCGTCGTCGGCCAGGGCCGGCGCGCGCAGGCGCTCGTCCACCTGCGGCTCCGGGCTCGCCTCGGGCTGCGCCACGCCGCAGCCGCTGAGCCAGAACGAATTCACCGGCAACAGCCCTGCGGCCTCACGCGCTTCGTTGAGCGGGTGGCCGTGCAGCAGCATCTGCACTTCGCTCTGCAAGCGGCGCATGTGGCGTGCGGCGGGGTCGCTGCCCAGCCAGGCGTCGACGTTGCGGCCGACGACGCGGTCCAGCGACGCCGTGGCCAGCCCGGCCAGGCTCTCGTGCGCCACGTACCAGCGCAGCGCGGCGCCGTAGTGCAGGGCCAAGCCGTCGCTGGTGACGAGCCCGCGCAGCGCATCGAAGAGCGCGCGCGAGGAGGCATCGTCCAGCCGCAGCTCGGCGGGGTCGAGCAGGCTCACCTGATCGGTGCCCAGGTGCCAGTGCGCGGGGGTGAGCAGGCCCCAGGCCTGCCCACCCGGCTCGATGCCGTCGGCACGCGCCTGCCGTGCCGCCCAGGGCAGGCCGCCGTCGCCGCCGCGCCAGCCCAGCGCCTGCGCCAGCGCGCGCTCGTGCGGCGTGGACAAGCTGAGTTCGTCGCCCAGGTCGCGCTGCACCTCGGCCAGCCGTCCCAGCAGCGTGCCCAGGTTGGGCAGCGCCAGCGACGCCAGCGCCTGGCGGCCGGCCTCGGACGAGGGCGCGGCGAACGGGATCAGCAGGTGCATGCGGCGATTATCCGGGCCGACCCGCGCGCACTCGCGGACCGGGTCCAAGCACCTGCCGGCTTCGATGAGCAAGGGCCCTGGCGGCCCCGTATCGGACTTACCTGCGCAAGTACTTGCCCAGCTCCCGCTTGGTGAGCTGCCGGCGGTGCACTTCGTCCGGGCCGTCGGCCAGGCGCAGGGCGCGCGCCATCCCCAGCAGGCGCATCAGTTCGGGGTCGGCCACGCCTTCGCCGCCGTGGATCTGGATCGCCGCATCGACGACCCATTGCAGCACGTTCGGCGCCACCACCTTGATCGCCGAGATGTCGTTGAGCGCGCCGAAGGTGCCATGCTTGTCCAGCGCCCACGCCGCGCGCATCGTCAGCAAGCGGGCCTGGTCGATGGCCAGGCGGGCGTTGGCGATGATGTCGCCGTTGCTGCCCAACTCGACCAGCCGCTTGCCGAAGGCCACCCGCCCCAGCCCGCGCTCGCACAGGCGCTGCAGGGCGCGCTCGGCGGCGCCGATGAGGCGCATGCAGTGGTGGATGCGGCCCGGCCCGAGCCGGCCCTGGGCGATCTCGAAGCCGCGGCCGGGGCCGAGGATGATGTGGCTGCGCGGCACACGCACGTTCTCGAAGAGGACCTCGCCGTGGCCGTGCGGTTCGTCGAGGGCGTTGAGCACGGGCAGCATGCGCAGGATCTTCACCCCCGGTGCATCTATGGGCACGAGCACCATCGAATGGCGCTGGTGCGGATTGGCCCCGGCATCGGTGACGCCCATGAAGATGAGGATCTTGCAGCGCGGGTCGCCGGCACCGCTGGTCCACCACTTCAGCCCGTTGATCACCACCTCGTCGCCCTGGATCTCGCAGGTGGCCTTCATGTTGGTGGCATCGGACGAGGCCACCGCGGGCTCGGTCATGCCAAAGCCCGAGCGGATCTCGCCGGCGAGCAGAGGCTCGAGCCAGCGCGCCCTCTGCTCGGGCGTGCCGTAGCGCACCAGCACCTCCATGTTGCCGGTGTCCGGCGCGCTGCAGTTGAAGACCTCAGGCGCGATGGCGCAGCGGCCGGTGATCTCGGCCAGCGGCGCGTAGTCGCGATTGTCCAGCCCGGGGCCGTATTCGCTCTCGGGCAGGAACAGGTTCCACAGCCCCGCCACCTTGGCCTTGGCCTTGAGCTCTTCCATCACCGGCGGGATGCGCCACTGGCGGAAGTCGCTGGAATTCGCCAGCTGGTCGTAGTAGGTCTGCTCGTTGGGCAGCACCTGCTCGGCCATGAAGCGTTCCATCTGCGCGATGACGTGCTGTGCGCGTTCCGAATGTTCGAAGTCCATGCAGTGTTCCGTCCTGTCTGGGTTTGGATCGTCGAGCCGGCCCTGAACGGCTCTCCGTGACCGTCGGCCGGCTTGCACTTCAGCCCGAAGTTTCGTGCCGGATCGCGCGTCCGGGGGTCTCGTTGGCGACATCCGGCGTGGCGCCGGTGGCGCGGCAGGGTTTGCGGACTCGACGTTACGATGTAGGCGGTGACCTTCAAAAACAGTCTTCCGTAGGGAGAAACCGTGGACCTGCCCTACGAGTGGCACATCGGCTGGCGCTACACGCGCGCAGGCCGCGCCGGCCGGCGCAACGGCTTCATCTCCTTCATCAGCGGGGTGTCCATGCTCGGCATCGCGCTGGGCGTGGCGGCGCTGATCATCGTGCTCAGCGTGATGAACGGCTTCCAGAAGGAGGTGCGCGACCGCATGCTCAGCGTCATCGCCCACATCGAGGTCTCCGACGCCGCCGGTGGCGCCCTGCCCGACTGGCAGGCCACCGCCGCGGCGGCGCGCCAGGACACGCGCGTGGTGGGCGCCGCACCCTACATCGCCGCGCAGGCGCTGGTGGGGCGCGGCGACGAGCTGCGCGGCGCCATGGTGCGCGGCATAGACCCGGCGCAGGAAGGCCAGGTGACGGAGCTGGCGCGCACGCAGGCACCGCTGCTGGCGCGGCTCGAGCCCGGAGCGTGGAACATCGTGCTTGGCGTGGAACTGGCGCGCATGCTCGGCGCGCGCCTGGGCGACAAGGTGACCATCGTCTCGCCCAGTGGCCAGCTCACCCCGGCGGGCGTGGTGCCGCGGCTCAAGCAGTTCACCCTGGTGGGCGTGTTCGAGGCCGGGCACTACGAGTACGACAGCGGCCTGGCGCTGATCCACATCGACGACGCCGCGCGCCTGTTCCGCATGGAGGGCCCCGGCGGCGTGCAGCTGCGCCTGGCCGACGTCTACAGCGCGCGCGAGGTCGGCGCCGACCTGCAGCGCAGCCTGGGGCCGGCGGTGATCGTGCGCGACTGGACGCGCACCAATCGCAACTGGTACGACGCGGTGCAGGTGGAAAAACGCATGATGTTCATCATCCTCACCCTCATCGTTGCGGTGGCGGCGTTCAACCTCGTCTCCACGCTGGTGATGACGGTGACCGACAAGCGCGCCGACATCGCCATCCTGCGCAC
>DYOR01000169.1 GCA_020720385.1 Rubrivivax sp.
GTCCGGCTGGGTGATGGGGCGCGTGGCCGAGCTGCTCGGCTGGCCTTGGCCGGGGCGCGGGCCCGCTTGAGGGGCGCGCGCCGGCGTGCGCGCGCGGCCAGGGCGAGGCTGCGCACGCGCTCCATGTCGGCATCGCTGATCACGCCGTTGACGCCCGAGATCGCGGCCAGCTTCATGCCGTGGCGCAGGCCGAGCTGGTAGATCTCGCGCACCTTTTCCCACTCGATGTTGCGGCCCACGGTGAAGTTTTCGAAGCGCCCCTCCAGCGCCAGCACGATGGTCTCGGCCAGGCAGGCGTAGACCACGCCGGGGGGCAGGCCGATGTTCTTCATGCGCACCTCGCCCGGGAGCTGGATCTCGCCGGACTCGATCACCAGCACGTCCGGGCGCCGCGCGACCTCCTCGGGCGGCAGGTCCAGCGGCCGCGCCACGTCGGTGATGACGCAGCCCGGCTTGACCTTCATGATGTCGAGCACCTTCTTGCCCGCGCCCGAGGTGGCGGTGACGACCATGTCCATTTCGGCGATGTGTGTGTCGGCGCGCGAGGCCAGCGTGAGCCGGGCATCGGGTGTTTCCTGCAGGATCGAGGCCTTCAGCGCGAGCAGCTTGGCCGTCTCCGGCGAGACCAGCGTCACCTCTTCGGCGGCGCGCACGAGCAGGCGCGCGCAGGCCGAGCCGATGGCGCCCGTGGCGCCCACCACCATGGCCTTGAACTTCACCCGCTCACGGCCCTGGGGCGGCGGCAGCAGGCCCATGCGCAGCACCGCGTCGTGGGCCGCCCACAGCGCGGCCGAGGCGCTGTAGCTGTTGCCCGTGGTGATGGGCAGGGGCGAGCGCTTGGCCACGGTGACGCCGGCGTCGCCCACCACCTTGGTGAAGGCGCCCAGGCCCATGATCTGCGCCCCCAGCCGGCGCGCCATCTGCGCCGCCGCGAGCAGCCGCCGGTAGGTGAACTCGGGGCTGCGGCTCATGATCTCCTTGGGCGTGCCGCCCACCGAGATGAGCCAGCCCTCGGCCTGCACGCCGGTCGGCGAGACGATGCCCTCGACGCGCGAATAGACGAAGGGCGGGGCGTAGGCGAGCAGCTTTTCCAGCGAGTCCATGAAGACCGGTGGCGAGACCTGCGAGAGCATCTCGACGGGTTTGACGACCTTGAAGTACTCCTGCGAGAGCGGATGGATGACGAAGGCAAAGCGGTTCGTGCGCCGGAAGCCGCTGGGGTAGAGCAGCCGCGGCTTGCTTTGCAGGCCGGCGATGATCTCCAGGTAGTCGTCTTCGCGGACCTCGTGCGGCGCCTTGCCGCTGGCGGCGAGGATCATCGCGTCGAGCAGTTCGGGTGCGAGCACGTGGCCCTGCATCACCGGCGAGCCGTCGATCACCAGGTGCACACCCTTGTCGCGGAACTGCGCCATGCGCTGGTCGTTGACGGTCGCGGTGACCAGGGTCTTGCCGGCGAGCTCCTCGAGGCCGAAGCGATCCAGCTCGTGCACCGGCGCCACCACCACGGTGGCCTTGTGCATGGCCTTGCGCAGCACCCAATCGGACCAGCGCGTCAGGAGCGCGCGGGGCACGAGCTGCGGCGGCACCCAGTCGCGCACGTGGTGCGCGCCGCTGGCGTAGAGCGCGAGCGCGTCGAGCGAAGTGAGCAGCTTGGGCACGCCCAACTGCAGCAGCGGGTCGGCGAAGCGCAGGTTGGGCGTGTACTCGGACATCGTCGTCGCCAGCTTGTGCTGGGCCAGGCCGGAGAAGAAGAGCACGCCGGCGTTGTCGAAGTAGTGGCCCAGCTCGCTCTGGGCATGGCGCACGGCCCATTCGAGGAAGATGTCTGCCAGCTGCGCCCCGGTGGTCACCGGGGCGTGCCGGGCGGCCTGGCGCAGGCGCTCGCCGGCGCGCTCATCGCGCGCGGGTGCGCCGAGGCGGTGGCCGTCCTTGACCAGGCCCAGGCCGATGGCCGCGGCCGAGGCGTCCCACTGCTTCACCAGCTTGAGCGCGCGGGCGGTGCTGCCGTCGGTCCCCAGCCGGCGCACACGCAGCCGGCGGCCGAGGAAGGTGGTGGTGAACGCGAAATCCTGGCTGCTTGCACCCAGGCTGATGCTGATCACGTCTTTCATCGATTTCCTGCGCCAGAGTTGCAGTCTGGATCATCGAGAAAGCAGCCCATGGCCACTTTGATCAGCGACACAACCCGTGCATTCAGTTTGATCTCGATCAAGCGCGCCGCCGGCGTCGTCGCCCGGCGGCTGCCCATTGCCCAGCCGCTGCTGCTCGTCGGGCCGGGGGCGAGTGCGCGCCTGGGGCGCTCGCTGGCGGACTTCGGCCACCGCAAGCTGCTGGTAGTGACCGACGAGGTCGTCGCCGGGCTCGGGCTGGCGCGGCCGCTCACCGACGCCCTGACCGGCGCCGGCATGCCCTTCGTCGTCTTCGACCGGGTCACGCCGGACGCGCCGACGGCGCTGGTCGAAGAGGGCATCGCCGCATTCGCGGCCGCGGGCTGCGACGCCGTCGTGGCCGTGGGGGGCGGGTCGGTGATCGACGCCGCCAAGGTCATCGCCCTGGCCGCTGCCAACGGCAGGCGTCCGAGCGAGCTGGTGGGCTATTTCAAGGGTCGGCAGGCCCCGGTGCCGATCTACGCCGTGCCGACGACGGCGGGCACGGGCTCCGAAGTCACGGTGGCCGCGGTGGTCTCCGACCCGGCGCGCCACAAGAAGCTGGTCATCGTCGACACGCGCCTCGTGCCGCGCATGGCCGCACTCGACGCCGCCTTGATGACCGGCCTGCCGCCGCACATCACCGCCGCTACCGGCATGGACGCGCTGACCCACGCCGTGGAGGCTTACCTCGGCCTGTGGGCAAGCGACGCCACTGACCGCCTCGCGCTGGCCGCCGTGGCCATGATCTTCCGCGAGCTGCCGCGCGCCCACGCCGATGGCCAGGATCTGGGCGCGCGCGAGCAGATGGCGCTGGCCTCGACCTACGCCGGGCTGGCCTTCACCCGCGCCAACGTGGGCAACGTGCATGCCATCGCCCACCAGCTGGGCGGCCTGTACCACACGCCACATGGCCTGGCCAACGCCATCATGCTGCCCGTGGTGCTGCGCTTCAGCGCCAGCGCGGCGCAGGGCCGGCTTGCCGCGCTGGGGCGCCGGCTGGGCCTGGGCGCGCCGCGCGAAAGCGAAAGCCGGCTGGCGGGCCGCTTCATCGCCGCGGTGGAGGCGATGAACCGCGCTCTGGGCATCCCGCAGCGCCTGGCCGCATTGCGCGCGCAGGACATTCCCGCGCTCGCCCAGGCCGCCTGCCACGAGGCCGACACGAGCTACCCGGTGCCGCGGGTGATGTCGCGCAGCGACTGCGAGGCCTTGCTGCGCGAGGTGCTGCCGGTGACGGCCGCGGCGCGGCGCGCGCCGGCGCGCAAGTCCGTCCCTGCCGCTGCCGCTGCCGCTGCCGCGCCGGCCGCCCGCAGGACGCGGAAAAAGACGCCCGGCGCAGGCTGAGGAGGCTTGTTCGCTGCGGCGCCGGCCCCCATATCCAGCTGTCGGGAGGTTTGCCATGAACACGAGCCGACCCGCTGCCGTGGCGGGATCTTTCTATCCGGACGATGCCGAGGAGCTGCGTCGCGTGGTGGCCGGCCATCTGATGGCGGCCGAGGGCTCGTCCCTCCCCGAACCAGCCGTCGCCGAGCGACCGCCCAAGATCATCGTCGTGCCGCATGCTGGCTACGTCTACTGCGGCGACGTCGCAGCGCTGGCCTATGCCCCGCTGGCGCGCTGGCGCGGGCGCATCACGCGCGTGGTCCTGCTCGGCCCGGTGCACCGCGTGCCGGTGCTCGGGCTGGCGGCGCCCACGGTGGCGGCCTTCGACACGCCGCTGGGCCGGGTGCCACTGGACCTGGCCGCGCTGGCCACCTTGCAGGGCCTGCGCCAGGTGGTGTGGAGCGACGCGCCGCATGCGCACGAGCATGCGCTGGAGGTGCAGCTGCCCTTCCTGCAGGCCGTGCTCGGCGAGGGCTTCGCGCTCGTGCCGCTGGCCGTGGGCCAGGCCAGCGCGGCCGAGGTGGCCGAGGTGCTGGAGCGGCTGTGGGGCGGCGACGAGACGCTCGTCGTCATCAGCTCCGACTTGTCGCACTACCTGCCCTACGCCCAGGCGCAGCAAGTCGACCGCGCCACGGCGGGTCGCATCCTCGCGCTGGACACCGACCTGCGCGGCGAAGAGGCCTGTGGCGCCGTGCCGCTGAATGGCGCCCTGCTCGCCGCGCGCCGGCACGGCCTGGTGCCACGGCTGCTCGGCCTGCGCAACTCGGGTGATGCCGCGGCGGGCGACGGGCACCGCGTGGTGGGCTACGGCGCGCTGAGCTTCGACACCGCCCCGGGGCGCGCAGGCGTGGATGCCACCGCCACCGCCCCGCAGGCTGCTCGTGCGGACGCCGCCGCCCTGGGCCGCGCCCTCGTCGCGACGGCGCGGCAGGCCATCGCCCAGGCGCTGGGGCTGTCGGCCGCGCACGTGCCGGCTGCTGGCGCGCACCCCGCGTTGCACGCGCCCGGCGCCAGCTTCGTCACCCTGCACGACGCCCAGGGCGCACTGCGCGGCTGTGTCGGCCAGCTCCAGGCCTGGCGAGCGCTGGCCGAGGACGTGCGCGCCAATGCCCTGGCGGCGGCCTTCGAGGACCGCCGCTTCGAGCCGCTGCGCGCCAGCGAGTGGCCTGGCCTGCACGTCGAGGTTTCGCTGCTCGACCCGCCCGAGCGCCTGGAGGTGGCCGACGAGGCGCAGGCGCTGGCGCGGCTGCGCCCGGGTGTCGACGGCGTGATCCTCGAATGGCAGGGCCAGCGCGCCACGCTGCTGCCGCAGGTGTGGGAGCAACTGCCCACGCCGGCGCTCTTCATGGCCGCGCTCAAGCGCAAGGCCCACCTGCCGCCCGACTTCTGGGCCGCGGACGTGCAACTCTCGCGCTACACCGTGCGCAGCTTTGCCGACGCGGGGCCGGTGCCTGCGGGCGGGGGGCGGCCATGAGGACGCAGGGCCAGGCCTTCGCCCCCGGCACGCCGGCCCCGGCGCGCTGGTGGCACGCGCTGCCCGACGGCCGCATCCAGTGCGACCTGTGCCCGCGCGA
>DYOR01000170.1 GCA_020720385.1 Rubrivivax sp.
CGGTTGCGTCAGCACCTGCAGCAGTGCCGCGCTTTCGGCGTCGGGCAGGCCGTCGTACTTCTCCGGGCGGTAGCGCATCTGGAAGTTCATCAGCACGCGCTGCGTCTGCTTGTCCATCTCGCCGCTGAGCTCGATCGGGTAGCCGTGCTGGGCGAGCGACTTCTGGAACCAGGCGATGTCGGGCAGCGCGGTGTCGAAGATCGCGCGCTGCGCGGCCACGCGCGCGGCATCCGGCCAGGGCGGCGTGATGCCGAGTTCGGAGAGGCGTTTCCAGGGGAAGGTCGGTCCCGGGTCGACCTTGTACGAAGGCGTGACCTCGCCGTGGCCGAGGATGCGCTCGGGCAGGATCTGGTGGCGCTGGACGATGTCCCGGATGAGCGGCACCAGGGCCTCGATCTGCGCGGGCGGGAAGGGCACGAACGTGCGTTCCTCGTCCTTCTGGCCCGGGGGGCCGGGCACGAACCCCGGATGGACGATCTCGATGCCGATCGAGCTCGAGTTCAGGCGCCGGTTGGCCTGCCAGCCGCTGGCGCCCGAGTGCCAGGCGCGACGGTTCTCGTCGACCAGGCGGTAGATGCGCGGCGGCGTCTCGTCGCTGAGCAGGTAGTGCGCCGAGACCTGCTGCTCGGTGAGGATGTGCATCGAGCGCGGGAAGTCGGCCACCGTGTAGTGCAGGATGAGGAAGAGCACGCGGCTGTCCTGCCCCTGCGCGTGGTGGCTGGCGTCGATGGGCACGCCGCCTTCGGTGGTGGTGAAGCTGGCGCAGCCGCCCAGTGCCAAGGCGGCGAGCAGCGCGAGCGCGCGCGAGAAGATGGTGTTCATGGGGTCGTCCTCGTGGCAGCCAGTCGCGCTGCCGCATGGTGGGCGGGGAGAAGGCTGCGGCGCAGCTCGGTGTCGGGGGGCAGCGCGGCGCACAGGCGCTGTTCGATGGCCGGGTGCAGCTCGAAGACCCGGCCGGCCAGGGCCAGCGGCCGCATGCCGAAGCGCCGCGTGAGCGCGGCGGCGAGGCGCGCCAGCTCGCTGCCCGCCTCGTGCAGCAGGGCCAGCGCGGCGGGGTCGTCGGCGGCCGCCGCGGCCACGGCCAGCGCCAGCGCGCCGAGCTCGCCGCGGCTGGCACCGTAGGCCCAGCGCCGCGTGGCCGCCCAGTCGCTGCCGCCGACATGTGCGAACACGCGCCGGGCCAGCGGCGAGTCCTGCCAGGCGCCGGGGCGCTCGTCCTCGGCGCGCCAGATGCGGCACAGCGCCTGGCGCGCGATCCAGTGGCCGCCGCCGGCGTCGTCGATGACCACGCCGCGCCCGCCCACCCGGTGCAGCGCGCGCTGCGCGTCGATGAAGGCGGCCACCGAGCCGGTGCCGGCATAGACCACGTAGCCTTCACCGGGGGCGAAGGCCGCGTGGCAGGCGAGTTCGATGTCGCTGAGCGCTTGCACGGCCGTCTGCGGCACGCCGAATGCGCTGGCGGCGAGGGCGCAGAACGCAGGCAGCTGCGCGGTGTCGAATCCCGTCACGCCGGCGACCACGGCGCGCACCGGGCCGCAGGCCTGGGCGATGTCCGCCAGCGTGGCGGCGATGTGCAGGCGGCCCGCGTCCGTGTCGAGCTGCAAGCCCGACAGCCCGGCGGCCAGGCCTTGGGCGCGCAAGGCGCCGTCGGCAGCGGCCAGCGCCCAGCGCGTCTGGGTGCCGCCGGCGTCCAGGCCCAGGCCCATGGCGCTGGTCGAAGGGCTGAGGGGGGTGTTCACGGTGGGGCGATTTTGCGGGATGCCCGGGCGACAATCGCGCGATGCGCAAAATCCTCCTGCTTGCCCTGGCGGCCATCGTCGCCGGCTGCGCCACGCGGCCCGCCCGCGACGCGCTTCCCAGCGCCGTGCAGCAGGCGCTGGCCCAGGCCGCCGTGCCGGCCGACGCGCTGGCTGCGGTGGCCTTGCCGCTGGGCCACGCGGCCGCGCCCTGGCGCTACCGCGCCGAGCTGCCCATGCAGCCTGGGTCGGCGATGAAGGTGGTGACGAGCATCGTGGCGCTGGACCGCCTCGGGCCCAACCACCGCGGCTACACCGAGCTGCGCACGGCCGCGCCGCTGCAGGGGGGCGAACTGCAAGGGGACCTGCTGCTCAAGGGCGGCGCCGACCCCGAGCTCGACGTGGCCCGCTTCTGGGCCCTGCTCGTCGACCTGCGCCAGCGCGGCGTGCAACACATCCGCGGCGACCTGCTGGTGGACCGCACGCTCTTCCGCCCGGCGCGCATGGACCTCGGCGTGCCGCCTTTCGACGAGTCGCCCGAGTTTGCCTACAACGTCATCCCCGATGCCCTGCAGCTCGCCGGCAGCCTGCTGCCGCTGGAGCTCAGCAGTGAGGGCGGCACGCTGCGTGCGAGCACGGTGCCGCCGTTGCCGGGCATCGAGTTCACGAGCCGCATGGCGCTTACCGAGCGCGCCTGCAAGGACTGGGACGACGACTGGAAGGC
The DNA here is from genome assembly GCA_020720385.1 of Rubrivivax sp. Classification (GTDB taxonomy): domain Bacteria; phylum Pseudomonadota; class Gammaproteobacteria; order Burkholderiales; family Burkholderiaceae_C; genus Rubrivivax. Next base: position 2,461 of record DYOR01000170.1, read on the forward strand.
CGCGCAGGTGCAGCCCCAGGAGGGGCGCACGCTGATCGAGCTGCAGGGGGGCTTCCCGAGGGACTGCACCCAGCGCACGGCGCTCCAGCTCATCGATCGGCTCGAGCTCGCCGAGCGTCTGTTCCGCGCCCTGTGGCAGGAACTGGGTGGCCGCTGGGACGGGGTGGCGCGCGAAGCGCCTGCGCCCGAGGGCACACGGCTGCTCGTGCGCCACGAAGGCCGCCCCTGGGGCGAGGTGCTGCGCCACATGAACAAGCAGTCGGACAACGCCCAGGCGCGGCTGCTCTTCCTCTCGCTCGGTGTGCCGCGCATGGCCCTGGCGCCACAGGCGAGCACCGCGGAGCTCGCCGCGCAAGAGGTGCGCGCGTGGCTCGCCGAGCACGGCATCGCCGATGCCGGCCTGGTGCTGGACAACGGCTCGGGCTTGTCGCGCAGTGAGCGCATCACGCCGGCACAGCTGGCGGGCATGCTCGAGGCGGCCTGGCGCGGCCCGCACGCCGCCGACTTGATGATGAGCCTGCCCGTGGCGGGCGTGGACGGCACGCTGCGCCGGCGCCTGAAGGACGGGCCGGCCAGCGGCTGGGCGCGGCTGAAGACCGGCACGCTGCGCAACGTCGTGGCGCTGGCCGGTTACGTGAACGACCCCGAGGGCCGGCCCTGGGCGGTGGCGATGATGGTCAACCACGAGCGCGCCAGCCACGCCCGGCCGGTGCTCGATGCGCTGGTGGACAGCATCGCGCGCCACGGACTCCCGGGCGCCGCCCCTTGACGGCGCTGGGCCCGCGCTCCCCTGGGGCGCTTCAGGCGGGCGGGGTGAGGCGGTCCGCCGCCAGGTAGTTGACGCGGAAGGTCTCGAAGTCGACGTCGTCGGCGGCCTCGATGGCCTTGCGCTCTTGCACCGATTCGCAGGCCATGGATTCGAACTCGGCCTGCGCCCGCGCGTTCCAGGGCAACTCCAGCAGATGCTTGCGCGCCTGAGCCGACTGCGCGCGCATGAAACCGGTGTAGCTGCCCTCGAAGTCCTGCCGCATAGCCTCGAGCACACGCGCCGAAGGCAGTGTCTGCGGCGTCGCCAGCGACGCGCGCGCCGTGGCCAGCGCCTGCACGTAATCGGCTGCGCCATGGGCCGCGTCCAGCGCCTCGGCGATGGGTGCGCAATCCGCCAGCAATTCTGCGGCCCAGTCCATCAGCCGCACCTGCTGGCCGCCGCGCTCGAGCAGCAGGCCCGGCTCGCGGCCGTGCGCGGCGGTGCGGTGCTGGTTGCGGCCGAGTTCGGCGATCTCCTCGGGCGTGTCGGGCGGACTGTCGCTGAGCAGGCAGTGCAGCAAGAAGACGTCGAGCAGGCGCATCGTGGCGGCGTTGATGCCCACCGCCTCGAAGGGGTCGAGGTCCATGCAGCGCACCTCGACGTACTCGACGCCGCGTTCGCGCAACGCGTGCAGCGCTCGCTCACCGACGCGGATCACGCGCTTGGGGCGGATGGTGCCGTAGAACTCGTTCTCGATCTGCAGCAGCGTCGTCGCCAGCTGGTTGTACTCGCCGCCCAGATTGCGCAGGCCGATACGCTCGTAGGCCGGGTAGGGCTGCACCAGCGCCTCGTGCAGCGTGTCGGCGTAGCGCTCCAGGCTGTTGAAGCTCACGGCCAGCCCGGCCTGGGCCTCGCTCTGGTAGCCCAGCCGCCCCATGCGCAGGCTGGTGGCGTAGGGCAGGTAGCGAGCCGCATCGCCCATGCTCTGCAGTTCGTGCGCGCGCCCCGCGACGAAGCTCGGGCACACCGCCGGCGAGGCGCCGAACAGCGTCAGCAGCACGAAGGCGTGGCGACGGAAATTGCGCATGAGCGCGAAATGCTGCTCGTTGTCCAGCCCGGGCAGCGACCAGTTGTAGTGGATGCCGCAGATGGTCTGCATGCGCCGGCCGTAGCGGTGGCCCAGGCCCATGCGGTAGACGCTCTTGGCGCGCGCCAGGTTGGAGCTGCCGTACACGCCCAGCGGGATGGTCTCGTCGGCCGGCAGCCCGCAGGGCATGCTGCCCACCCACAGCCGCTCGTCACCCGCTGCCGCCAGCGTGCGGTAGACGAACTGGTGGATGCGCGTGAGCTCGGCCAGGCAGCTCTGCACGCTGGCGTGCACGCCGGTGATGAGCTCGAGCTGGCTCTCGCAGTAGTCGGTGGTGATGCGCGGGTGGGTCAGCGGCGCGCCCAGCGCGGCGGGGTGCGGCGTGAGGGCCAACGCACCGCTGGGCTGGGAGCGCAGGCTTTCCTTCTCCACGCCACGGCGCATGCCCAGCAGCTGCGCTTTGGGCAGGCGGCGCAATCGGGCAGCCAGGGTCATGCGGGTTCTCGCGGCGGTGTGGTGGGGCTGCGAAGCGTAAGCCCTGGACGGATTTCGTGCCTCGCGCCGCACCAATGGCTGCGTCGCGCGCCCGCTGGCTGCGGGCCGGTCACGACGGTGTCACATGCTGGCCTGCTGCCGGCTCGCCCGCTCCTGCGCGGGCTCGGTCGCAGGCGGCCGGCGTCCTGCGCCTGGCCCTCCTAGAACGAGGCCCACTCCTCGCTCGTCACGGCATCGGCATTGGCACCGGCTGTG
>DYOR01000171.1 GCA_020720385.1 Rubrivivax sp.
TCACCATCGAGTCCGGGCGCCGACTCCCGTGCATGGTTCTTGGCTCCTTCGCATCGCCCATCGACCCGTTGCACGGTCAGTGGCTGTGTGGGGGGCGTGGTTGCAGGCGCCAGGACTCCACGGCGTAGGCGACAAGCACAGAACGGTGCGGCGCGCCACACTACTTCTGCGCTGATCAGGCCACGACCAGGCGCCCGCCGCCCGGGGCGGCTGCGGTCACCGCGCCGCTCACTTCGCCAATCACAGCGGCCGCCGCGAACCCATGGCGGCGGAACACCGCCAGCACCTCGTCCACGGCCGCGGGCGCACAGCTCACGAGCAGCCCGCCGCTGGTCTGCGGGTCGGTGAGCAGGGCCTGGTCGGCGGCGGCAAAACCCTCGGGCAGGACCACCTCGGCGCCGTAGCTGGCCCAGTTGTTGCGCGAGGCGCCGGTGACGCGGCCTGCGGCGGCGAGTTCGCGCACGCCGCTCAGCAGTGGCACCGCCGACCAGTCGATGCGCAGCTCGCAGCGCGCGCCGCGTGCAATCTCCAGGGCATGGCCGGCCAGGCCGAAACCGGTGACGTCGGTGAGCGCATGCACGCCCGGCAACTCCGCCAGCTCCGGCCCGGGCGTGTTCAGCTGCGTCGTCGTCGCCACCATCTGCGCGTAGCCCGCCGCGCCCAGCGCGTCCTTTTTCAGCGCCGCCGACATCACCCCCACGCCCAGCGGCTTGCCGAGCACGAGCACGTCGCCCGGCCGCGCGTCGGCATTGCGCTTCACGCGCTTGGGGTGCACCAGGCCCAGCGCCACCAGGCCGTAGATGGGCTCCACCGAATCGATGGTGTGCCCCCCCGCCACCGGGATGCCCGCAGCGCGGCACACCGAGGCGCCGCCTTCGAGGATGCGCGCGATGGTCGCCGTCGACAGCACACCCACCGGCATGCCCACCAGCGCCAGCGCCAGGATCGGCCGCCCGCCCATGGCGTAGACGTCGCTGATGGCGTTGGTGGCGGCGATGCGCCCGAAGTCGTAGGGATCGTCGACGATGGGCATGAAGAAATCGGTCGTCGCCACCACCGCCTGTTCGGCGTTGAGCTGGTAGACCGCGGCATCGTCGGCGGTCTCGATGCCCACCAGCAGCTCCTTGGGGCAGGCCATCGCCGAGGTGCCCTCGAGGATCTCGGCGAGCACGCCGGGCGCGATCTTGCAGCCACAGCCCCCGCCGTGCGAGAGCGAGGTCAGGCGGGGCTCAGTCGTCTTCTCGGCAGCAGTCATGTGCGTGGGTTCAAGGGCGGCGTGAGAGCCGAGGCCGCCAGCATAGCTGGCTCGGCGCGCCGCGCCGCCTCAGGCGAAGGCGAGAAAGACGCCGAACCAGTCGCGCGGGTCGGTCCAGCAGCGCAGGTCACGCCAGCCGGCGTCGCGCAACAGGGCTTCGAACTCGTGCACGCCCCACTTGTAGGAATTCTCGGTGTGGATGCGCTCGCCGGCGACGAAGCGGCGCTGGCCACCGGGCCAGCACACCGCCACGTCGTGCCGCGCCTGCAGGTGCATCTCGACGCGCGAGGCCCGGGCGTCGAAGCGCGCCACATGGCACCAATCGGCGACCTCGAAATCGCTCCCCAGCAAGCGATTCACGTGGCGCAACACGTTGAGGTTGAAGGCCGCCGTCACACCCAGGGCGTCGTCGTACGCGGCTTGCAGGACAGGCTCCGGCTTGAGCAGGTCGACGCCGATCAGCAACCCGCCGCCAGCGGCCAGCTCGCGCGCTTCGCGCAGCAGGCGCAGCGCGTCGGCGGGCGCGAAATTGCCGATGCTCGACCCCGGGTAGAAGACCAGCGCCGGGCCGCGCACCAGTCCGGCGGGCAGCAGCAGGCGCTGCGAGAAATCGAGCCCCAGGCCCACCATCTCCAGAGCCGGGAAGCGCCGCTGCAAGGCCTGCAGCGAGTGCTGCAGGAAGGCTTCGGAGATGTCCACCGCCAGATAGCGCGCCAATGGCAGGGCCGGGAACAGCCGCGCCGCCTTGGCGCTGTCGCCGGCACCCAGGTCGATCAGCGTCAGGCCCGCGCCCAGCCGCAGGCGCAGGGCCTGTGCGATGTCGCCGAGGTGGCGCTCGAAGATCGCCGCCTCGGTGCGCGTGGGGTAGTACTCGGGCAGCTCGGTGATGGCGGCGAACAGGGCCGAGCCGAGGCGGTCGTAGAAGTACTTCGGCGCCAGCGCCGCCACGGGCTGCAGCAGCCCCGCAGCGAGCTCGTCACGGGGATCGAGCGCGGCGGCATCCGCATGAACGAAGAGCGGTGAACGGTCGATGGCCATGTCCGTGGCGCCATTACCCGTCGCGCGCCAGTCGCAGGCCGCTGAACTGCCAGCGCGCCTGGGCCGGGAAGAAATTGCGGTAGCTGGCGCGGATATGGCTGCGCGGCGTGGCGCACGAGCCACCGCGCAGCACGCTCTGGTCGACCATGAACTTGGCGTTGTACTCGCCCACGGCGCCGTCGCTGGCACGCATACCCGGGTACGGCAGGTAGCTGCTGCCGGTCCATTCCCACAAGTCGCCGAACATCTGCTGCAGGCCTGTGCTCGACGCGGCCACGGGCCGCGGCTGCAGGGCTTGCGATTCGACAAAGTTGCCGGCCTCGATGGCGGCCGGCGCCAGCGGCGCGGCAGCGTGCTCCCACTCGCCTTCGGTGGGCAGGCGCAGCAGCAGGCCATGCTGCGCGGCACTCCAGCGCGCGTAGGCATCGGCCTCGTAGAGGCTGAGGTGGCCCACCGGTGCCTGCGCCTGCAGCGGCACGCGCCCATGCAGCGTGAAGACGCTCCAGGTGTCGCCCGCGCCGCGCTGCCAGTACAGCGGCGCCTCGAGGTGCTGCGCGCGCACCCCATCCCAGCCCGCAGCCAGCCACCAGCGCGGGTCGCGGTAGCCGCCGTCGGCGATGAACGCCGCCCATTCGCCCTGCGTCACCAGCCGCTGCGCCAGTGCATAGGGCCGCAGCCACTGGCGGTGGCGCGGGCCTTCGTTGTCGAAGGCGAAGCCGGGCCCCGCATGCCCGATCTCCACCAGCCCGCCTTCGCAGGCCACCCACTCCAGGGCCGTGGCGGGCGCGTCGGCGTGCGGCCTGGCCGGCAGGTACGCCGGCTCCAGCGGGTTGCACGAGAACAGGTGCAGCACATCGGTGAGCAGCAGTTCCTGGTGCTGCTGTTCGTGCTGCAAGCCCAGCTCCACGAGCTCGGCCATCGCCGGGCCGACAGGCTGGCGCAGCAAGGCCTGCATGCGTTCGTCGACCGCGGCGCGGTAGGCCCGCACCTCGGCCAGCGTGGGCCGCGTGACCAGCCCGCGCTGCGGCCGCGGGTGCTGCTCGCCCACGCCGTGGTAGTAGCTGTTGTAGAGGACGCGAAACGCCGGGTGGTGCGGCTTGAATGAGGGCTCGAAGCGCTCGAGCACGAAAGTCTCGAAGAACCAGGTGACGTGCGCCAGGTGCCACTTGGTCGGGCTGGCGTCGGGCATGGACTGCACCTGGCAATCGGCCTCGGACAACGGCGCGGCCAGCTCGAGGCTGCGGGCGCGCACCTCGGCGTAGCGCACGGCCAGGGTGGCACTGGGTGTTCTCCCGATCATCGGCCGCACTCCTTCAAGTCAGTGTCGCGAGATCGAAATTGGCACCGCACAGCACCAGGGCGACGCGCTCGCGCGGCCGCGGTTGCACCCGGCCCGAGACCAGGGCCGCCAGCGGCAAGGCGGCCGCCGGCTCCACCGCCAGGCGCAGCTCGCGCCACAGCAGCCGTTGCGCCGCGAGGATCGCCTCGTCGTCGACGAGATGCGCTGTGGCGACGAAGCGCTGGCAGATCGGCCAGGCCAGCGTGCCGATGCGCCGCGCACCCAGGGCGTCGGCGGCCAGGCCCGACACGGCCACGTCCACCGGCCCGCCCGCGGCGCGCGCCGCATGCAGCGTGGGCGCGCCACGCGGCTCCAGCGCATGCACCTGCGTGCGGCCGGCGAACCAGGCCGCCACGCCGGCGATCAGGCCACCGCCGCCCACGCTCACCAGCACGTGCTCGGGCACGCCGGCTTCGTCCTCGATTTCCGCCGCCAGCGTGCCGGCACCGGCCACCACCTCGGCCTGGTCGTAGGCGTGCATGAGCAGCGCACCGCTCTCACGCTGGTGTTGCAGGCAGGCTGCCAGCGCGTCGGCGTAAGCCGCACCGGCCACGACCACCGTGGCCCCCAGTTGCGCAAGCTTCTCGCGCTTGGCTGCCGGCGAGAGTTCGGGCAGGAAGACCTCACAGCGCACGTCCAGCGAGCGCGCCGCGGCAGCCACGGCGATGCCGGCATTGCCACCCGACGCGATCACCACACCCGCCTGCGGTATGGGTTGCGCGAGCATGCGGTTGAACATGCCGCGCGCCTTGAAGCTGCCGCCGAGCTGGAGCTGCTCGAGCTTGAGCCACAGCTCGGCGCACTCCACGCCCAGCGCCGCGCCCGGCAGTCGCAGCAGCGGTGTGCGGCGCACGTGGCCGGCGATGCGCCGGGCGGCGGCGCGGATGGCGGCCGCATCGATGGGCAGTGCTTCGTCCATCGGGCCATGGTAGCGGTTGCGCCTGCCCGCGCCAGCGACGCCTTCGTGGGCCACCGCCCGTCGGCAAAACGCGCAATTGGCACGCCAATCCGCTGCTGTTCATGGCGCACGCGCCGCACGCTGCTGCTAGGCCCTGGCCGCAGCCGTGCGAAATATCCCTAAAGCTTTTCCGCACGCCGACGAAAAAGGGTCAACGCGATCATTCAAGTGGGCGCGTGGTCCGGGCCGAAGGCGGTCAGGGAGATCACCCGAAAGAACGGGGGCCTCCAAGGCAGCGTGAGAACCGGGCAGCTTCCGCAAACAGTGGCCCCTGCGCTGCAAGCGGTGGGCGGCAGCTGGGCACAGCTTAGGAATGCAAAGCCCGACTACTGCAAGGCTTCGGCCTGTTGTCAACCTTTTTTGGAGTGCTCACCATGTCTCTCACGATCAACACGAACCTGGTCTCGCTGAATGCGCAGCGCAACCTGCACAGCTCGCAAGGCGCGCTGT
>DYOR01000172.1 GCA_020720385.1 Rubrivivax sp.
TCAGCCCGCCCAGCGAATAGCCCTGGTTGGCGTTGGCGTTGACGCGCCAGTCCTGGCGCGACAGGTATTCGTTGACCGACGCCTCCACATCGACCAGCGTCCTGCGGTCCTCGCGCCGCTTTTTGTGGCTGTCGCGGTAGGCGATGTAGGCGCGCGCCGTTTGCAAATGATTGGCGGCGATCAGGCTCTGCTCGACCACGTCCTGGATGCGCTCGATGTCGGGCGGCGCGTTGCGGAAACTGTGCAGCAGCACCTTCACCACCTGGGCGGTCAGCAAGTCCGCCTCGGCCTCGCCGAATTCTCCGCTGGCCTGCCCGGCGCGCGCAATGGCGGAACGGATCCGGGTTGCGTCGAACGCGGCGCGATGACCATCGCGCTTGACGACTTCGCGGGGCAGTCCCTCTGCTACAGAATCCATTCCAGCCTCCTTGTAAACAACATTTAGTGTTTTCAGTGGAGTCAACATACGACATATTGTGTTCGTGTCAAGGATATATTCAGGTTTCGATATCCTGATAAACTAATAAACACGTTATTTCAAATACTTGAAGGAGCCGGGTCATGAACACAATTCTTGAATTTTTGGGCAGCGATCATCGCGTGTGCGACGATTTGTTCGCTTCCGCCGAGGCTGCCGTGGCGCAAAAAAACTGGGACAGCGCACGCGAGTTGTTCGGCCGCTTTCAGGCCGCGACCACGCACCATTTCGCGATGGAAGAAACCGTGCTGTTTCCTGCCTTCGAAACGCGCACCGGCATGAGCGCGGGGCCGACCCAGGTCATGCGCATGGAACACGCGCAAATGCGCGACCTGCTGCAGGGCATGCAACAGGCCGTGACGGCGGCCGACCAGAACCAGTTTCTGGGCCTGTCGGAAACGCTCAACATGCTGATGCAACAGCACAACCTGAAGGAAGAAAACATGCTGTATCCCATGTCCGACCGGGTGCTGGGGGTGGACAGCGACAGCGTGATCCGCGAGATGGAGGGTGTCGCCGACACGCGGCCTGCATGAGCGATCCAGGCTCCGAAATCCTGCTCGACGCGCGCGGGCTGGAACCGCCGGAACCGATGGAAAGGGTGATGCAGACGCTGGCCCTGCTGCGTCCCGGCCAGACGATCCGGCTGCTGCTGCACCGCGAGCCGTTCCCGCTCTATCCCATCCTGGCCGCACGCGCTTATCGCCACGCCACCACGATGCAGGCCGACGGCAGCTACGTCATTCTGATCGGCCCGGCCGACGCGGGCGGGCAGGGCGGATGAGCCAGTCCGCGGGTCTTGCGTTCGAACAGGCGCCGCCGTTCGCGCTGCCGCTGCGTTTTTTCCTCAGCGCGCCGCTGTTCCTGATTTTCGCCGGCCTGCTCATCGCGCTGGCGCCCGACGCGCTGGCTTCGCGCTGGACGCCGCAGGCGCTGGCGCTGACCCACGCGCTGACGCTGGGTTTTCTCGCCATGGTCATGCTCGGTGCCTTGATGCAGATGCTGCCGGTGGTGGCCGGCTCGCCGCTGCCGGCGCTGCGCTGGGTCGCCCGGATCAGTCACCTTGCGCTGGCGCTGGGGGCCGCGGCCCTGATCGCGGGCTTCCTGACCGGCAAGGCAGCCGCCTACGGCAGCGGCATCGTTCTTCTGGGCATCGGCTTCATCGTCTTTATCGTGGCCGCCGCTGTCAGCCTGGCACGTGCCGCTGCGGGCGTCACCGTCAACGGCATCCGCTTCGCGATGCTGGGGCTCGCCCTCACGATCCTGCTCGGCGTGGCGCTGGCCCTGCTGCGCGCAGGCTGGTGGACGCCGCCCGCCGTTGCATCCGCGATCAATGCGCATATCGGCTTCGGCCTCGTCGGCTGGGTGCTGCTGCTGGTGGTCGGCGTCGCGTATCAAGTGGTGCCGATGTTCCAGCTCACGCCGCCGTATCCGCCCCGGCTCAGCCGCTGGCTGGCCGGCGCGCTGTTCGCGTTGCTGCTGCTGCACGCCGCGGCGCCGTTGTTGCCGCCCGTTGCCGCTCGCATCGTCGATGCCTCGCTCGCCGCCGGCGTGCTGCTGTTCGCCGCAACCACCCTCCGCCTGCAATCCCGTCGCCGCAGAAAACTGCCCGACGTCACCCTCGACTACTGGCGCCTCGGCATGGCCAGCCTCATCGCCAGCGTCGCCGTGTGGATCGTCGCGCAAGCCTGGCCAGCCTGGGCCGACAGCGACGCCTATCCACCGCTGCTGGGCATTCTTTTCATCGGCGGTTTCGCCGCCAGCGTGGTGACCGGCATGCTCTACAAGATCGTGCCCTTTCTCGCCTGGTTTCATCTGCAGGCGCAGTTGCAGGCAACGGCAGGCAGCATTCCCACCATGAAGGACATGATTGCCGAACGCTGGATGCGCAGGCAGTTCCGGCTTCACCTGAGCGCGTGCGTGCTGCTGCTCGGGGTGCCGTTCTGGCCGCAGCTGGGGATCGCGGCGGGCGGGGTGCTGACGGCGTCCGCACTGTTGCTGTGGATCAATCTGCTGTCAGCGGTGCGGCGGTTTATTGGGCATGGCGGAGGGCTTGCTTGAGCTTATGTCTTGTGGTTTGCGTATGGCTCTTGTCGAACCCAAACTGCCGGGCTGGAATGAGGTCGTGGAAGACTGAAGTTCGGCCTTATGCGAAGCTTCACACAAGGCCGATGAAGAGACGGCCATACACCCCGACCTGAATTTCCGCCGGCATTCATCAAGACAGCAAGCGGTCAACTGCTGTTTCCAGGTTCAATCGCTCTCCTTGCGTATCCGCGGCGGCGCCGCGTAAGCGCAGCGGCCCAGGGCTATCACCAGGGCAGGCGACTCGCCCGACGAAATCCCCAGCGCGGCTCTGAGTGCGGTTTCGTCGAAACCGCCGATCGGGCAACTGCCCAGGCCCAGATGCGCGGCCTGCAACAGCAGGTGCGCGGCGGCGAAGTTGCACTGGCCCCGGGCCCAGGCGGACACGTCTTCCGCATGATGGAAGGCCCGATAGGATGCGTAGATTGACGTCGTATCCTGGCCGCGCGTCTCGGCCTCGAAACGTGCATGTACGTAATCCGAATCCGGGTCGAGCGCGTCGACCAGGGCGACGATGACGATGAAGGCGGCGGCCGTGGCGGCGGCGGGCTGGTCGTAGCAGGCGCGGGCGATGGCCGCTCGCTCCGCCGCGTCCGTTGCGCTGACGAATCGCCAGGGTTCGAGGCCGAATGCGGACGGCGCGAGCCGGCCGGCTTCGCGCAACGCACGGAGTTCGCTGGCGCTGACGCCCTGCCCGGCGACGAACTGGCGGCAGGCGTAGCGTTGCTGGATGGCATCGAGCAGGCTGGGCATCGCGGCTTTCTCCTGTGACGTACGCTCCCAGCTTAGGACGTGCCGCGATGGCTACAACGATTCACTGGGCTACCGTGCGAAATCCGCCAGTTCCCTCTCGAATGCCTGCGCGCTCAGTGCGTCGAAAGCGTCCCGGCTGAACAGGGTGACGACCCCTGCCATTTCGCTCCAGCCATAGCCGCTGCACTGGGCGTTCAACTGGCTGCTGTCCTGCGGGACGCGCGGGATGAGGTGCAGGCCGTTCTGGCTGTAGATCAGGTTGTAGGGAATGTTGTGCTGGTGCAGCTGGTCGAGCTGGAACCAGGCGGCGGCCGGATCGCTGAAACGCTGGCAGGGCAGGGGGTAGGCGATGTCGCCGCCGTTGTGGGCGAAGCGGGCGTCCTGCACCGGCAGCGGGTGGCTTTGCACGAAGCTCTGAAAGTGCAGGTGGTTGACCGATGCGCCTGCGCCGTAGCTGTTGTAGCCGAGGCAGAGGCCGGGTACGCCGGTTTGCGCGCAGAGTTGCCATGCCCAGCCGTGCAGTTCGGGGCTCAGGTATTGCGGCAGTTGGCGCAGGGGTTGCGGCACCAGCAGGCCATGCAGGCGGGCGAAGGGGAATTTGTTGTAGAGGATGCGCGCGGGTTTGCCGGCGAGTTCGCCTTCCCAGAATATTTCTTTCGCCAGAAAGGGCCGGTTGAAGTGAAAGCCGTCCGGGTTGAACGGGCACTGCAGGCGGTCGAATCGTAGTCCGCTGGTGCGCGGCGGGCGCAGCGCGCGGATGGGATTGAACAGCATTTCCCAGGGGCCGGCGCGGCGGCTTTGCAGGGTTTGCAGATGGGCAAATCCAATGGCGTGCAGTTTGAGAAACACCAGGATGTCGTCGTCCGGCTCGGTCAGTTTGACGCCTTGCCGCAAGGCTGCGCTGAGGGCGTCGGCAAGTTCGGTGTGACGTGCCGCGAGGGCGGGGCCGAGTTGCGCCCACAGGCTGGCGTCGTAGGCGGCGTTGGCCAGCGCCAGGATGTAGACGCCAAGGCCGCGGTGGCTTTCCAGCATCGCGGCGAGGCGGTCGGCGAAGGCGGATTCGAGCGTGGGCGCGGAGCTGAAGGGTGAAAGCGTGGACGACATGCGGGGTGCGTTCAGAGGTCGCCGTTGGCACCTGCCCGCATCACGCTGTCGAGTTTGTCGCGTATGGCGAGCGCGCCCGCGCGCAGTTCCGGCGTGATGTTCAGCTGCTTGCCGGCCAGGTCGATGCCGGTTACGTCCCAGTCCAGCGTCAGCACCCAGATGTTTTTGTCGGCGTCTTCCATCACGGCGATGCGGCAGGGCATGAACACCACCATTTCGGGAATCACCCGCAGCATGTCGCGGCCGACGGCGATGTCGCAGAAGCTGAAGACTTCGATGCGCGGTGCGGCGGTGTCGTTCAGCACGGCCTTGAAGTCATTCGACATCAGGTTTCTGCCGACAAGTTTCAGGTTGATCTGGTTGGCGCGCAGCATCATCGACTCGACCACTTCGTCGAACGCGATGCCGGGCTTGGCTTTGTATTTGACGACGAACTGGTTGACCGTTTCGCGCGCGTCCATTTGCGCCATGTGGGTCGTTACCGGCATCGCCAGTTGTTGCCAGCGCTTTTTTTCCTCGGGGGTGAGGATGCGGTTCATCTGGTAGTCGCGGTAGGGCGGCGGCGCGGCCTGCTGCACGATCACCGGGCCGTAGGG
>DYOR01000173.1 GCA_020720385.1 Rubrivivax sp.
TCGCCCGGCGTCGCAAAGCGCATCGCCTGTATCCTGCCGTTGGCCAGCGTTTTATAGAGTTTGATGCAGCCATCGAACAGTGTGTAGACGAACTTTTCCTCTTCTCCCTCCTGGTAAAGGCCGTGTCGCGCCTTCAGGACGTATTGTGCCGTGCGGTAACCCTCGGTCCATTTGAGTTGGTCGAGCGGCACGCGCTTGAAAAGCGCCATCCGGCGGATCGGGCACTCCACGCACTGGGTGGCGGGGTGCCAAGCGGCTTCAATGATCGTCCCATGGCTTGAGTCTGTCCTCGCGATTATAGAAATACGAAAAGAATGTCAACTCAGATCGCAGACGCGCGGACTGTCACCTGGGGCATCGGCCTGGAATACGGCGATGGGCAGGAGAATCGGGTTGGGCCAGGCCGTGTCGCAAAACCGGGTCAACCAGGCGCGCCGCTCCGATTCGGTCTTGACGCACAGCAGGGCCTCGACATTGTGACAGACGAAGCCGCCGTGCTGCGCTGCGTTCAGTAAGGTCTGGTTCAATTCCTCCAAGTCGATCCGATCCGCCTGGGTGCCCAGGTCGCGCATGACCTCCTGCTGAAAGTCAAAGAATCCAAGCCCAAGGTGATCCGCCATCTCACGCACAAACTCGGGTTGGAAGCGCGGCAGCAACACGATGCCGCCGCCACTGGAGCCCATCGCCTCAAGATGGGTTGCCAGCAGGCCCCGCCAGTTCCCGTCTTGGCTTTCGACCCGCGCTCCTGTGACCGTCACCGCCATGGGTGCGACGCGGCGCAACGGCTGGAAGCCGGCGATGACATCGAGTTGCGCCGGACTGAACAGCGATTCAACCAGAGGGAACAGGTGCTCGTCCTCCAGCAGGGTATGGTCGATCAATACTCTCGCGAAATCGGCCAGATTGGCTCGCACCGATCCGTGGACCATTTCTTCCACCAGGGTGCGGATGTAGCCGTGCTCCTGACCCAGACGTATGCACAGGCTGAGGTGCTCAGGATGCAGCGCGACCAGGGGGCCCAGGATGGTTTGTTCCTCGTGCTGAAGATGGGCCTCCAGTTCCAGATCGTTGTACATCCACACGCTCTCGGCCGCCGCCGCCACCTCGCGGTCACTGCCCTCGGCCGCGATGAGCGCCAAGCCTTCGGCAAAGGCGAGTCCCGCCCTGTGCTCTTGTGACAGCTTCTGCAATTGGGCGCAGCGCACCGTCTCGGGCGAATCGCCCGGGGTATTGTTGGACATGCAGTCCTCCGTTGTCTGGATTAGGGCGGGGAATTCAACCGAGTACGGATACTCAGTCGAGTACCTGGAAGAGCTGACGGTGATGGTGGGTGACGCTACAGATGGGGCACAGCGCGGCCTCCCCCTGGGCCGGGGTATGGAACGGGGCGCCGCAGGCGCGGCAACGCTGCGCATGAAGGGGAAGGACCCACTGCACCGGGACGACCAGCGACAGGACCTGGACGGCCCCGCGGTCGCAGACATCTACGCAGATCCCGCACCCGGTGCAGGCATCTGGCTCAAGGCGATAGGCCGGACTTCCGCCCTTTACGGCCGCGTCACGGCTGACCAGGCGGATGGCCGCCGTCGGACAGAGCCGGGCGCAGGCATCGCAGCCCGTGCACCGCTTGGGATCCAGGACCGGGACGAAGGGGACCAGGTCTTTGGCGGTCTTGGCCGGGAAGTACTGGCCCGGGAGCGCCGGCCTGGGGTCATCCCCCTCGGACCCGGGGTCGGCGCGGCGGGTCACCTCGTCCACCGCCGCGCCTATGGCCTGCCGGAAGAAGGCCCGTCGGTCCAGCGCCGGTCGCGGCTGCCGGGCCGCGGCCGCTTGGGCACGACGCCAGGGCTCCGCCCCCAGGGCCAGCACCTGGAAGCTCGGTAACCCCCGGCTGTCCAAGATCCGCCGAACCGATTCCAGGTGGGTGTCGATGCGCACCACCCCGCCGCGGGGGCAGGTATCGCAGTCCCCGCGGCTCAACACCAGCCGCGTCACCCCATCCGCCCGCAGGGCCAGGAGTTCCCGCAGCCCCAGGGCGTGGAGGCAGGGCAGGACGCCGGGGTCACCGATCTGAGCCGGGGCCTGCTGGCAGGCGGCATAGGCGACCGCATCCCCGCCGACCTGATACCGTGCCGCCCCAAACCGATCAACGATGGCACCCTGGGGACAGGCTGGGGCGCAGAGCCCGCAGCCGTCACAACACTCCGTATCGATACCGAGTTGCTCATCGTCGAGGAGGAAGGCCCCACGCGGACAGGCATCCACGCAGGCCCGGCACCGGGCCTGCTCCATGTGGGAATGGACGCACAGCGACGCCACGACCTCAGGCGGCAGGACGGCGCCAGGCTCGGCCCCGAGGGGAATCCGCCGACTCCGATCCATTAGCCGAGGCTTCCCGTGGCGATGTCCAGTTTCACCAGAGACAGGACCCGGCCCCCCGGGCCCACGACAACGGCCGACTCCCTGTCACCAAGTCGGCCCAGCCCCGGGGACAAAGGCGCTGGGTGGCGCCACCGGGATACTGACGGCGGCCCGCCGCCGCTGCCGGGCCTCGATCTCCTCTGCCGTGGGGCGCGGCACCCCCGCCAACTCCACCAACAGGTCCCGCACCTCGTTCACATAGGCCGCGGTCAACAGGGCCAGCCCTGCGTAGAAGCGCGCCTGGCACCGCGCCGCCACCCGGTCGGCAAAGCGGTCGATCCACAGCAGGAGGTGCCCATCCAGGAATTCGGCGGCCTCGGCCAGGTCGGTGTCTTCGCCCTCCCCTGCCGCCGCCGGTCCAATCAAGTGAGCGACGAACTGGAGCTGATGCACCAGGTGATCGTCGCTGCGCACCCGCCAGTCCGGTACCGCCAGGCCGAACCGGGCGTACCAGGCGCGCACATCGAACATGGGCGCCTGCATGATCAGCCCATCTTCGTCCAGCCACACCGACTCGCAGGGCGAGGCGCGCAGCCCGTGGGTCAGGTAGATGTCTGCATAGTCGGCGGCGAGCAGGTCCAGGCTGTCCTGGTCCAGGGCCACCGGGATGTCGGTGAGCCCGGCCCTCAGCAGGCCCAGGGCGCGACGCCCCGACTCCCCCACCAGGTGCAGGCTGAGGAAGTCCTCGTAGCCCTCCTGCCACAGGGCGAGGATGCGGTCGCCGTCGAGTTCCCTGTCGTGCAGCGCCGCCAGGAACAGCAGGTCGTCGGCGACGGCAGTCCGGAACTGTGCCAACTGATCGGCATCGTCCCCCGGATTGCCGCCGCCCCCAGGCTGCCCATCGCCCATCTCCCCCCCAGCCCTCATTTATCCACCTTGCCCTTGCTGTGGGCAATGAAGACGATGGACGGGTTGGTCAGCTCCGGGTTGGCGAAGTTCTTCACCGCCCGCACCGGGGTCTCGTTGGGGCCTATGGCCTTGGTGGGGAACTTGTTGTCCCGCAGTTGGTCGATGGGACCCACGTCCAGCACCCGCATCATGCAGGCCATGACGCAGTAGGGCTTGCGGCCGGCATCGATCTCGTCCACGCAGAGATTGCACTTGCCGACGATGTTCAGTTCCGGGATGAACTGCGGTGCACCGTAGGGGCAGGCCGCCTCGCAGCGCCGGCAACCGATGCAGAGCGTCGAGTCGATATCGACGATGCCGTTGTCCTTGCGCTTCCAGATGGCCCCGGTGGGGCAGGTCGGCAGGCAGGCCGGCTCGGCGCAATGGTTGCAGGAGGTGTTGACCTTATAGGCATAGACGTTGGGATAGGTCCCGCCCTCGATGTACTGCACACGCCGAAAGCGCGGCCCGGCGGACAGGCCGTTCTTGTCTTTGCAGGCGATTTCGCAGGCGCGACAGCCGATGCAATCGACGTTGTTGTGCACGAAGCCGAGTTGCATCGCCGGGATCACCGGGGTGTAGGTCGCCTTCTTCTTGCGCTCGACGGCCGCCTTGATTTTGTCTTTGTCTTGGGTATCAGCCATGGTCTTGTCCTCGGTGGGCCTCACAACTCACGGCGGAAGACGTGGGACCGGGCGGTCGCCAGTTCATCCCACCCCGGCCGGTGCGCCAGATCGGTCTTGGCCATCTGGCACAGCACGGTGTTGTAGCAGAAGGCCCCCGCGGGGCTCGGTTCGTCCAGGGTCAGCATGTCCGGGTTGCCGGATCTGTCCACCCCGTTCTCGTCCAGGTCCATCCAAGCCCCCTCATGCAGCACCACGACACCGGGCATGCAGCGCTCGGTGACATAGACCGGCACCACCACCTTGCCCCGATCATTCCAGATCTCCACGGTGTCGCCGGTCTTGATCCCGTAACGCTTGGCATCGGAGGCGTTGACCGTGACCTCCTGCTCGTAGGTCTCCCGCAACCAGGCACAGTTGTTGAAGATCGAGTGGGTGCGCCAACGCGGATGCGGCGAGATCAGGTGCAACGGGAAGTCCTTGGTCTTGGGGCTGTTCAGCGACTCCCAGGGCTCGATCCACTTGGGGATGGAGGGGATGTGATAGCCGTACTTGGTCTTCTTCCAGTCGGCGATGGTGGCCAGCTCCGAGCACAGGATCTCGATCTTGCCCGAAGGGGTCTGGAAGGGGGCGCCGTCCTCGATCTGGGCGCGGAAGGCGACGTGGGGCTTGTCCAGGATGAACTTGTAGACCCCGTGGCGCTTGAAGTCATCCCAACCCATGGCGACGTGCTGGTGGGCCATGACCTTGCCCTCCCACCACTCGCGCAGATAGGCCTCGTCCACGGCGTCCGGGTTCAGGAAGTAGCTGCGGTCCGCCTTGGGGTTGTAGGTCTTGCCGAAGTAGTCGCCGATCCCGGTCTTGTGACCGATACGGTAGGCCAGCTCGGTGAATATCTGGAAGTCCGACTTGGACTCCCCCATGGGCTCGATGACCTTGGGGCGGTGGATGTAGTAATGCCCCTTGTACCAGGGCAAGGCGGCATCGTGACGCTCAAAGTGCGTCGCCACCGGGAGCAGGATATCGGCATAGAGCCCGGAGGGGGTGATGGTGGAATCCATGCACACCACCAGCTCCAGCT
>DYOR01000174.1 GCA_020720385.1 Rubrivivax sp.
CTTAGGCCTTCTTGGTCCAGGACATGCACCAGCCCTTGGAGGACACGGCCTTGCCGGGGAACAGGGAGCAGCCGACCCAGTCGCCGGTGCCCTGGGCGAACTGGCAGTTGGCGCAGGACTGCTCGGCACCTGGGGTACCGGCCTTGTCGGCACGGGTCGCGGTGGTGGCATCCTCGACGTACTTCAGGGCGATGGCGGTCGGATCGGCCTTGGCATCGACGTGGGGCAGGTCCGCGGCGCGGGCGCCGGAGACGCCGACCAGGCTGATAAAGGGCACGGCAACGGCACCGCCCAGCATCAACTTGACGGCGGCGCGGCGGCTCTGGCTCATGGTGTTGTCGGACATGGCTGGTTCTCCTGCTGGCTATGTAAAGGGTGTTGGTCGCGCCCGACCGTCAGGGCCGCTGCGCAGGCGACATTGTGCACAAAGGGTCGGGAAAAGGCGAGGACCAGGACCAACGAGCGCATCGCCTTCGCGGCTACTGCAAATAGCTGCCTGCACCGACATAGTGGCGCCGCCAGTAGGGCTCGTCCAGGCGGGCCAGTTGTACCCGGCGCCGCGAGGTGGAGGCATGCACAAATTTGTCCCAGTCCACCATGAGCCCGACATGCTCGCCCCCAGACGGGGGGCGGAAGAAGACCAGGTCCCCTGGGCCGGGTTTCGGCCCCACGGGCTTGGCGGCGCGCTGCTGCTCGATGGCGCGACGCGGGATCTTGAGCCCCGCGGCCCTGTGGGCATAGGCGGTGAGGCCGCTACAATCCAGGCCCTCCCGAGGGCTGTTGCCACCGTACCTGTAGGGGGTGCCGACCTGGGCCAGGGCCGCATGGACCACCTCGCCGCGGGGACCGCTCAGGTCGTAGCCGCCGGTGGTGCTGCACCCCTGGAGCACCAGGCCGATCCCGGCCAGGGCCAGGAGGGGTCCCACGCAGGCACGAATGTTCATGCAATTTCACCTATTGTCTTCCTAAACCTTTGGTGCGACTATTTTTAGACCCTGAGCTTCCTCCTGTCAATCGGACCAACTCAAGACCGGCGCGGCGCATCCCTTGGCCACCGCGCCCGCATAGAGCGCCTTGCGGGGCAGGCCAAGCTGTTGAACACTTGCGACGAACCCACGACCGAGACGGAGGCAACCCGCGCCATGGCCCCACCGGACCCTGGGGGCACCCCCCTCTGGCTGCGTCTGTTGTCCCGCTTGCCCTGGTGGATGGGGCTGGCCGGGGCCGCCCTGGCCTACCTCGGGCTGCATCGACTGGCCCTGCGCTGGGACCTGCCGGACCCAGGGGCGGACAGCCCCCATCTGATCCCTACCCTGGCCGGGCTCGGCCAGTGGCTGATCCCGGCCGCCCTGCTGGTCGCCTCCGGGGTGGCCGGTTACCGCCGCTACCGGGCCCTGCGCCTGCACCGAGACCTGGCCGCCGACCCGGTGGGCGCGACCCTGCGCGACCTCGGCCGGGGTGACTTCGAGGCCCTGGTGGGCGAGGCCTTCCGCCGCCTGGGCTATCAAGTCAGCGAGCCCCTGGGCGGCCAGGCCGCCGGGGTCGGCGCCCTGTTGCTGAGCCGCGCCGACGGGCGTGCCCTGGTCCAGGCCCGCTATTGGCAGGCCTGGCGTATCGGGGCGGCGGAGGTGCAGGGGTTGATTGCCGCCATGGCGGCGAGCGGGGTGGGGCGCGGTTATCTGGTCATCCCCGGGGAGTTCGGCCGCGACGCCCGGCGCCTGGCGGAGGGGCGGCCCATCGAGTTGATCGACGCGGCGGGCCTGGCCGCCCTGGTCCAGACCGGGCGGGGCGCGGCCCCGAGGCCCACCGCGCGCCCGCCGGGCCGGTGGCGGGCCTACCTGCCGAGGCGCTGGCCGCGGCTGCGGGTGAAGGTCCCCTGGCGTCCGCTGTACTACCTGACCGGGGTCCTGCTCGCCGGGGCGGCCATCCTCAGTGGCTTCGATTGGATCCGTGCCCTGCCGGACAAGCGCATCGCCCCCTCGGCGCCGCCGGTCGTTGAGCCGCTGCCCCAGGGCCCCATCATCCTGGTTCCCGAACCGGAGGCCGAGCCCGCCCCCCCGGCCCCGCCGCCGCCCCCGGGGCTCGGCGGCTTACGCTCGGCAAAGGAACTCGACGCCGCCTTCGACGCCTTCTACATCCCGCCCCCGGGCTGCGCCAACCCGGGTTCCCACGCCGATCTGGTCGCCTGCGCCAACGACCGCATCCGCGCCCGCAAGGGCTACATGGCCGCCCGCGAACCGCAACAACCGGAGCCGGAACCCGAACAGCCACCGGAGCAACAGCCCGAGGAAGAAGAGCCTCTGGCGGGCGACCCCCCGGGTTGGGACGACGAGGACGCCATCAACGCCCTGGCCCCGCCCAGTCCCCCGCCCAGTCCCCCGCCGGACCAGGTCGAGACCGAGGTCGAAGGCGGGGCGGCCCCCCCGGAGGCGACCGAGCCGCCAACCAAGAAGTCAGCGCCCAAGAGGGTGGAACCGCAGCCGCGGGACCCGGAAGGGACCTATCGCCCCTACGACCCCAAGGCGCCCTGGGAAGGGCGTTGATCCTGGAAAGAGCGATTCGGCCGCAGATCGCGCAAGCTAACGCAAGTAGGCCAGTCAGTTGGGGAGAGTCCACCCTGGAACATTGATTTCAACGACACGGCCAAGCATCAACTGGCCAAATCGGTCAGGCAGTAGCAAGCCGCCCTGGGCGCAACACTCGCTACGGGTGGGTGGTTAGCCCTTACGAGGAATCGCTTCCGACCCCTCTCCCGACCGGGACTTGCACCCGGCAAGAAACGCCAAGCTTCGCCCGGCGCACCAAGACCTGACCCTCGCGCCCGCGTGGGGCACCGTCACTCCCCCGGTGCGCGCTTGGCCAGCTTTCGTTGCAGGGTGCGGCGGTGCATCTTGAGGGCCTGGGCGGTCGCGCTGATGTTGCCGCCATGCTCGGCGAGTACCCGCTGGATGTACTCCCACTCCATCTTCGGCACTGACATCCGCTCGCTGGCTTCGGCGGGCTCGGCGGGGGCGCCCACCTCGTTGGCGAGGGCCTTGACGATATCGGCCACCTCGGCGGGCTTGGCCAGGTACTCATGGGCGCCGAGCTTGATCGCCTGCACCGCGGTGGGGATGCTCGCGTAGCCCGTCAGCACTAGGACGCGCGCCGCCGGGCAGCGCGCCCGCAGCGGCGCAATCAGGTTGAGCCCCGAGTGGCCGGCCAGGTTCAGGTCGAGGATCACATAGTCGGGGGCGCCAGCCCCGGCGCGGAACAGGGCATCTTCCGGGGTGTGGGCCGTTGTCACCGCAAACCCCCGCCGCCCTAGCGCCCGCGAGAGGACATGGCAGAAGCCGGGATCGTCATCGATCAAGAGCAGGGTGGGCGACTCGTTCATGGTGCCCCCCCTTCACGGCGCAACGGTGAGAGTCCGGCCAGCGGCAGGTGCAGCGTCGCCCAGGTTCCACCCCGCTCGCCCGGCCCCAGGGCCAGCCCGCCGCCCAGTCGCTCCACCGCTCCACGGGCGAGCAACAGCCCGATCCCCAGCCCCTGTCCGTCTCCCATCGGCGTGGCCGCCACCCCCGGCCCCTGGTCGGCGATGCGCACCCATAGCCGCCCCCCCATGACCCCCGCGGATACCTCCACCCGCTGCGGGCTGGCCTGCACAGCGTTATCCACCAAGTTGTGAATCGCCCGATCAAGGGCCAAGTCGTGGGGCACGCCCCAGCCGGCCAGCACAGGGTCCAGGGCGAGGGCGATGTCGGCGGCGGGGTGGAGCGCGGCCCAGGACTCGGCCAGGACGCGCAGCCAGGCGTCGGCGGCCCGGGGTGCGGCGACGGCGACCCCGCCCTCGGCGCGGGGCGAACCGGCGCGGGCGGTGAGTTCGGTCAGCGCACGCTTGCAGGTGCGCACCTGCACGGCGGCCAGTTCGAGGTCGGCGCGCAGCTCGCCGTCCAGGGCTTGGGCGTCGAGGTGCTCGCCGATCAGGGTGGCGAGGGTGGCCAGCGGTGTCGAGAGCTCATGCGCCGCGCCAGCGGCTAGCCCGCCCAGCGAGATCAACCAGTCGTCGCGCAGGGCGCGTTCGCGGGCCGCCGCCAAGGCCTGGTCGCGGATCTGAACGGCGCGGGTCATGCGCGAGAGGAACCACACCGTCACCACCACCGAGACTGCAAAGGTCGCGCCCATGCCGGCGAGGTGGAGCTGGATGGCGAGTTCCTCGTCGCGGATCGGCAGCGGCAGGAAGAACCGCCAGAGCAGGGCGTAGAGGAGCACCGCCAGAGCGCCGAGCGCCCAGGCCTGCCGTTCGGGGAGCGCGGCGGCGGCAATGGCGACCAGCGGCAGGAGCAGCGAGACCAGCGGGTTGGTCGCCCCGCCGGTGAGGGCGACGAAGAGGCCCCAGGCGAGCAGGTCCACCGCCAGATGGAGCGCGGCGGGGGCCGCTGGCCAGACGGGGCGCCACCGCCCCATGGCCGTGCCGACGATGAGCAGGGCGACGAGGCCGCCAGCGATGGCGAGGAGCGGCAGACGCGGGACCGGGACCTGCAGCAGTGGCTCGGCGGCCAGGGCGAGGGCGATCATGGTCCCGGCGCTCAGGGCGCGCAGCCAGGCGAGGCGGCGCGGGTCGAGGCCGGCGGGGTCGGTGGGGGGGAGTAAGGGCATCGCGTCGGCGTGGGCAGATAGGTTCAGGTCATTTTCAAGACAGTCGCGCCATTGGAAGGCCCGCTCGGCATGCGAATCGAGTCGGGTGAGAATGTTCGATCATTCCCCGGATCAAGGTCGGCTGGAAGCGGTTCATGGCCGCCTCCCGGTATCGGGCCCCGCTCTCGGCCTCGCCGGCCTCGCCGGCCTCGGCGGCCTTCGCCTGACGCTTGGCCCGATCCTTTGCCTGCTCGGCCGCCCGCGCCTCCGGCCAGGGGACCTCATGCATAGGACCAGTCCTCGCCGATCCGAGTCAGCGGCAAGGTGCTGACCTTTGCGGCGAGCGGATAGGCCCTGTCGCCCGGATAGACCACCCAGAGATGTTCCAACT
>DYOR01000175.1 GCA_020720385.1 Rubrivivax sp.
TGGCGCCACGGCCTGGGTGCCCGTGCTGCCGCTGCTGGTGCAGCAGGCCCAAGCGCAGCGGGCGACGCCCTCCGCGCCGGCGCACGATGCGGCCGCCGCCAGGCTGGGCCAGGCCGTGCACCGTCTGCTGGAGTGGGCCGGGCGGCCCGGCGCGCCGCTGGCCGCGGGGGAGATGCCCGCGGCGGCGCGCGCGGCCGCGGCCGCCCTCAGTTTGTCCGGTGAAGCGGCACGGCGTGTGCAGGCGCTGGCCGAGCAGGTGCTGCGCAGCCCGGCCTGCGCGCGTTTTTTCGGCGGCCCGGCGCTGCGCTGGGCGGGCAACGAGGTGCCGATCGCCGCCGGCGGCGAGGCCCTGCGCATCGACCGTCTGGTGCTGCTCGACGAAGGTGCGGGCCCGTGCTGGTGGGTGCTCGACTACAAGCTGCAGCACGATCCGGCGCAGGTGGCCGCCTATCGCGAGCAACTCGGCGGCTACGTGCAGGCCCTGCGCGCCTTGCAGCCCGGCGACGCGGTGCGCGGCGCCTTCATCACCGCGCAGGGCGAAGTCATCGAAGCCTGAGGCCACGACTGCAAACCCGGCAGGCCGAGGCAAACTGCGCCCCCTTTCGGCCGCTGTTTGTGACGCTGTCGTCGCGCGCGTGGCGTTCCAATGCGGGTTCCATGCCTGCCCCCGACACCCCGAGCGCCGCGCCGGCGCGCACGGCCACCGTGCGCTGGTTCGGCCGCCTGCAGATGCAGCGCCTGCTCGGCAAGAGCGAGCGCACGATGGCCTGGCTGGTGCTGGACCCACGCAGCGAGCAGCAACTCATGCTCGTGCTGCCGCGCGTGCAGCCCGCCGACGCCGCGGCGCTGGAGCGCTGGCAGCAGGCGGTGCGCCAGGCGTCGCGGTTGAAGCACCCGCAGCTCGCCGCGGTGGTGGAGATGGGCGTGCAGGACGGCTGGCCCTTCGTCGCCTACGACGCGCGCGACGACAGCCCCCTGGCCGAGTCCTCGGGCAAGAGCCTGGCCGGTCTGGAGGCCGCCGCGCTGCTGCGCCAGGCGCTGCAAGGGATGGCCTTCGCCCACGAAGCCGGTGTCGCCCACCATGACTTGCAGCCCTACCTCATGCTCGTGGGTGAGGGCGGCACGCTGCGTCTGGCCGGGCTGGCGGTGGCTGCGGAGATGGCCAGCCTGGGTCAGGCCTCGCGCCTGCTCAGCGCGATGGACCCGGGCGCACTGCGCGCACAGCGTGCGGCGGCCGAGCGCGACGTGCTCTGCGCGGGCCTCGTGCTGCACGGCCTCATCGCCGGGCAGCCGGCACTCGACGAGCCCGACACCGGCCGCGTCGTCGTGCGCATGCCGCCCGCAGGGCGCGAGATCGTGCGCCTGCCGTGGAGCGGCGCGCTGCCCGTGGCCGAGCCGCTGCGCGCCATCGTCAACCGCGCCACCGACCGCCAGGAGCGCCAGCGCTACCGCAACGCGCGCACGCTGCTGGGCGCGCTGGAGGGCTGGGCGCGCACCGAGGCCGAGGCCGGCGGCGGGCCGCTGGCGCTGCTCGCGGACCGGCTGCGCCACGCCGGCGCGCTGCCTTCGTCGCCAGGGGCCTCGGCGCGCGCGGCACGCCTGTCGCTGATGGAGCGCGAGCGCACCCACGAGCTCGCCGAGGTCGCGCTCGAGGACCTGGCGCTGTCCTTCGAGCTGCTGCGCCAGGTGAACTCGGCGCGCGTGCGCGGCACGCAGGTCTCGGGCAGCGGCCCGGTGCTCACCGTGCGCCGCGCCATCGCTATGACCGGCATGGAGGGCGTGCGTCGCGCCGCCCAGGCCCTGCGCGAATGGCCGGGCCCGCTGAATGCCGCCGGCGCCGCGGAATTGCAGCGCCTCATCGAGCGCTGCAAGCGTGCCGCACGCACGGCGGTGATCCTGCGCCCGGCGGCCTACGACAGCGAAGTCGTCTACCTGGTCACGGTGATGCAGAACCTGGGCCGCCTGGTGGTGCACTACCACTTCCCGGAAGAGGCGCAGCAGATCCACCACCTCATGCAACCCGCATCCCCCGCCGCCAAGGGCGAGCCCGAGGAACCCGGGATGAGCGAGGAGGGCGCGGCCTATGCCGTGCTCGGCACCGACATCGAGGCCCTGGGTGCGGCCGTGGCCCGCCACTGGGGGCTGGATGACGCGGTGCTGACGATGATCCGGCGCGAGCCGCTGAGCACGCCGGTGCGTGCCGCCGACACCGACGACGCCATGCTGCGCATCGTCGCCAGCTGCGCCAACGAGGCGGTGGACGCGCTCGCGCAGCCGGCCTCGCGCATCGCCCCCGCGCTGCAGCGCGTGGCGCAGCGCTACGGCCGCGTGCTCGAGCTCGGCGCGCGCGACCTGCAGGCCGCGCTGCAAGGCATGCCCACGGCGCCGATCGCGGCCACCGCACCGGCGCCACTGGACGAGGCGGGCGCTTGAACACGGCGCGCACGGCGGTCGGCCAGCTGGCGCGATTTCAGCTCTTGCGCGAGCTCGGCCGCGGTGCGCAGGCGCGCGTGTGGCTGGCTCACGACCCGCGCCTGGAGCGCGAGGTGGCGCTGAAGCTGCTCGACGCGCAGGACGATGCCCTGGCGGTGAGCACATGGCTGCGCGAGGCGCGCGCGGTGAGCCGCTTGTCGCACCCGAACATCGTGCCCGTGTTCGAGGCCGACGAGTTCGCCGGCCAGCCCTACTTCGTCTTCGAGTACGTCGACGGGCCGACCCTGGCGCAGGCGCGTCGGGGCAAGCCGCCGATGCCGGCGCGCGAGGCGGTGAGCTTGCTGCTGGGGGTGCTCGATGCCCTGGCGGTGGCGCACGACCAGGGCCTGGTGCACCGCGACCTCAAGCCCTCCAACATCCTGCTCGGAGCCGACGGCCGGGCGCGCGTGATGGACTTCGGTATCGCCGCGCGCGTGGCCAGCGACGCACACCAGTCCTCGGCGTCACTGGTGACCGACGGGCGCATCGTCGGCACCCCCGGCTACATGTCGCCCGAGGCGGCGCGGGGCGAAGCTCCGCTGCCCGCGATGGACGTCTTTGCCGCGGGCGTGATGCTCGGCGAGCTGCTCAGCGGCGCGCCGCTGCTGCACGAGACCGACCCTCACCGTGCGGTCGAGCGCGTGCAGCACGAGGACCTGGTGCTGCCGCCACAGGCGGGTGTGGACGAGACGCTGCGCGGCATCGTCCAGCGCGCCCTGGCGCGCGACGTGCGCACGCGCTTCGACAGCGCGCGTGCCATGCACTCCGCGCTCAGCGCCTGGCTGCAGCCGGCCGACGAAGCGCCGCCCGCCGCCGGCCAGAGCAGCGCGACGCTGGAGTTCCTGCTGCGGCGCATGCGCCACCGCACCGACTTCCCGGCGCTGTCATCGTCCGTGGTCAACATCCAGCGCGTGGCCTCCTCGGAACGCGAGAGCCTGAAGAGCCTCACCGACGAGATCCTCAAGGACGTGGCGCTGACCAACAAGCTGCTGCGCATGGTGAACTCGGCGCACTTCGGCTCGGCCTCAGGCGGGGGCGTGGGCACGGTGTCGCGCGCGGTGGCGCTGGTGGGCTTCGCCGGCATCCGCAACATGGCGCTGTCGGTGATGCTGCTCGAGCACATGAGCGACAAGGCGCACGCCGTGCTGCTGAAGGAGGAGTTCCTGCGTGCGCTCATGGCCGGCACGCTGGCCGATGCGCTGTCCACGCAGTCGCGCGAAGGCGAGGAGGCCTTTCTCGGCGCCATGTTCCAGAACCTCGGCCGCCTGCTCACCGAGTACTACTTCCCCGAGGAGGCGGTGCAGATCCGCCAGAGCCTGGCCGGGCAGCCCGACGATCACGGCGCGCGCGAGGTGGCGGCGCGCCGCGTGCTGGGCATCGGCCTGGAAGATCTGGGTGTCGGCGTGGCCAAGGCCTGGGGCCTGCCCGAGCACCTGCTGCAATCGCTGCGTCCACCCCCGGGCGAGCTGCCGGTGCGCAGCCGGGAGCACCACGCCGAGCCGGGCGTGGAGCGGCTGCGCTGGCTCGGTCGCGGCGCCAATGCCATGGCCGACGCCATGCTTGGAGCCGACGGCGACGAGCAGGCCAGCGCGATGGCGCGCGTGGCCGAGCAGTACGCCCAGGTGCTGGGCGTGGCGCCGCGGCAAGTGATGGCTGCTGCGCAGGCCTCGCGCACTCAGATGGCACACACGGTGCAGGCCATGGGCCTGCAGGTGGCTGCGGGCGCGCCGGCACGCCGCCTGCTGCATGCCACCCTGGCCTCGGGCGAGGACACGCCGGCGGACGCCAGGGCCCTGGTCCCGCCCGATCGGCCGGCCGCCGCGCACGGCCTGCTCTCGCGCGCCCTGGACGACGCACGCCACGCCGTGGCCACACGCGCACTGAGCCTGAGCGAGTTGCTCAACCTGGTACTCGACACCATGCAGCGCGCGCTCGCTTTCCGCTGCGTCGTGCTGTGCCTGCGCGAGGCGTCCGGCGGGCACCTCGTCGGACGCCTGGGGCTGGGCCTGGGCGCCGACGAGATCAGCGCCGCGTTTCGCATCAAACCCGATGGCGCTGCCGCCGGCGACATGTTCGCCGTGCTCACCGCCAAGGGCGCCGACGTGCTCATCGCCGACGCCGCGCACGTCACCGCCAAGCTGCCCGCGTGGTATCGCCGGCAGGTCAACGCGCCGACCTTCCTGCTGCTGCCGCTGATGCTGCGCGGCGCACCCATCGGCCTGATCTATGCCGACAAGCAGGAGGCCGGGGCTATCGTGCTCGGGGAAGGGGAACTCGCCCTGCTTCAGGCGCTGCGCGACCAGGCGGTGGCGGCATTCGCCAAGGCGGGGTGACGAGCCTTACCCCCGGCACTGGTTGCAACGCTTAGGGCTGCTTGGTTCCCCACCTGACCCGGTTGGGCGCGCTTCCATGCGGGGAGGCCCGTCGGGCGCGATTGTAGGGCAGGGGGTGCATGCCCGCCGCCGGCGGGGCGTGCTAGCGCAGCCGCAGCGCCTCGCCGCCGAAGCGCACACCCAGCGGCTCGATGTG
>DYOR01000176.1 GCA_020720385.1 Rubrivivax sp.
GCGAAGATTGAATTTCATTCCGTCACTCCTATATGGATAAAAGCTCGTTGGGGGTCAAACGGTTCTTGCAAACCGTGGGGGCACTTTAGAAACCTCGCGTGACGCGACATCGCGGAGCTGACGCCTTTGATGTAGTCCTATCGGCGCCTTTTGCGCTGCCGTGGCAAGCAGTGGGAACAGCAGGCCTCGAATCATCCAGGCTGCGCATGACACTATGGAAACGCCGCGGGGCGACGGTCATGATCCGTACGGGCTATCGCCGGCCCTGGTGCAGGCTTCCACGACTAGCGCTGCCCGGCCAGCAAGGCATCCGCGCCCGCTTCGAGCAGCCGCCCCAGCGCGTCCTGCTGGCCGGCGTTGGCGGCGACGTCGAGCGCGCTCTCGCGCTGCCGGTTGAGGCCTTCGATGTCCACCTTCAGGCGCAGCAGTTCGTCGATCACGCCGATCTGCCCGGCCGTGGCCGCCAGGTGCAGCGCGCCCTGCCCGGTGGCGCCCCAGCGGGCCGGGTCGGCACCGGCGCGCACGAGCAGGCGCACCGTGCTGCGCCGGCCGGCGAAGGCCGCCGCGCCCAGGGCGGTGAAACCGTCGTCGCCCGCGCGCTCGAGCGCGGCGCCGCGCTGGATCATCTCGCGCAGCAGCTCGTCCTGGCCGGCGCGGGCTGCGGGCACCAGGGCATGGCCGCCGGCCGCGTCGCGCGCGTTGACATCGGCCCGGCCGCTCTTGACGAGCTCCATCACCTCGGCCCAGCGGCCCTGGCGGGCAGCGGCCAGCAGGGCGTGGTCGTCACCGCGCAGGTGCGGTGGGCCAAGGCGGTTGGGCTCGCGCAGGCGGCGCTCCCATTCCAGCGGCTCGACGGGCCCGGCTCGCGGCGCCGTGGCCTGCGGGCGGGCAAAGCCGGCCAGCGCGCGGTCTTCGTCCTCGGCCTGCACGGTGGCCGCCGTGCCCAGCAGGCACAGCGCCGCCAGCAGGCGGCGGTCAAGGCGCACGGGCGGGCTCCGCGGCCGGGGGGCCGGGCGGGGCTGGCGGAGCCGCTGCGGTGGGCGCGACACCGGTGGCGCCGGCGGCCTTGATGGCCAGCTGGTCGAGCTTGTCCTCGTAGCCCTGCAGCAGGTTTTCCAGCGCCACGCGCCGGGTCTGCAGGAAGGGCTCGTTGTGGGCCAGCACTTCGCTGATGCCCTTGTCGGCCCAGCGCTGCATCAGCTCCAGCCCCAGCGCGCGCAGGCCCTGGTTGTTGACGATGCACTGCTGCAGGCCCTGCGCCTGGCGCACGTGGCGCCCGGCGAGTTCGCCGAGCTGCGTTTCGCGTAGCGCGAGCTTGCGCGCCGTCTCGCTGCCTTCGGCCTTGGACTGCTCGAGACTGCGCGTGGCGTCCTGCGACTGCGCCTGCGTCTGGTCCAGGCGCGCCTGCAAGGCGGCCGCCGCCGAGCGAAGCTCCTCGATCTGCCTTTGCGCCTCGGAGGCGCCCTGGGCCAGGCTGGCCCTCAGGCGGCGCAGTTCGGCTTGCGCGGCATCCAGCGCCGTCTTGGCCTGCGCGGCCTGCGCGGCCTGCACAGTAGCGCGCTGTGCGGCCTGCTGCTGCGCGGCCTGCTCCTGCTGCAATTGCTGCACTTGCTGGCGCAGGCGGCGCAGCTGCTCCTGTTCGCGGCTGTTGCCCTGCGCCTGCACCGTGGACACCAGGGCCAGCAGCAGCGCGGCGACGCCGCAGCGCCAGAACCGGCTAGAAGCGCACATTCAGGTCCACCTGCAGGCTGTCGGCCGCGTAGCGGTCCTTGTTCTGCCAGTTCACCGTGGGCGACGAGATGCTGCGGCCCGACAGGTAGCGCAGGCCGAACTGGGTGTCGCGCGCCAGGCCGTAGAGCAGGCCGGCGGTGATGCCGCTCACGTTGGTGCCGCCCAGGCCGAGGTCGCTGTCGACGAAGGCGTCGGGCACGGCGTCGCTGCCCAGCCACTTGTAGCCCAGGCTGAGCTGCCAGTCGTGCAGGTTGCGCACCTGCTGCATGCCCACCGTGGCGCGCAGGCCGATGCCGAACGCGCGTGCGTCGTTGAAGAAGATGCCGCCGCTGCGCTGGTAGGCCTCGTCCAGGCTCATGGCCTGGTTGTGCACGACCTCGCCCGACAGGCCCACGACGTAGGGCGCGAAGTGCGAGAACTCGGCCGCGGCCGTCACGGCCAGCGGCCTGAAGCGCATGCCCAGGCCCCAGCGCGCCTTGTCCGGCGTCAGGCCGGCGGCGATCTCGTTCGGGTTGTTGGTGAGGAACAGCGAGTTGCCGCGCTGGCGCAGCCCGGCTTCGTACTCGTACTGGCCGTAGCTGCGGCCGGCGCCGCTGACGATGTCGTAGTCGCCGTCGATCTGCCCGGCAAAGCCGTTGAAGACGTACTGCGCGACGCCGAACTTCAGCCGCGTGAGCGGGCTGAACTCCCACTGCGCGCCGACCTGCAGGCCGGCCATGTGGCGCCCACGCCGCGGGCCGGTCTGCTCGCGCACCGGAAAGTAGCCCAGCGTGGCAAAGGGCTGCAGCGTCTGGTTTGCCTGCGCCGGCCACTTGAAGCCCGCCGCGAGGCCTTCGAAGTTGAGGTCGTCGTCCCACACCAGGTCGGTGCTGAACCAGGGGTTGGCGACGCGGCCGGCGCTCACGCTGACCCAGGGTGTCGGGTCGATCCTGATGAAGGCGCGGTCGAGCAGGAAGGCGTAGCGGTTGAAGTTCTGGCCCAGCGTCTGGTTGGTGGAGACGCGGTCGGTGGCGCTGCCCGTGGCCAGCCGCACGCCGGCGGTGACGGTGTCGGCCACCTTGGCGTTGATGGCCAGGCGCGCGCGCAGGCGCAGGCGGTCGCGGTCGTCCTGCGTGCTGCCGGTGGGCAGCCCGGTGGCGCTGCCGGCGGCGAAATCGGGCGCGCGCGTGGTGCCGCCCAGCGAAGCGGCCAGGAAGTCCAGCGGCGAGGGGTTGTCGCCCGCGGGCCGGTCGGACTGCTGGCGCACGCGCAGGTCGCCCTCGATGGCGATGCGCTCGGTCCATTCCGCCGTGGCGTTGGGCACGCCCCAGCGCTCGACCTTGGCACGCGCCAGCACCTCCTCGCGCACTTCGTTGCGGATCTGGTCGCGCACCACCTGCGGCACGTAGGGCACGCGCACCACCGGGGCGTCGGGCTTGGGCGGGTCGCCCCAGGCCTTCGGCGCCTGCGCCACGGCAGCGTCGGCACGCTTCTTCGCCTCGGCCAGCAGGGCGTCGGCCTTCTCGCGCGTGAGGGTGCCGGTCTGCACCAGCACTTCGATGAGCGCCAGCGTGGTCTGGCGCAAGCCCTCGAGCGACTCGCGCTCGGTCTGCGCGCTGGCGACCGCGGGCCAGGCGGCCGCGGCCAGCGCGCCGCCCGCGGCCAGCCACGCGGCCGCGGCGCGGCGCAGCGTCTTGGTTGTCGATGCCATCGGCGTCATCCCATCATTCGGTTGGAGATCTGCAGGCGCATGGGCTGCGGCAACTTCGCCGGCGGTGGACTGCCCGTCCCCGGGAATCGACCCAGGGCCTCGCGCAGGGCCTGGTCGGTCTGTTCGTCTCCGGTGCTGCTGAGCAGTTCGGCGCGCCGCAAGCCGCCGCTGTCGGTGAGCCAGAGCTCGACGCGCACGCGGTACTCGTGGCGCTTGACGCTCTTGTCGCGCACCAGGAACTCGTTGAGCGCACGCGTGGCGGCGTTGGCGTAGGCCGTGGCCGCCAGTTGCGTCAAGGCGTCCTGCGCAGGAGCGCCGCCTATGGTGTTGCCCTGGCCGAGCTTCTGGTCGGTGTAGTCCTTGTTCACCGCGCCGGCGGTCAGGCCGTTGCCCGGGCCGTTGCCAGCGGCCTCGTCGGATTTCAGCGCCGCCTGCTGCGCCGGCGCGTCGACGGGTTTTGGCGCGTCGCGCGGCTGGGGCTTGTCGTCGGGCCTGGGCGGCGGCCGGTCTTCCTGACGCGGCGGCGGCGGGGGCGGGGGCGGCGTGTCGGGCAGCAGGCGCACCACCTGCTGCTTGCGCTTGGCGCGCGGCTTCTCGTCGCAGCCGGCCAGCACCAGCGCGGCCGCGCACAGCAGGACCAGGATCACGGGCTTCATCGCTAGAACCCGATGCGCGCGGTGGCGATGCTCATCGAGACCTCGGCCTCGTTGCACAGGTCGATCATCGCCACCACGCGTTCATAGCGCGCCTTGCCGTCGCCCTGCACGACGATGGTCGACTTGGGGTCCTGCGCCCGCACGGCCTTGAGTTCGGTGAGCACGAGCGCGTCGGACTTGGGCACGCCATCGAAGCGCGCGCTGCCGTCGGGGTCGATGCGCAGCACGTGCACCGGGTGGTTCTCGGTGGACGGCGTGGCCGAGGGCTTGGGCAGGCTGATCGTCAGGCCCTGCACGGAGGCCGTGGTCATGAGGATGAAGACGACCAGCAGCACGTACGCCAGGTCGAGCATGGGCGTCACGTTGATGGTGTCGTAGGGTTTGGTCTCGTCCTGGACTTTCATCGCCGCATCTCCGGCCTCAGGGCGCTTGCTTGGTCACCAGGCCGACCTGGGAGATGTCGAGCTTCTTCACCGCGGCGAGGACCTCGACGACCTTCTCGTAGGGCACGGCGGCGTCGCCCTTGATGACCACCGGCAGGTTCGGGTTGCCGGCCTTGTACTGGCCGAGCAGCGAGGTGAGCTGCGCCAGCGTGACCGGGTAGGCGTCGAGGAACAGGGCACCGTCGGCGGTGATGGTCACGGCGCGCGTCTGCGGCCGGGCGAGGTTGCCCGTGGTGCGTGTCTCGGGAGAGGCCACCCGCACACCCTGCACCGACGCGGTGGTGAGGATGATGAAGGTCACCAGCAGCACGTACGCCAGGTCGAGCATGGGCGTGATGTTGATGTCGTCGTAGGGCTGGTTGTCAGCCTTGACGTCGGCCGACATCTCAGTACCGCCCGGCCGTTCCGAAGGTACTGCGCGCCCCCT
>DYOR01000177.1 GCA_020720385.1 Rubrivivax sp.
ACGCCTCGATAGGCGCATCCGAGCGTCGTCAGCCACTCGACCCACACCTGGCAATCCCGTTTGACGCTGCCGGCGCCCTGAAGCGCCTCGCGCCCCTTGGTGCCGAACCACGTCCGCAGCCGTGCATCCTCGAACACCACGCAATGCAGACTCCCGGTCAGGGACAGCGACCGAACCCGCAGCATTGCGTCAACAATGCCCGTGCTTGAGACCTCGGTCAGAGCCTGTGCGTCTATATCCCACAATGCCAGGCCGGTGTTTACGCCTGGATCGACGCCGACCGCGATCCGTCCGCTCATGCGGGAACCTCGTCGGAGTACACCACCACCCCGCGCGCGGCGGCCGTTGCGTGCAGGAATTCGAGCCAATCCGAGAACTCGCGCTTGCTGAATTTGCTGGTGCGCTGGCCCAGGATCACCATTCCTCCGTCCAGCCCGGCCGCAATCTGGGCAGCCTCGCGCCGGAATGCTGCTGTGAGCACGTCCTTCCAGTTTTCAGCCGTCATCCGCACCATGCGTCCGTTCACCGGCCAGTCAAGCTGCGCCGCGAACGCCTCCAGGATCGGCCACTGCGCAGCATTCTGACCTAGGCTGCGCGCCGCCGGCTCAACAGTCACGCGCCAGCCCGCAGGGGCATCGGCAACGGCGGCCATTGCTCGGCGCCGGGCCTCGTGATGGACAAGGAAAAATCGGCGAACCACCTAATAACTCCCTCCAATACCTGAAACCAAATACCTGAAACCAAATACCTAAACCCTTAATACCTAAAACCAAAGACCTTAAACCCCCCTGTTTTAATAACTGATCTTCGGTGAACGGCCCTGGCCATCCCCAATGAAGAGGATACCCAGGGCGGCTTCTGATCTTCGGAGCCACAACCCTTCCAAGCCTTTCCGCGATCCGACGCTTGGTGCCATCGGAGGGGCTGTCTCATCGCTATCCCACGGTAGCCCCCTGATTCCCCACCGGCCCGCCGTCGTTATGTTCCGACCAGGCGCGATGGCATGAGCGCGTGTTGTTCTACCCGTCTTCCACGTACCGCGCCCCAGCCAGGATCAGGCGTTCCAACTTTCGGCCGGCGCCCTCGCCGATCTCCTTCAGGTAATCTGCTGCGTCTGTCCCTTCAATCCCTTCGGGCCACACCACGCCAGCGCCGATCAAATCGGCCGCGTTGCGCGCCTTTTCCAGACCAGGGTTCTTGCCGGTGCGCGCGAACGTGGCGTGATCATTGTCTGCGGCGAAACACACCGAGCCGGTCGGCTTTATGCGCTCGACCACCGGGAGCAGGTTGCCGCAGTCGAACGCGACGATGACGCTGGCCTGGCGCAAGCTCTGGTAGACCGCCAAACCCGTCGCCAGCCCTTCCACAACAACCGTGACGGCGCTGCGCCGGCGCTGGAGCACGTAGGCCCCCGCCTTGACCGGCGCGCCCTTGTAGAACCTCTTTTCGCCAGCCTGGCTGATGGTCTGGACGGAAATGATCCAGTCGCCCAGCCACACCGGGACCACCAGCAGATCGCCGTGCGTGCGCAGTCCTACGCAGCCGAGCGCGCTCAGACCCTTGTTCTCTATGTAGGGGTGCGGCCGGTTGAGCGGCCGGGCCGCATTCCAGAAGGCCCGCGCGCCGCGCATCGCGCTGATGCGGTCCTGGCGCTCGCGGTCGCGCTGGGCGCGCATGTGGCTAGGATCGGGAACGACGACATTGGAGCTTTCGTCCTGCCATGTTCCAAGCGCCGCGCCCGTGCCGGACGACCAATCGCCCCATACGCCGCGCCCGTCTTGATGCAGCGCGTACCAGCCGTTGATGCGCCCCGGCTTGCTCTCGGTGCGGCAACGGTGGATTTTTCCGTCTGCGACGATCTCGCGCGGGCGCAGACCAGCGGCGTGGAGGGCGGCGGCGAATCTCATGTCGCCACTCCACGCGTCTCGCCCCATCCTTCTGGCACGGGTCGCGTTTTGCGCTCTACGGCCCGATTGGCCATGATCCATCGCTGTTGGTTTGCTCTGATGCGCGCCGCGACTTCAGGCGTGCATTCCGTCGCTCGCGTATTCTCGAACCTGGCCATCGCCACGCCGCCAGTCATTTCTGCGTAGATCGCCTGGGCCATGCGCTGTGCGTGGGCATCGTCACGCGGGCTTTTCTTGTGCGCCACATGCCAGCATACCTGTGGCCAGATTTCCTTGCGCATGAGGTTGCGGTCTCCGCTGGCCACGATCTCCTTGAGCGTGCCGGCCTCGTGCTGCACGGATGCGCGCTTCGGGTATTCAAAACCGCAGGACGGGCAAAACGGCATCGGGCGATGCAGGTGCCCGCATCCTGGGCACTTCATCGGCGCGGCTTCGGCGAGCTCCTTCGGCTTAGGCTTTTCCTTCTTCGTCTTCGTGCCGTCGTCGAGTTTCGTGACGCCGACCTCGAACAGTTCGTTCCACGCTTGCCAGAATCGGGCGCAATTGCCTGAGTGGCATAACACCGTCGCCACGGTCTTGCCAGGCGCCGTGCGCATCACGCGGCCAAGCATCTGCACGTGAACAGCTACGCTCTTGCGCAGCGGTCTGGCCAGGATCAACACCTCCACGTCAGCGACATCGAAGCCGCGCGTCAGCGCTTCGACGCTCAACAGGCCGCGAATCGAGCTGTTTACCTTGCGAAACTCGCGCACGACATCGGACCTGTCTTCAGGCAGATCGTTGGCCGTGTATGTTGCCACGTTGATGCCCGCGGCGAGGAACTGGCGCTGCAATTCCTGCGCGTGAGAGATCGAAGCGGCGAACCCGATGAATTTCTTGCCCTCTCCGTTCTTGACGTACTCGGCGACGACATCGCCTACCACCTGTAGTGCGCGCCTGCCTGTTTCTTCGCGCTCCCACTCGCCGGCAGTGACCTTCACGCCAGCCATGTCAGGCTCGACGCAGGAAAAGATGCGCAGCGGGACAAGCAGTCCGCGCTCGATCAACCGGTTCGTCGGCGGTGCATTGACCACCGTGTCGAAATGCTTGCCAAGGCCGGGCGTAATCGGCGTGGCCGACAAGCCGATGGCGAAGCAGTCCTTCTCATGCAGCTTCTTCTTGACCGCTTCATGGATCACATGGGCCTCATCGACAACGATCAGATTCGTCTCTGGCCAGCGGCGGCGGCTCACGGTCTGCACGCTCACCACCTGAATCAGCTTCGATGGGGCGAAGCGCTCGTGGTCGGCCTGGATCACGCCATGCGGCAGTTCGTACTTGTCGAAGCGCTCCGATGTTTGGGCGCAAAGCGAAATCCTGTCAGCGACGAACGCGCCGCGCTTGCCGTTCTCGTGCGTGGCGAGAAGCATGGCAGTGGCCAGTTCGGTCTTCCCAAAGCCGCACGCGGCCGACACCATGACGCGCTTGTGGCCAGCCTTGAACGCGGCCGACACGTCGTCGATCACCTGCTGCTGCTCTGGGCGCAATTCGAGCTTCATGGGTGCTCGACAAGCAGCGCCGACGCAGCAACCCTGTGGCGGCGGGCGAATCCTTCAACCGCCGCTGCGATCTTGGTTTCGTCGTCGCAGCCAACAGCCTTGCCGCACCGCATCAACTGCCGCTTGGTGAACGCTTCGCGTTTGACTGATCCAGCAGCCCGGTCCATCGCCGCGGACTGCTCGCGTACCGCGTTGTCGTAGCACTTGCGCCACTTGAGCGTTTCGGCCTTCTGGTCATCGGCGCTGGCAGCCGCCACAAGGGCACGTAGCTCATCGTTCTCGCGCTGCAACTCTTGCAGCATTTCCAGCGGATCACTGTCGCCGTGGGCTTCTTCGGCGATTCGCTCAGCCTCGATCTGCTTGGCGGTCTTGCTCAGCACCTTCGCGCCGGCCGCTTCTAGCCTGGCGGACACGCGCGCGCCGTCCTTGCGATCCCGCTCGCGCTTGGCGGCCAGCTCAGACTCGAAGGTGTCGGCCGGCACGGCGGCCAGCTTCTGCGCCCGCGCGGACAGGTCTTTGCTGATTCCTGCGTCGGCCAAAGTCGGCACCGGAATAACTGGTATTTTTTGGCTACCGGTTTCCGGCGCAACTGGCCTACCGCCCTTGTGCATCTCAGACTCGGCCAGCATTTCGCCCAACCGGCGCTCGGCACGAATGCGAATCTCGGCAGCGTCGGACTCCAGTGTCTTGTCCTTGGACATGCGGCCATAGGCTTGCATCGCTGCCGCCTTGTCGGCCCAGGACTTCGCTTCATCGACAGACTTGCACTCGGCCAGGGCGCGACATGCGGCGTCGTACACGACAAGAACGTGGCGGCTCACTGATTAACCTTTCTGTCGCGCATGAAAAAGCGCCCTATCGACTGCGTCCTGTGCTTGGCAGCGCAGGGGATTTCTCCCCACAGGACGCATGCGATAGGGCGCATGCAAACACTTAGCTGCCAAGCTCATAGGACGATCATAGCACGGACTCACGGCTTTTGCCACTCGAATGATTCGCAGCGCTGAAGCAAGTCGGTGACGGGCTGCATGCGCTTGGAGGCGTTGGGCATGCGGCCCTGGGCGGCGATGAAGCACCCCCCGGAGCGCTGGATGTGCTGGCATTCCAGACAAATGCGCCTGTCGTCGCGCTCCTGGTCTCTGAGAGCGAGCCTGTCGGCCATGAACTCGGCCTTGCTTTCCAGCCAGCCGCGGCGCTGGAACAGGCCAGCGCGGTACAGGAAGCGGCTGATTTCCTTGTCGCCCCACGGCAGCATCTGGCGATTAATGTCGGCCTGGTTCATAGCGTAACCATTCACAACTTGAACGCGCGCGCCCACGGCCGGCATTGTTGCACGTCCAACTGGCTCACATAGCCCGCGGGCAGTGTGTTGACCGTGAAGCGGTGATCCGTCCCAGTCGGGATTACCTGCGGCTTGACGTTGTTCGGGTTGATCGCATGCGGGGTGGCCTTGCTCGGCAGGCTAC
>DYOR01000029.1 GCA_020720385.1 Rubrivivax sp.
GGCCGTCGTAGGCGGCCACGCTGGCGGTGCTGATGAGCACGCCGCGTTCACCGGTAGGTTCGGGGGCGTTCTTCGCCATGGCCTCGGCAGCCAGGCGGATCATGTTGAAGCTGCCGATGAGGTTGACGGTGATGGTCTTGGTGAAGAGCGCCAGCGCGTGCGCGCCGTCCTTGCCCACGGTCTTGGCGGCCGGCGCGATGCCGGCGCAGTTGACCAGGCCCACGAGCTTGCCCATGGCCAGCGCCGCCGCCACGGCGGCCTGGGCGTCGGCCTCCTGGCTCACGTCGCACTTGACGAAGCGGCCAGCGATCTCGCTGGCCACGGCCTCGCCGCGCTCGGCCTGCAGGTCGGCCACGACGACCTTGCCGCCCTGGGCCGCGAGCATGCGCGCGGTGCCCTCGCCAAGGCCGGACGCGCCGCCGGTGACGATGAAAGTCTTGCCTGAGATATCCAATTTACCCTCCGTGTGGGCCCCGGGGCGCCTGGGGCGCCCATGCCGCGGGAAGTCGTCGCCTCGGGGCGTGCGGCGTCGACGGCTGGCGCGATCAGGCGCCCAGCGCTTGCATCACGCGTGCGGTGATCTCGTCCACGCTGCCCGTGCCGCTGATGCGCACGCAGCGCGGCGCGTTGGCGTCGCCGGTGGCGGCCCATTGGCCGTAGTAGTCCACCAGCGGCCGCGTCTGGCGCTGGTACACCTCCAGGCGCTTGCGCACGGTCTCTTCCTTGTCGTCGTCGCGCTGGATGAGGGGCTCGCCGGTGGCGTCGTCCTGCCCCGCCACCTTCGGCGGGTTGTGCTTCACGTGGTAGCTGCGGCCCGAGGCCATGTGCACGCGCCGGCCGCTCATGCGCTCGATGATGGCGCTGTCGGGCACGTCGATCTCCAGCACCACGTCGAGCTTCACGCCGGCGGCCTTCATCGCATCGGCCTGCGGCAGGGTGCGCGGGAAACCGTCGAAGAGGAAGCCCTTGGCGCAATCGGGCTGCGCGATGCGTTCCTTCACCAGGCCGATGATGATGTCGTCGCTCACCAGCCCCCCGGAGTCCATCACCTTCTTCGCCGCCATGCCCAGCGCGGTGCCCGCCTTGACTGCCGCGCGCAGCATGTCGCCGGTGGAGATCTGCGGAATGCCATAGCGCTGGCAGATGAAGCTCGCCTGCGTGCCCTTGCCGGCGCCTGGCGCGCCCAGGAGGATCAGTCTCATCGGGTTCCTCGGTGGATGTGTCGCCGCACGGGCGGCTGCATTCGTGTGGCGTGCAGCATCTGGCCGTGCGGGTCTCGAAGCAAGGATGGTACGCGCTCCCGGGCCCCGATTCGGCACGCGGACCGGTGTTCAGTTTGCCGTGCCTGCCGTGGCAAACAGCGCCCGCACGCGCGCCAGGTCCTCGGGCGTGTCCACGCCGGGACCCGGCCCCTCGGGCGCCACGTGGACGGCGATGCGCTGGCCGTGCCAGAGCACGCGCAATTGCTCGAGCGCCTCGCACTGCTCCAGCGGCGCCGGCGGCAGCGCCGGGAAACTGCGCAGGAAGCTTGCGCGGTAGCCATACAGCCCGACGTGGCGCAGGGGTGCGGGCGTGGGCAGCGAGTGCACGCCGGCGGCATGCCCGTCGCGCCACCATGGCACCGGCGCGCGGGTGAAATACAGCGCGCGGCCGGCGGCATCCAGCACCACCTTGACGACGTTCGGGTTCAGGTACTCGTCGAGCTGCGTGATCGGATGCGCTGCGGTGCTCATGACGCAGTCCGCGCGCTCGTCCAGCAGTTCGGCGCAGCGCCGCACCAGCGCCGGGGCGATGAGCGGCTCGTCGCCCTGCACGTTGACGACCACGTCGTTGCCGTCGAGCCCGAGCAGCGCGCAGGCCTCGGCGAGGCGGTCGCTGCCGCTGGCGTGGTCGCTGCGCGTGAGCACGGACTGCACGCCATGCTCGGCGCAAGCGCGCAGGATGCGCGCATCGTCGGCGGCGACGACCACGCGCAGCGCCCCACTGGCCGCCGCGCGCTCGGCCACGCGCACCACCATGGGTCTGCCGGCGATGTCGGCCAGTGGCTTGTCGGGCAGGCGGGTCGACGCGAGCCGCGCCGGGATGAGCACGGTGAAGCGCATGCGCCGCGTGCCGTCAGCCTGCGTTGGCCGGGCGATCGAGCGCGCGCGCTTCGCTCTCCAGCATCACCGGAATGCCGTCGCGGATGGGGAAGGCAAGGCGGTCGGCGCGGCATGCCAGCTCGATGGGGCGCTGCTCGGCGTCGCGCAGCATCTCCAGCGCGCCCTTGCAGATGGGGCATACGAGCAGGTCGATCAGGCGGTGGTCAAGGGTCATGATCCGTGGGCGCCGCAGGCGGGCCGAAGAGCAGCGTCAAGAGGTCGCCGACAAACGCGGCGGGAAGCGCCAAGTCTAGCGGCACCACCCACAGCCGCGTGGCACCGAGTTGCTCGGGCCGCAGCTTCACCGCGTCCTTCTCGGTGGTGACGACATCCGCCGTCTGCGCGGGCCAGGGCAGGCTGCGGTAGTCGTGGTGATCGGCCAGGGGCAGCCGCGCAATGGTCAGGCCGGCAGCCTCGAGCATGGAGAAGAACTTCTCCGGCGCCGCCAGGCCGGCCGCGGCCACGAGGGGGCGGCCGTGCAGGGTACTCAGCGCCACGGCCTCGGCAGCGTGGCCGTCGCGCCAGGCCTGCAGGGGCCAGGCCGTGCCGATCGCCGGCAAGGCCAGCGCGCCGGGCAGGGCCGTGCTCGCCTGGCCGCCGGTGTAGAGCACGCGCATGTGCGGTGGCAGCCGGCGTGGCATGGCCTCGCGCAAGGGACCGGCGGGCAACAGCAGGCCATTGCCCACGCCGCGGTCGTCGAACACCGCCACTTCGGCGGCGCGTGCCAGGGCGTGGTGCTGCAAGCCATCGTCGGAGACGAGCACGTCGACCCGCGGGCGGGCGGCGCACAGCGCGCGCGCCGCGGCCGCGCGATCGCGGCCCACCCACACCGGAGCAGCAGTGCGCCGGGCGATGAGCACAGGCTCGTCGCCCGCGCTGCCCGGGTCGGCGTCGGGCCCCACGGCGCGCAGGTCCGTGGCACGCCGGCCATAGCCGCGCGAGATGACGCCCGGACGGTGTCCCGCCTGTTGCAGCGCCTGCACCAGGGCGATCACGGTGGGCGTCTTGCCGGCGCCACCGACGACGAAGTTGCCGACCACGAGCACGGGCACCGGCACATGCGCGGCCGGCGCGGCGCGGCGCGAGCGGCGCAACGCCAGCCGCTCGTAGAGCCAGGCCAGCGGGAGGAGCAGGCGCGACAGCAAGCTGGGGCGGCGGCGCCACCAATGCCGCACGAGCAGAGCTTGCAGGCGCGCGGCGGGGCCGGGCCCGCGCGCCATGGCGGGCATCAGCGCGCCGTGCCGCCAGCGGTCTGGGCGGCGAAGGTCAGGCGCACGAGGCCGGCGCGCCGCGCCGCGTCCAGGACATTGATCACCGCCTGGTGCGCGGTCATCGCGTCGGCCGAGATGATGACCATGGCATCTGCGTGCCCGCTGGCTGCAGCCATCAGTTCGGTGGCGAGCAAGTCGACGCTGCGGCCGTCCACCGCCTTGCGGTTGACCGAGTAGCGCCCGTCGGCGGCCACGGCGACGATGACCTCGAAGGGCCGCTCGCGCATTTTCTCGGCGTCGGCCGCGGGCAGGTTGATCTGCAGTTCGGTGAAGCGCGAATAGGTCGTGCTGAGCATGAGGAAGATGAGCACCACCAGCAGCACATCAATGAACGGGATCAGGTTGATCTCCGGCTCTTCGATGCGACGGCGGCTGAACTTCATCGACAGGCGGGTCGCATCAGCCGTTGCCGCGCACGACGAAGCGCAGCAGGTGCGGCACCATGCGTTCGGCGGCCATCTCCATGGTGAGCTGGTACTCGTCGACGCGACCGCGGAAGTAGCGGTAGAGCATGAGCGAGGGAATGGCGATCATCAGGCCGAAGGCGGTGTTGTACAGCGCCACCGAGATGCCATGCGCCAGCAGCTGCGGGTTGGCCGCCCCGGTGGGCGCCTGCGAGCCGAAGATTTCGATCATGCCGACGACGGTGCCGAACAGCCCCAGCAGCGGGGCCGCGGCGGCGATGGTGCCCAGGGTGTTGAGGTAGCGCTCCAGGCCATGCACGGCGATGCGACCGGCGTTCTCGAAGGACTGGCGCAAGCCCGTTTCATTGATGCGTGGGTCGGCCATGACGCTGCGCAGGCCGGCGGCGAGGACGCCACCGAGGATGGAGTTGTCGGCGAGCTTGTTCACCACTTCGGCCGCAGGCAGCGCGCTGCGCGTCACGCTCAGCACTTCGTCGACCAGCGTCGGCGGCGCGACCAGCGGCGTGCGCAGATGGAAGAGTCGCTCGATGACCAGGGCCAGCGCCACGACGGAGCACAGGATCAGTGGCCAGATCGGCCAACCGGCCGCTTGTATGATCGAAAGCAAGGGATTCTCGTGGCGCGTGAAGGGCGGCGTGGGTGCCGTCACCGCGCGGGATTATGGCCGATGAATTTCTTCGCCCGGGCCGCGCACCCGTGGCTTCGAAACCGACCGTGACCGGCCCCTGTGGCTTGTGGACAACTGTGTGGAAAAGCGCCCGCACATCGGCCCGAAACCACGGTGGGGCGCCTTCGATGACCCGATGCACAAAAATTCGGCACGAAATTCATCATGCAAATCAATAGCTTGCGTGGGTGTGACCGCTTCATGACGAGGGACATGCCGTTTTCGGCCTTGAACGACGCGGCTGTGGAGTTCCACACCCGCGCCAACCGTGGGTTTTGGCTTGACTGAGAGCCAAGACGCGCCGCTGGAGCGCCTGCCATGGAGCGTCGGCGCGCTGCTGCTGGCTTGCAGCGATGCCCTGGCGGCACGCTTTGGCGCGGTCACCGTTCGCGGCGAGCTCTCGGGCTTTGCGCGCGCTCCCAGCGGGCACTGCTATTTCTCGCTGAAGGACGCCGGGGGGGCGAACGCCGTGTTGCGTTGCGCCATGTTCAGGCGCGCAGCGGTGCTCGTGGATTTCACGCCGGCCGATGGCCAGCAGGTCGAGCTTCGCGGCCGCCTGGGTGTGTACGACGCGCGGGGCGAGCTGCAGCTGGTGGTGGAGTCGCTGCAGCGCCTGGGTGCCGGCACGCTCTACGAGGAATTCCTGCGCCGCCGCGCGCGGCTCGAAGCCCAAGGCCTGTTCGACGCCTCGCGCAAGCGACCGCTGCCGGCCTTTGCGCGTGTGCTTGGCGTGGTCACGTCGCTGGGTGCCGCCGCGCTGCACGACGTGCTGACCACGTTGCGGCGCCGCGCGCCGCAGCTGCGGGTGATCGTCTACCCCAGCCTGGTGCAGGGGGTGGATGCACCGCCCTCGCTCGTGGCCGCGCTGCGCGTGGCCGGCATGCGCCGTGAGGTGGATGCGCTGTTGCTGGTGCGCGGTGGCGGGTCCCTGGAGGATCTGTGGGCATTCAACGATGAGCGCGTGGTGCAGGCGGTGGCCGCCAGTCCGCTGCCGGTGATCTGCGGCGTTGGCCACGAGACCGACGTGACGCTGTGCGACCTGGCCGCCGACCTGCGCGCACCGACCCCCACGGCGGCGGCCGAGCTCGCTGCCCCGGCGCGCGACGACACCCTGCGCGCGCTGCAATCACGCCACGCCGCCCTGCAGCGCGTGGTCCTGCGCACGCGGCAGGCCGCCGCGCAGCGCCTGGATACGCTGGCCCTGCGCCTGGGGCCGCCGGCGCGGGCGCTGCTGGGCCAGGCGCGGGCCCTGGACGATGCCGCAGCGCGCCTGCAGCGCGCGTTGCAGCGGCGCCATGCACGATTGGCCGAGGACCTGCCGCGCCTGGCCGCCCGTCTGCGCCAGGCGATGGCCATGCAAAGGCAGGAGCGGCGCCTGCGGCTGGAGAGTGCGGGGCGACAGCTCTTCGCGCATGACCCGCAGCGCGTGCTGCGCCGCGGTTACGCGTGGATCGAGAGCGGTGATGGCCGCCCC
Organism: Rubrivivax sp.; assembly: GCA_020720385.1. GTDB lineage: Bacteria > Pseudomonadota > Gammaproteobacteria > Burkholderiales > Burkholderiaceae_C > Rubrivivax. The sequence goes on from DYOR01000029.1 coordinate 5,979, forward strand.
ATCGTCTCGGCCTTGTCGCTGCATGCCGGCCAGACCGTGCGCGCCGTCTGGGCCGACGGACGCGCCAGCGCCGAGGTCATCGACGTGGAGCCCCTGCCGCCGACGCCATGAAGGCCGGCTGCCTACAATGCCCGGCGATACGCTCTCCCAACGCCCATTCGAGGATCCGCACCATGGAACACACCCTTCCCGCACTGCCGTTCGCCATCGACGCACTGGCCCCGTACTACAGCCGCGAGACGCTCGAGTTCCACCATGGCAAGCACCACAACGCCTACGTCGTGAACTTGAACAACCTGCAAAAGGGCACCGAGTTCGAAGCCATGGCGCTCGAAGACATCATCCGCAAGGCCTCGGGTGGCGTCTACAACAACGCTGCGCAGGTGTGGAACCACACCTTCTTCTGGAACTGCATGAAGCCCGCCGGCGGCGGCGCGCCCGGCGGCGCACTGGCCGCGGCGATCAACGCCAAATGGGGCAGCTATGCCGCCTTCAAGGAAGCCTTCGTCAAGTCCGCCGTGGGCAACTTCGGCTCGGGCTGGACCTGGCTGGTGAAGAAGCCCGATGGCAGCGTCGACATCGTCAACACCGGTGCGGCGGGCACGCCGCTGACCACGGCCGACAAGGCCTTGCTCACGGTGGACGTGTGGGAGCACGCCTACTACATCGACTACCGCAACCTGCGCCAGAAGTTTGTCGAGACCTTCCTCGACAAGCTCGTGAACTGGGCCTTCGCGGAGTCCAACTTCGCCTGAGGCGGCGCGCCCGTGGTGCAGGCCGGGCGCCCGCGGCAGGGCCTTTCGCAGGGGCTTACTTGCCGAAGGGTCCGCCGTGCAGGCGCTGGCCGGGCTTGATGCCGCGTTTGGCGAACCAGCCCTGGCGCATCTCCAGTGCGTAGCGCACCGGCTTGGCCGAGCAATGCGACTCGTCGCTGCGCGGCGCCATGTCGGCCAGGTTGACGATCGTGCCGTCGTCGCCGAGGAAGGCGATGGTCAGCGGCAGCAGCGTGTTGCGCATCCAGAAGCAGCGCACGCCGCTGTCCTCGTTGACGAAGAGCATGCCTTCGTTGGCGCCCATCTGGCTGCGGAACATCATGCCCGTGGCCTGCTGTGCGGGCGTCACTGCCATCTCGGCCTGGATGACATGGATGCCGGCGCTCAGCGGCACCACGTCGAGCCGGGGTTGCGGGCCGCTCTGCGCCGCAACAGGCGCGGCCCAGGCGGCCAGCAGGCAGGCCAGGGGCAGGAACGCAGTGGACAGTCGCAGGAATCGCATGGGGGCGGCTCGAAGGGGCGGAACTGCATTATCGTGACCCGAAACGGCCCTCCATGACCGCAGCCACGGCAAGCGCTTCCCCGACGCACGACGCGCCGCTCGAAGTCATCGACGATCCCCTCGAGCAGGGGCGCTTCACCCGCTGGGTGGCCGGCCCGCAGGGCGAGAAGCTGGCGGAGTCGTCGCTGCAGCTTGCCGGGATGTACTGCGCTGCATGTTCGGGGATCATCGAGCAGGCGCTGCTCGGCGTGCAGGGTGTGCGCAGCGCCAGTGTCAGCGCCGCGGCCGAGCGCGCCACGGTGTGCTGGGACCCGGCCTCGACGCAGCCCTCGGCGCTCATCGCCGCGGTGCGCGCCGCGGGCTACGACGCCGTGCCCGACGCCGCGGCGCCGGCGCGTGCGTTGCGCCGACAGCAGCACCGCCAGGCGCTGTGGCGCTTCTTCGTGGCGAGCTTTTGTGCCATGCAGGTGATGATGCTGGCCACCCCCAGCTACGTGGCCGGCCCGGGCGATCTCGCCCCAGACCTGCGGCAGTTGCTGAACTGGGGCAGCTGGTTGCTGGCGCTGCCGGTGCTGCTCTTCGCCGCCGGGCCGTTCTTCCGGGGAGCGTGGCATGCCCTGCGCAACCGGCGCATGGGCATGGACGTGCCCGTGGCGCTGGGCGTGGCCATCACCTTCATCGCCAGCACGGGAGCCACCTTCGACCCGTCCGGTCCGTTCGGTCACGAGGTGTACTTCGACTCGTTGACCATGTTCGTCAGCTTCCTGCTCGGTTCGCGCTACCTCGAGCTGCGTGCGCGCCACCGCGCGGCCGAGACGCTGGAGCGCACGCTCGCCTGCCTGCCCGAGACCGCGTGGCGCGTGCAAGGCGACGGCAGCACCGAGGCCGTGAGCGTGCACCGCCTGCGCCCGGGTGACTTGCTGCGCGTGCCGGTGGGCCAGGCCTTCGCCGCCGATGGCGTGATCGAGCAGGGCCAGACGCGGGCGGACGAGGCCTTGCTCAGCGGCGAGTCGACGCCCGTGGCCAAGACCCGTGGCGAGACCGTGGTGGCCGGCAGCGTCAACCTGGGCAACCCGGTGCTGGTGCGGGTGCAGCGCGTCGGTGCCGACACCCGGCTCGAGGCCATCGTCTCGATGATGCGCAGCGCGTCGACGCAGCGCCCGCAGGCGGTGCGCCTGGCCGACCGCTGGGCCGGTCCCTTCCTTTGGGCCGTGCTGCTGCTGGCCGCCGCTGCGGCCATGGTGTGGAGCGTGATCGATCCGTCGCGCGCCGTGTGGGTGGCGGTGTCGGTGCTCATCGTCACCTGTCCTTGCGCCTTGTCGTTGGCCGCGCCGGCCACGCTGGTGGCCGCGGCGCGCGGGCTGGCCCGCCGCGGTGTCCTGCTGCAACGCCTGGAGGCGCTGGAGATCCTGGCCGGCGTGCACGAGGTGTTCTTCGACAAGACGGGCACGCTGACGCAAGACCGGCTGGTGTGCAGTGCAGTGCGCCTGAGCGATGCCGGGAAGGCATTTTTCGGCGACAGCGATGAGGCGCTGGCCCTGGCCGCCGGGCTCGCGGCCTGGTCCACGCACCCGCTCTCGCAAGCCATCGTGCGGGCGCACGCGGCCGCTTCGGGCGTTGACGTCTGGAGCGGTGTGACGGAGCAACCCGGGCAGGGCCTGAGCGGCACCGACACGCAAGGGCGAGCTTGGAGGCTGGGGTCCTTGGCGTGGGTCGACGGCCGAACCGAGGCCGGCGGCGCGGCACAGGTGTGGCTCGGCCGCGAAGGCCAGGCCCTCGCCTCTTTCGAATTCGAGGAAGCGCTGCGCGACGACGCCGCCGCCGCGGTGATGGCGCTGCGCGAAGCCGGGCTGCGTGTCACCCTGCTCACGGGCGACCGGCCCGAGCGTGCCCAGGCCTTTGCCGCACGCATCGGCTTCGATGCGGTCATCGCCGGGGCCACGCCGGAGGCCAAGCTCGCCGCCGTGGCGCAGGCCCAGGCGGCCGGTGCGCGCGTGGCCATGGTGGGTGACGGCATCAACGATGCGCCGGTGCTCATGCGCGCCGACGTCTCGCTGGCCATGGGGCAGGGGGCCTTGGTCGCACGCAGTGGTGCGGACGCGGTGATCACGTCGAACCGGCTGGGCGACCTCGCGGGGGCGCGGCGCACCGCGCTGCGCGCGCTGGCCATCGTGCGCCAGAACCTGATCTGGGCCGCGGTGTACAACGGCGTGGCCATCCCGCTGGCCCTGGTGGGATGGCTTCCGCCTTGGGCGGCGGGACTGGGCATGGCCAGCAGTTCGCTGCTCGTGGTGGTCAATGCGCTGCGCGCGGCGCGCTGACGGGAAAACCGATGGAAAGTCTCTACTTGCTAATACCCTTGTCTGCCGGCCTCGTCCTCGTCATCCTCGCCATCTTCGGCTGGGCGCTGCACGGCGGCCAATTCGAGGACCTGGAGCGCGAAGGCGAACGAATCCTGAATGCCGATGAAGAAATATCTGACGCCGGTCAAGACCACGCCAGTGTGAAGGGTATAAACTCAAAAAACCGCTTTGATGTATCCAATGTATCCACCAAGTGAGTGAGGAGAGAACCGATGGCACAAACTGCCGCCAGAACCGGCACCGTTGAAGGGAAGTACAGCGACTCGGTCGTGCGGCTGTTTTCGCTCGCCGCCGTGGTTTACGGCGTCATAGGCATGCTCGTGGGCGTGATCATCGCCGCGCAGCTCGCCTGGCCGGAATTGAACCTGGGCATTTCATGGCTGAGCTACGGGCGTCTGCGCCCGCTGCACACCAACGCGGTGATCTTCGCGTTCGGCGGCTGCGCGCTCTTTGCCTCCTCCTACCACGTGGTACAGCGCACTTGCCAGACGCGATTGTTCCTGCCCGGGCTGGCGATGTTCACCTTCATCGGCTGGAACATCGTCATCCTTGCCGCTGTCGTTTCGCTGCCGCTGGGCTACACGCAAAGCAAGGAATACGCGGAGCTCGAGTGGCCGATCGACCTGCTCATCGCCGTCGTGTGGGTGGCTTACGCGGTGGTCTTCTTCGGCACCATCGGCATCCGCAAGGTGCGCCACATCTACGTCGCCAACTGGTTCTATGGCGCCTACATCATCGCCATCGCGCTGCTGCACATCGTCAACAGCGCGGCCCTCCCGGTGAGCTTCATGAAGAGCTACTCGGCCTACGCCGGCGTGCAGGACGCCATGGTGCAGTGGTGGTACGGGCACAACGCGGTGGGCTTCTTGCTCACGGCAGGCTTCCTCGGGATGATGTACTACTTCATTCCCAAGCAGGCGGGGCGCCCCGTGTACAGCTACCGGTTGTCGATCGTCCACTTCTGGGCGCTGATCTTCACCTACATGTGGGCCGGCCCGCACCATCTGCACTACACCGCGCTGCCCGACTGGGCTCAGAGTGTGGGCATGATCTTCTCGCTGATTTTGCTGGCCCCAAGCTGGGGCGGCATGATCAACGGCATCATGACGCTCAGCGGTGCCTGGCACAAGCTGCGCGACGACCCGATCCTGAAGTTCCTCATCGTCAGCCTGTCCTTCTACGGCATGAGCACCTTCGAAGGGCCGATGATGTCGGTCAAGACCGTCAACGCCCTGAGTCACTACACCGACTGGACGGTGGGTCACGTGCATAGCGGAGCCCTGGGCTGGGTGGGGTTGATCAGCATGGGCTCGCTGTACTACCTCATCCCGCGGCTCTTCGGCCGCGAGCAGATGTACAGCGTGAAGGCCATCGAGACGCACTTCTGGATCGCCACCATCGGCATCGTGCTCTACATCGCCTCGATGTGGATCGCCGGGGTGATGCAGGGCCTGATGTGGCGCGCGGTCAACCCCGACGGCACGCTGGTCTACAGCTTCGTCGAAAGCGTCAAGGCGACCTTCCCGTACTACGTGATCCGGCTGCTGGGCGGCTTGCTCTACCTCGCTGGCATGGTGATCATGGCCTGGAACACGGTGATGACGGTGAAGTCCGGCAAGGCCGTCGAGGGTGTCATCCCGCCACTGGCCGTGGCTCACGCCTGAGCACCCCGAGGACACGAACATGGCACATGCACATGCACCCAGCGGTCACGAGAAGATCGAGACCAACAACTTCCTGATGATCGTGCTGATCCTCATCGTGGTGTCGATCGGCGGCGCGGTCGAGATCATCCCGTTGTACTTCCAGCGTTCGACCACGCAACCGGTGGAGGGACTGAAGCCCTACACCGCGCTGCAGCTGGCAGGCCGCGACATCTACCAGCGCGAAGGCTGCTACAACTGCCACTCGCAGATGGTGCGCCCGTTCCGCGCCGAATCGCTGCGCTACGGGCAGTTTTCGGTGGCCGGGGAGTTTGTATACGACCACCCGTTCCAGTGGGGCAGCAAGCGCACGGGGCCGGATATCCACCGCGTCGGAGGCAAGTACAGCGACGAGTGGCACAGCATCCACCTGAACAACCCGCGCGACCTGGTCCCCGAGTCCAATATGCCGGCCTACCCCTGGCTGCTCACGAACACGGTGGACCCCTCCGACATGGCCGTTCGCCTGAGTGCCATGCGCACCCTGGGCGTGCCCTACACCGACGCGGACATCGCCAAGGCCGGAGACGAAGTCAAGGGCCGCACCGAGATGGAGGCGATGGTGGCCTATCTGCAGGTGCTCGGCACCGCGCGCAAGTAGGAGGTCGGTACATGGACCTCAACGACCTGCGCATCGCAGTCACGCTGGCCGGCCTGGCCCTGTTCGTGGCGCTGACCGTGCACACCTGGAGCCGGCGCCGCAGCGCCGAGTATGAAGCGGCAGCCCTGCTGCCCTTCGCCGACGACGAGGGGCTCAACACAGCCCGAGGAGACCGCGGTGAGTGATTTCATCAACAACGGCTGGGCGCTTTTCGTCGCCGGCATGACGAGCCTCGGCGTGGTGGGTTGCGCCATCCTGCTCGCGTTCGCCAGTCGCACCAAGGTGATGGCGGCCGACAACTCGACGGGTCACGTCTGGGACGAGGACCTGCGCGAGATGAACAACCCGCTGCCACGCTGGTGGATGTGGTTGTTCGTCATCACCATGGTCTTCAGCGCGGTGTACCTGGCCTTCTACCCTGGCCTGGGGACCAATCCGGGTACGCTGAAGTGGACCAGCATCAACCAGTACGAGGTGGAGCAGGACAGGGCCCGCGCCGCGATGGCACCGGTGTACGCCAAGTACACGAAGATGACGGCCGAGGAGCTGGCCCGCGACCCGCAGGCGATGGGCATCGGCCAGCGCCTGTTTCTCAACACCTGCTCGCAGTGCCACGGCTCGGATGCACGCGGCAGCCGCGGATTCCCCGACCTGACGGACCGCGATTGGCTCGGTGCCGGCACACCCGAGTACATCGCCAAGACCATCGTCGAGGGGCGCACCGGAACGATGCCTCCCATGGCCGCTGGCGTGGGCACGGCCGAGGACGTGCGCAACGTGGCCAACTACGTGCTGAGCCTGTCGGACAGCCCGAACAACGCCGTGGCCGCCCAGCTGGGCAAGGCCAAGTTCGAGGTCTGCGCCGCGTGTCATGGCCCGGACGGCAAGGGCAATGCGGCGATCGGTGCGCCGAACCTGACCGACAAGATCTGGTTGCACGGCTGGGGCGAGCAAATGGTCATCAACCAGGTCAACATCGGCAAGACGAACACCATGCCGGCCCAAGGTCGGCTGTTGACGCCTGAACAGGTGCATGTGCTCGGTGCCTATGTGTGGAGCCTGTCCCAGGGCACTGCGGTTGCGGGCAAGTGAGCCGCCTGGCCTGAGGGTCGACCGGGCAAGGTCATCGCGGGTCATGCCCGCACGACTCTGGCCCGGTCCTCATTTCCATGACCGTGGCGAATTGCCCCGCAGGAGCTTCGATGCCTGATCCGATCTCCACACGTACCTCAGGGGCCGAGTCCGATTCCCCTGCCTGGTGGCGCTTGCCCATCGTGTGGATGGTGATTGGCGGGCCGGCCATCGTCGTCGTGGCCAGCTTCGTCACGCTCACGCTGGCCATCCGCAATCCCGACCCCGTGTTGCAGGCTCGTCCGGCGACGCAGGCCGAAGTTCCCGCGGTGCAGGCGCGCAACCACGCCGCCGCACCGCCCTCGCGCTGACGACACAGGGCGGCCCGATGCGACGCCTTGCTCAGCGTGCCGCGGCCGTTGCCTGGCCCTCGTTCCTGGCCGCGGGCATGCTCGAGATGCTCGTCTTCGCCTTCGTGGACCCGGCGGCGCTGCGCGGACTGGGCGGCTCCGAGCTCCGGCTCAGCGACAACGCGTTCTACTCGTGCGCCTTCTTCGCCTTCTGGGCCGTCACCGCCGTCGGCTGCCTGCTCACCTTGGTGTTGACCTGTGGCACCGAGGAGCTCAATGGCACGGCGCCATCCGGCGCCAGGTCCCGTCCTCAGTAGCCTGTGCTGCCGTTGACGAGCGCCTGAAGCGCTTCCGGCGCGAGGACGCGGATCTGCCGCTGCTTGACTTCCAGCAGCCCGTCTTCCTGGAACTTGGAAAACGCCCGGCTCACCGTCTCGAGTTTCAGGCCCAGGTAGCTGCCGATCTCCTCGCGCGTCATCCTCAGCACCAGTGAGCTCGAGGAGAAGCCCCGCGTCTGCAGGCGCTGCGTCAGGTTGAGAAGAAACGCGGCCAGGCGTTCCTCGGCGCGCATGCTGCCCAGCAGCAGCATCACGCCGTGGTCGCGCACGATCTCGCGGCTCATGATGCGGTGGAAATGGCGCTGCAGGTCGGAGAGCTCGCGCGAGAGATCCTCCAGCATGTGGTAGGGGATGACGCACACCAGCGAGTCCTCGAGAGAGACTGCGTCGCAGGTATGGCGATCCGTACCAATACCGTCGAGACCGAGCAACTCACCGGCCATCTGAAAGCCCGTGACCTGGTCACGCCCGTCCTCGGAGGAAATGCAAGTCTTGAAAAACCCGGTGCGGATTGCGTACAGCGAGGTGAAGGCGTCCCCGGTGCGGAACAGGGCATCCCCGCGGGCGACCGTGCGGCGCGTAGCCACCATGGCTTCGACCCTGTCCATTTGCTCGGGAGACATACTCACGGGCAGGCAGAGTTCACGCAGGTTGCAGCTCGAGCAAGCCATTTTGAATGGCTCAAGCCGGATGCTGTTGTGTACTGTGTGCATTGACGACCGATCGGTCTGGGTATGGGAAGTATGACCCATCGTCACCGGGGGCTGGGAAAGGCCTCCGTCGAACTCTGGACTCCGCGGGCGATCTTGAGCGAGATCAACCCGCAGCAGCGCCACTTTGGCAGAGTATGCGAATGAACTCTGTCGGATTGCTGACCCCTGAACCTGTGCTTTCAGACGCCTTGCTGCGGCGTCTGGATGTTCCAGGGCCACGTTATACCTCCTATCCGACCGCGGACCGCTTCGTGGAGGCCTTCGGGCCCACGGAGTATCGGCAGGCATTGCGCCAGCGCGCCCAGGGGGCGGTCGTGGGGGGGGCAGCAGCGCTCTCGGTGTACGTGCACATCCCGTTCTGCGAGGCGCTGTGCTACTACTGCGCCTGCAACAAGATCATCACCAAGCACCACGGGCGCGGGACGGAGTACCTGGCGCTGCTGCACAAGGAGATCTCGCTGCACGCGCAGGCCTTCGGTCGGGTGCAGCCGGTGTCTCAGCTTCACCTGGGCGGGGGGTCGCCCACATTCCTGTCCGACGACGAACTCGGGCAGCTCATGGCCATGCTGCAGCAAGCCTTCAAGCTGACCGCGGGAGCCGAGGTGTCCATCGAGGTCGACCCGCGCACGGCCTCGCGCGAGCGCTTGCGCCACATGGTGGCGATGGGGTTCAACCGCATCAGCTTCGGTGTGCAGGATTTCGACCCCGATGTCCAGGCCGCGGTGCATCGTGTGCAAAGCCATGAATCGGTGCGCGAGCTGGTGGCCGAGGCGCGTGCGCTGCGCTTCGAATCGATCAACGCCGACCTCATCTACGGTCTGCCCAAGCAGACGCCGGAGTCCTTCAAGCGCACCATCGCACAGGTGGCTGAGCTGCATCCGACGCGCATTGCCCTGTACGCCTACGCGCACCTGCCCCATCGCTTCAAACCGCAGCGGCGCATCGACAGTGACGCCTTGCCCACCGGCGAGCAGCGCATCCGCATGCTGGGCACCGCACTGGCCGGGTTCCAAAGTGCAGGCTACGTCTATATCGGCATGGACCACTTCGCCTTGCCGGGCGACGCGCTGGCCGTGGCGAAGAGGCAAGGGCGGCTGCATCGGAACTTCCAAGGCTACACGACGCAGCCGGACTGCGACCTCATCGGTCTGGGCGTGTCGTCCATCGGGCGCGTGGGGGCGACCTACAGTCAAAACGCCAAGACGCTGGCCGAGTATGAAGATGCCCTCGCGCAGGACGAGTTCCCGATCGTGCGCGGTCTGGCGCTGACGCGCGACGACCTGCTGCGTCGGGCGGTGATCATGGCCCTGATGTGCCAGGGTCGGGTTGAATTCGAGTCCATCGAACTGGCGCATTTGATCAAGATGCGCGAGGCCTTTGCCCACGAGTTCGAGCAACTGCGGCCACTCGTCGAAGGCGGGCTGGTCGAGATCACCGAGCAGGCCATCCAGGTCACGCCCACGGGCTGGTACTTCATCCGCGCGGTGGCCATGGTCTTCGACAAGCATCTCCAGGCCGACCGCGTGCGCGAGCGTTTTTCGCGCATCATCTAGGGGTGAATTCAGCGCTCATTGCAAGCGCCGCCCTTCTCGGACTCGTCGGTTCTCCCCACTGCACGGGCATGTGCGGCGCGCCATGCGCTGCGGCCATTGGCCGTGGCGGCGCCACTGCGACCGTCTCCTTCCATCTGGCGCGTATGGCGAGCTATGCGGCCGGGGGGGCGGTGGCCGCGGTCGGCGTCTCGGGCGTGGCCAGCTGGTCCCAGATCACCCCGGCATTGCGCCCTTTGTGGACGCTGTTGAATGCCGCAGCCTTCGCCCTCGGCTTGTGGTTGATGTGGAAGGGTCAGCAACCGGCATGGCTGGGCCGCATCGGGCGCGTGCCCGCGCTGGCCGGCCCGGGCCCAGGCAAGGGCCAGGGGCCATGGCAGCGCGTGCGCGGGCCACTCAGGGCGGGCGCCGCGGGCAGCCTGTGGGTGGCCTGGCCGTGTGGCCTGCTGCAGTCGGCGCTCCTGGTGGCGGCACTCACGGACGGGGCGCTGGCCGGCGCGACGGTGATGGCGGTCTTTGCCGCGACCTCCGCGCCGGGCCTGGTGTTCGGTCCGTGGGTGTGGCGTCGGCTGCTGCGCGGCGGGGACGTTGCAGTGCGCGAGCGTTGGCTCATGCGCGCTGCCGGAGCCCTCATCGTGGTCGCCTCCGGCTGGGCCCTGAGCCACGGCCTGTGGGAGCGCACGGGCGCGTTCTGCGTGCCGCTTTGAAGAGCGGTCTGCCGGTGCCTGGATCCGCGCCTGAAAGCGGCGACGCCCGGCACGGGCCGGGCGTCGGTCGCTTGCGGGATGCCGCCAGGGCACCCGCGTCGAGCGAGGCTCTTACTTCTTGGCTTCTTCGGCCTTGGCGGGGGCCTTGGCATCGGCCTTGGCGGCCTTCTTGACAGCCTTCTTGGCAGCCGAAGCGGCAGCAGCAGGCTTGGACGCCGCGGCGGCAGCGGGCTTGGCATCGGCGGCGAAGGCGCCGGTGGTGGCGAAGGCGGCGGCAATCAGGGCGGCCAGAATCTTGTTCATCTCAAAGTACCTTTCGTGTGGTTTCATGAAACACCTCCGTGCTGGAGGTGACCGCGTAACGCACTGGGAAGTCAGTTGGTTGACAGCGGCCCTGACTTAGAATCAAACGCTCGATCACGCACAGGCCGCAGCGCGCAACGCGCCGGCTCCATGGAGAACCCCTTACATGTACCAGCACATCAAAGTGCCCCAGGGCGGGCAGAAGATCACCGTCAACGCCGACTTCTCGCTCAACGTTCCCGACCAGCCGATCATCCCGTTCATCGAAGGTGACGGCACGGGCTTCGACATCACGCCGGTCATGCTCAAGGTGGTGGATGCCGCGGTCGCCAAGAGCTACGGTGGCAAGCGCAAGATCCACTGGATGGAGGTCTACGCTGGCGAGAAGTCGACCAAGGTCTATGGCCCCGACGTGTGGCTGCCCGAAGAGACGCTCGCCGCCGTGCGCGAGTACGTGGTGTCGATCAAGGGCCCGCTGACCACTCCCGTGGGTGGCGGCATCCGCTCGCTCAACGTGGCCCTGCGCCAGGAACTCGACCTCTACGTCTGCCTGCGGCCGATTCAGTACTTCAAGGGCGTGCCCAGCCCGGTGAAGGCCCCCGAGAAGACCAGCATGGTCATCTTCCGCGAGAACTCGGAAGACATCTACGCCGGCATCGAGTTCGAAGCCGAGACCGAACAGGCCAAGAAGCTCATCAAGTTCCTGAGGGAGGAGATGGGGGTCAAGAAGATCCGCTTCCCCAATACCTCGGGCATAGGCATCAAGCCGGTGAGCCGCGAGGGCACCGAGCGCCTGGTGCGCAAGGCGATCCAATACGCCATCGACAACGACAAGCCCAGCGTGACCATCGTGCACAAGGGCAACATCATGAAGTTCACCGAAGGGGGCTTCCGCGACTGGAGCTACGCCCTGGCGCAGCGCGAGTTCGGCGCGCAACTCATCGACGGCGGCCCGTGGTGCAAGTTCAAGAACCCGAAGACGGGCAAGGACATCATCGTCAAGGACAGCATCGCCGATGCCTTCCTTCAGCAGATCCTGCTGCGCCCGGCCGAGTACTCGGTCATCGCCACGCTCAACCTCAACGGCGACTACATCTCCGATGCCCTGGCCGCACAGGTGGGCGGCATCGGCATCGCGCCGGGAGCCAACCTGAGCGACACCGTGGCGATGTTCGAGGCCACGCACGGCACGGCGCCGAAGTACGCCGGCAAGGACTACGTCAACCCGGGCTCCGAGATCCTCTCGGCCGAGATGATGCTGCGCCACATGGGCTGGGTCGAGGCGGCCGATCTGGTGATTGCGTCGATGGAGCGCTCCATCCTCGCCAAGAAGGTGACGTACGACTTCGCGCGCCTGATGGACGGCGCGACGCAGGTCTCGTGCTCCGGATTCGGCCAGGTGATGATCGACCACATGTGAGGCGGTCCCGGGGCGTCTCCGGACGCCCCAACTGGTCTCACGTGAAACCCCAGATCGTTGACTCGACTGGGGTTTTCTATTCCCTGGTTTCGAACTGCGCACGCCCGCGTCGTCAGCAAGCGAGGCGAAGCAGGGCGATGGGCTCGTGCGCGGGCGGGCATCGACGATCCCCGGGCCGTCGCTGCCCGGCGAGCGGGTGGCCCGCGGCGCAAGTCATCCGCCGCCGCGTTGCGTGGCGAGGTCGAAGCGCCGCTGCACCTCGCGGCGGCGCTCCGGCGCCATGCCCGTATAGGCAAATTGCACCTGCAGGCGGGGAATGCTCAGCAGCGCGATCTTGTGCGCGGGAAGTGCCCGCCACTTCAGCCTGAGCGTTCCGTCGGCGAACACGGCGACGATCACCCGGTTCGCCGCGTCGGCCTCGACGCTGGCGCCTGGCAGCGCGATGGGCAGGCAACGCATCAGGTCTGCAGGGGTGCAGCCCATGATGTGTTCGAACTCGGCCGGTACGGTCTCGGGTGTCATCGGCGGTGCAGTCGACGGCGACGGGCCAGCGTGACATGGCCCGGACAGCGATCATCGCCCGGATCGTCGCGCAGTGCCGCAAGCGGGGTGTGCTTGCGCGCGCACGGACGTGGCAGTGCGGCCCGCGGCCGCGCGGTGCGCCTGCATTCCTCATCCATTCAGGGCATCAGCGCCGAGGCGCAGTTGTCGCTGCGTGCCGACATGCTCCATCTCGCGATGACTGGCAAGGGCCGAACGTGCGCCTGGTGCCTGGCCGCCATGCTTCGTGCGCACTCGGCGCACGTCGGTCGCCCCGCGTCAGCGAGGTACCGGCAGCGCCCCGCCGCTCTTCACTTCCTTGAGCGTGAAGCTCGTGTAGATGTCCTTCACGCCGGGCAGCGAACGGATCTTCTCGCGCACGGTGAGGGCGAAGCTCTCATGGTCCGGTGCCACCAGCTCGAGCTGGTAGTCGTATTGCCCGGAGAGGTTGTGGCAGGCGATCACCTCGGGCAGCGCGCCGACGAGCCGTTCGAAATTGGCCGTGGTGCTCTGGGCGTGGTTCTCCATGTGCACGCTGACGAAGCCGTGCACGCCCAGGCCCAGCTTGCGGCGATCCAGGCGCGCACCGTAGCCGAGGATGAAGCCGCCGCGCTCGAGCAACTGCACGCGTCGCCAGCATGGCGAAGGCGAGAGCGAGACCTGCTCGCCCAGCTCGGCCATGGTCAGGCGGCCGTTGGCCTGCAGGGCCTGCAGGATCTGCAGGTCGACGCGGTCGAGGTCGCGCAGGGATTCGTAAGGCATCGGCGGATTCCCTCATTCGTGGAAGAACGTTTCACTGTGGCCTGGGCTTGGGGGAGATTTTGGCAAATTCAGCCCACCGTGCGTTCCGATACTTGAGCCCTGACGGAGGCGTTCCAGCCCGCCGCGGTGGCCGGCAGGCGCGTCCGGGAGAGCTCGCATGCACAAGGACTCCACCCTCGGCTTCGCCACGCGTGCCATCCACGGCGGCTACGATCCGCAGGCCCATGAAGGGGCGCTGGCCCCGCCGATCTACCAGACGGCGACCTTCACCTTCCCCAGCGCCGAAGCCGGCGCGGCGCGCTTCGCCGGCACCGACCCGGGCTACTTCTACACGCGCATCGCCAACCCGACGCTGCGCTTGCTCGAGCAGCGCGTGGCCGGACTCGAGGGCGGGGTGGACGGCATTGCCTTCGGCTCGGGCATGGGTGCCATCACCAGCACCCTGTGGACGCTGCTGCGCCCAGGCGATGAGATCCTCGCCCACCTCACGATGTATGGCTGCACCTACGCCTTCCTCGAGCACGGGCTGGCGGCCTTTGGCGTGAAGGTGCGCTTCGTCGACCTGTCGCGCCCCGGCGTGCTCGAGGCCGCCATTTCGCCGGCCACGCGCATCGTCTACTGTGAGTCGCCGGCCAATCCGAACATGCGGCTGGTCGATCTGGCGCAGGCCGCGGCGGTGTGCCGGCAACACGGCGCCCGCCTCGTCGTCGACAACACCTACTGCACACCGTACCTGCAGCGCCCGCTGGAGTTGGGCGCGCACGTGGTCGTGCACTCGGCCACCAAGTACCTCAACGGCCACGGCGACGTGACGGCAGGCATCACCGTTTGTGCCGAGGCCGAGGTCGCCGAGCGCATCCGCCTGTACGGTCTGAAGGACATGACCGGCGCGGTTCTCTCGCCCCACGATGCCAGCCTGATCCTGCGCGGCATGAAGACCCTGCATCTGCGCATGGAGCGCCACTGCGACAGCGCCGAGGCGGTGGCCGAACTGCTCGCTGCGCACCCGGCGGTGGAAACCGTGATGTACCCCGGCTTGGCGCGCTTTCCCCAGCACGCGCTGGCGCGCCAGCAGATGCGGCGCTTCGGCGGTATGGTGGCCTTCGAAATGCGTGGCGGGGTCGAGGCGGGACGGCGCTTCCTGAATGCACTGCAACTCATCCAGCGCGCGGTGAGCCTGGGCGACGCCGAGAGCCTGGCCCAGCACCCGGCGAGCATGACGCACGCCGCGTACCCGGCGGAGGTGCGCCGGGCCAGCGGCATTTCCGACGGCCTGGTGCGCATTTCGGTGGGCCTGGAAGACGCGGCCGACCTGCTCGCCGACGTCCGCCAGGCGCTGGACGTTACGCTGTAGTCTGACGCCGGCCGCATCGGGTGGCGGCGATCAGCTTGCGGAGATGAACATGTCCCTACCGCCTTCGGAGCGCGAAGCGCAGGAGATGCTCCACGCGGTGCGCTTCCCGGGCGACAGCGATCCGGCGGAGACCCGCGAGTGGCTGGCCGCGCTGGCCTCGCTCGTCGCGGCGGCGGGGCCACAGCGCGCGCGCTTCGTGCTGGACGTGCTGCAGGACGAGGCGCGTCGCTTTGCGCTGGCCTGGAAGCCGCCGCGCAATACGCCGTACGTGAACACCATCGCCATGCACGAGCAGGTGCCTTTTCCGGGCAAGCTCGAGCTCGAGCAGAGGCTGGCGGCGATCATGCGCTGGAACGCACTGGCCATGGTCGTGCGCGCCAACGAGCGCTATGGCGAACTCGGTGGGCACATCGCCAGCTATGCCTCGGCCGCCGACCTGTTCGAGGTGGGCTTCAACCACTTCTTCCATGCGCGCAGCGCCGGGCACGGGGGCGACCTGGTGTTCTTCCAGCCGCACTCGGCGCCCGGCGTGTATGCACGGGCGTTCGTCGAAGGCCGCCTGAGCGAGGATGACCTGGCGCACTACCGGCAGGAGGTGAGCGCCGCTGCCGAGCGCCGCGCCGGGCGTCCGGTGCGCGGCCTGTGCTCGTACCCGCACCCCTGGTTGATGCCGGACTTCTGGCAGTTCCCCACCGGATCGATGGGCATCGGCCCGCTCTCCGCGGTCTACCAGGCGCGCTTCATGCGCTACCTCGAGCACCGCGGCCTGGCGGCCATGGGCGAGCGGCGGGTGTGGGGCTTCTTCGGCGACGGGGAGATGGACGAACCCGAGTCCATGGCCGGGCTGTCGCTCGCCGCCCGCGAGGGGCTGGACAACCTCGTCTTCGTCGTCAACTGCAACCTGCAGCGACTGGACGGCCCGGTGCGTGGCAACGCGCGCATCGTCGACGAACTCGAAACCGCCTTCGAAGGGGCGGGGTGGCACGTCATCAAGCTGCTCTGGGGTTCCGACTGGGACGCGTTGTTTGCACGCGATCGCACGCAGGCCCTGGCGCGTGCCTTCGCGCGCACCGTGGACGGGCAGTTCCAGACCTTTTCGGCCAACGACGGCGCCTACAACCGCGAGAAGTTCTTCGGCCAGGACCCCGAACTGGCCGCGCTCGTGGCGGCGATGACGGACGAGGAGATCGACCGCCTGCACCGCGGCGGGCACGACCTGGTGAAGATCCACGCCGCCTATGCCGCCGCCGTGGCCCACCGCGGTGCGCCGGTGGTGATCCTGGCCAAGACGATGAAGGGTTACGGCATGGGCTCCATTGGCCAGGGGCGGATGACGACGCACTCGCAGAAGAAGCTCGCTGCCGCCGACCTGCGCGCGTTCGCGCAGCGCTTGCGCCTGCCCATGAGCGACGCCGACGCGACCGCGCAGCGCTTCTTCCGCCCCGCCGACGACAGCGCCGAGATGCTCCATCTGCGCCAGTGTCGCAGCGCGCTGGGCGGTGCCTTGCCGGCGCGCGTGGCGCAGGCGCCGGCCCTGGCCGTGCCGGCGGTGGAGGATTTCGCCGCTTTCGCCCTGGACGCGGGGGGCAAGGAGATGTCCACCACGATGGCCTTCGTGCGCATGCTCGCGAGCCTGCTCAAGGCGGCCGACCTCGGCCCGCGCGTGGTGCCCATCGTGGCCGACGAGGCGCGCACCTTTGGCATGGCCAGCCTTTTCCGCCAGGTCGGCATCTACGCCTCACAAGGCCAGCGCTACGAACCCGAGGACGCGGGCAGCCTGATGGTCTATCGCGAGGCCCGTGACGGTCAGATCCTCGAGGAAGGCATCAACGAGGCCGGCGCGATCGCTTCGTGGACGGCCGCGGCGACGAGCTACAGCACGCATGGCCTGCCCATGCTGCCGTTCTACATCTACTACTCGATGTTCGGCTTTCAGCGCGTCGGCGACCTGATCTGGGCGGCCGCCGACCAGCGCTCGCGCGGCTTTCTCATCGGGGCGACGTCCGGACGCACCACGCTGGCCGGCGAGGGTCTGCAGCATCAGGACGGACACAGCCACCTGCTGGCCAGCACGGTGCCCAACTGCGTGGCCTACGACCCGGGCTTTGCCTACGAGCTGGCCGTGCTCGTGCGGCACGGCATGCAGCGCATGTTGCAGCAGCGCGAGGACGTCTTCTTCTACCTCACGGTGATGAACGAGAACCAGGCCCAGCCGTCGATGCCCGTCGGCGTGCAGGAAGGCATCGTGCGTGGCATCTATCGGCTTGCCGGCGAGACCCTCGGGCAGGCGCCGGCGGCTACGCCCGTCGCCCAGTGCACCCTGCTCGGCAGCGGGGCGATCCTGCACGAGGTCATCGCGGCCAGCGCCTTGCTGGCACACGAATGGAACGTGGCGTGTGATGTGTGCAGCGTGACGAGCTTCAGCGAGTTGTCGCGCGAAGGCGTTGCGCTGGAGCGCGAGGCGGGCACGGGGCAGGGCTCGCGGCAGCCCTACGTCACGCAGGTGCTCGGGCAGACCCACGGGCCCATCCTGGCTGCCACCGACTACGTGCGCGCCGTGCCCGAGCAGATCCGTGCCTGGGTGCCCTGGGGCCGGCGTTTCGCCACGCTGGGCACCGACGGATTCGGGCGCAGCGACACGCGTGCCCAGTTGCGGCGCCACTTCGAGGTCGATCGGCAGCACATCGTCGTGCGTGCCCTGCGCTTGCTCGGCGAGGCCGGCGCGCTGCCGGACGGTCTGGCGCGCGAGGCGCGGCAGCGCTACGGCCTGATCGACGACACGCCGGCACCCTGGGCCGGCTGAGGCGGGCCGGTGGGCCGGCGGGCCGGTGGGGTCAGCCTGCCAGGGCCGAGGCGGCGGCGCCGGGTTCGTCCGCCGTGGGCTCGCTGCCCAGCGGGCAGATGTTCTGCGCCAGGCTGCCCTTGGGGCCCTCGACCAGGTCGAAGGTCACGCGGCCGCCGGCCTTGAGGGTGCGGAAGCCCTCCATCTGCACGCAGGAGAAGTGCGCGAAGACGTCGCCGCCACCGCCCTCCGGCTCGATGAAACCGAAGCCCTTGGCGTCACTGAACCACTTCACCGTACCGAGCGTCACGGCACCCCTCGCTTGCTGGAATGCGGCGGAAATTGTCGCGCCCGGTGAACAAGGGTGTCAAGGTTGTGCGCCGGCCGCCGTGGTCGCTGTGCGCCGCGCCGCGACCCTGCCGCCGCCGGGGTCGAAAGACGCCTGACAAGGGGTGGAAGGCCGCTCTCATTGCCCCTTGAAGGCAGGCGATCCGGGTCAACATGGGCGATGAAGGCCTGGATCGTTCGCCACCCTGCAGTTTCGGACCAACTCGATAGAATGAATCATGCCCGACGACCCGCCGCCGTTGCCACCCACCAAGCCGCCCGCCGCGCCGCGGCAGGGCGGTGGGCAGGGCGCGGTGCTGGCCGAGCGCAAGGCGCAGCGCACGAAACCGCCACAGCTGTACCAGGTGGTGATGCTCAACGACGATTACACGCCGATGGAGTTCGTCGTCATGGTGGTTCAACAGTACTTCCAACGTGACCCCGACACGGCCACGCTCATCATGCTGAAGATTCACCACGAAGGGCGCGGCATCTGCGGCGTCTACACCAAGGACGTCGCGGCGACGAAAGTCGAACTGGTGCTGGCCGCGGCGCGCCACGAAGGGCACCCGCTGCAATGCATTATGGAGGCCGCATGATTGCCCAAGAGTTAGAAGTCAGCCTGCACATGGCCTTTGTCGAGGCGCGGCAGCAGCGGCACGAGTTCATCACCGTCGAGCACCTGCTCATGGCGCTGCTGGACAACCCCTCCGCGGCCGAGGTGCTGCGCGCCTGCGCGGCCAACATCGAGGACCTGCGCAGGAGCCTGTCGGCGTTCATCAAGGAAAACACGCCCACGGTGGGGGGCAGCGAAGAGGTCGACACCCAGCCCACGCTGGGTTTCCAGCGCGTCATCCAGCGCGCCATCATGCATGTGCAGAGCACCGGCAGCGGCAAGAAGGAAGTCACCGGGGCCAACGTGCTCGTGGCCATCTTCGGCGAGAAGGACTCGCACGCGGTGTACTACCTGCACCAACAGGGAGTGACGCGCCTGGACGTGGTGAACTTCATCGCCCACGGCATCAAGAAGAGCGACCCCCCCGAGCCCGCCAAAGGCAGCGAAAGCCCGAGCGGCGGGGAGGCCGAGAAGGAGGAGAGTGGCGATGCCAAGGGCTCGCCGCTGGAGCAGTTCACGCAGAACCTCAACCAGCTCGCACGCGACGGCAAGATCGACCCTCTCATCGGGCGCGAGCACGAGGTCGAGCGCGTGATCCAGGTGCTGTGCCGCCGGCGCAAGAACAACCCCCTGCTGGTGGGCGAGGCCGGTGTGGGCAAGACGGCCATCGCCGAAGGCCTGGCCTGGCGCATCACCGAGCGTGATGTGCCCGAGGTGCTGGGCGATGCCACGGTCTACGCGCTGGACATGGGCGCGCTGCTCGCCGGCACCAAGTACCGCGGCGATTTCGAGCAGCGCCTCAAGGGCGTGCTCAAGCAGCTCAAGGACCTGCCCAACGCCATCCTCTTCATCGACGAGATCCACACCCTGATCGGCGCCGGCGCCGCCAGCGGCGGCACGCTGGACGCGAGCAACCTGCTCAAGCCCGCCCTGTCCAACGGGGCGATGAAGTGCATCGGCGCCACCACCTTCACCGAGTACCGCGGCATCTTCGAGAAGGACGCGGCGCTCTCGAGGCGCTTCCAGAAGGTCGACGTGGTCGAGCCCTCGGTCGAGCAGACGATCGAAATCCTCAAGGGCCTGAAGTCGCGCTTTGAGGAACACCACAGCGTGAAGTACGCCGTGGGCGCGCTGCAGGCCGCCGCCGAACTCTCGGCCAAGTACATCAACGACCGCCACCTGCCCGACAAGGCCATCGACGTGATCGACGAAGCGGGTGCCGCGCAGCGCATCCTGCCCGCCAGCAAGCGCAAGAAGACGATCACCCGCGCGGAGGTCGAGGACATCGTCGCCAAGATCGCGCGCATCCCGCCCGCCAGCGTCTCCAGCGACGACCGCAGCAAGCTCAAGACACTGGACCGCGACCTCAAGAGCGTGGTCTTCGGGCAGGACCCCGCCATCGACGCGCTGGCCGCGGCGATCAAGATGGCGCGCTCCGGCCTGGGCAAGCCCGACAAGCCCATCGGTTCGTTCCTCTTCAGCGGGCCCACCGGCGTGGGCAAGACCGAGGTCGCCAAGCAGCTGGCCTACGTGCTGGGCATCGACCTGATCCGCTTCGACATGTCCGAGTACATGGAGCGCCATGCGGTGAGCCGGCTCATCGGTGCGCCTCCGGGCTACGTGGGCTTCGACCAGGGCGGGCTGCTCACCGAGGCCATCACCAAGAAGCCGCATGCCGTGCTGCTCATGGACGAAATCGAGAAGGCGCACCCGGACGTCTTCAACGTGCTGCTCCAGGTGATGGACCACGGCACGCTCACCGACAACAACGGGCGCAAGGCCGACTTCCGCAACATCGTCATCGTCATGACCACGAACGCCGGCGCCGAGACCATGAACAAGGCGACCATCGGCTTCACCAACAAGCGCGAGCAGGGCGAGGAAATGGCCGACATCAAGCGGCTGTTCACGCCCGAGTTCCGCAACCGGCTGGACGCCATCGTCAGCTTCCGTTCGCTGAACGAGGACGTGATCCTGCGCGTGGTCGACAAGTTCCTCCTCCAGCTCGAGGGCCAGCTCGCCGAGAAGAAGGTCGAGGTCACCTTCACCGACAACCTGCGCAAGCACCTGGCGAAGAAGGGTTTCGACCCGCTCATGGGCGCGCGCCCGATGCAACGCCTGATCCAGGACACGATTCGCCGCGCGCTGGCCGACGAGTTGCTCTTCGGGCGCCTGGTGGATGGCGGCCGGCTGACGGTGGACATCGACGCGCAGGAACAGGTCCAGCTCGACATCCAGCCGCCGCGCAAGAACGACAAGCAACGCGCCGAGGCAGCGCCCGCCTAGCCTAGGGGCGCCGTGGCGCGGGCTGCTCGGCGGCCGGGTCCTGGCGATAGAAGCGGGCGAACATCGCGTACAGCGCGGGGTGTTCGCCCTGCA
>DYOR01000178.1 GCA_020720385.1 Rubrivivax sp.
CGTGGAACACTGCACTAGCGTTGCCCTTCGGTGATCGAGTGGACCTGAAACAGGCCCGAGCGGTCGACGAAGAAGGTCTCGGTGAAGCGCACCCGGCCGCCGGGCATCGCGGTCGGCGCCGGGAAGGGCGCGGCGCGGCGGATCATCGCCAGCACCCACGGCGCGACCTCGGCCGCCGCGGGCTTGCGCACCACGCTGATGTCGAGCACGTTGCCCGCGGTGTCGAGCTCGGTCTCCACCATCATCACGCCGTAGAGCAGCGGCGGGAGCATGCCGCGGTACACGCGCATCGGGTAGCAGGCGTAGAGGTGGCGCGCCGCGTCGACGCGGAACTCCTTCTCGACCTCGCGCGCGCTGGGCACGGGCGCGGCGCACGCAGGCGCGGGGAGCATGCTGAACTGCGCCAGGGCCGAGTGCGCCGCCAGGAGCGCGCCGACCAGGCCCAGGCGACGCATCCAGGCCGTGACCAATGGAGTGGGGTGGGTTGGCATCATCTTCCCTCGAGACGCGGGCCAAGGCGCATGGCCAGGTGGCCGCTGCGCCAGGGCAGAGACTACCTCGGCGTTGCATTTCGTTGCACGCGCCGTGCGGCGGCAAAGCGCCAGGAATCCGCGGCCCGCAGCACCGCGCCCCCGGCGCGGCTCAGCGCAGCCAGCCCTTGCGGCGGAAGTAGATGAACGGCGCGGCCACGCTGGCGGCCATGAGGGCCAGCGCAAACGGGTAGCCGTAGCCCCAGTCGATCTCGGGCATGGCCTTGAAGTTCATGCCGTAGATGCTGGCGATGAGCGTGGGCGGCAGCAGCGCCACGCTGGCCACGGAGAAGATCTTGATGATCTTGTTCTGGTTGATGTTGATGAAGCCGACCGTGGCGTCCATGAGGAAGTTGATCTTGTCGAAGAGGAACGCGGTGTGCGAGTCCAGCGAATCGATGTCGCGCAGGATCTGCCGCGCCTCCTCGAACTGCTCGGCGCCGAGCATGCGGCTGCGCATCATGAAGCTCAGCGCGCGGCGCGTGTCCATGACGTTGCGCCGGATGCGGCCGTTCAAGTCCTCCTCGCGCGCGATCGCCGTGAGCGCCTGGCCGGCCACCTGGTCGTTGACGTCGGTGGTGAGCACGCGCGCGCTGACGCGCTCGAGGTTGTCGTAGACCCCCTCCAGCGCGTCGGCCGAATACTCGGCGTCGGCGTCGTAGAGCTTGAGCAGCACGTCCTTGGCGTCCTCGATGAGCGCGGGGATGCGCCGCGCGCGCAGGCGCAGCAGGCGGAACACCGGCAGATCCTCGGCGTGCACCGAGAAGAGCACCTTTTCGAAGAGGATGAAGGCCACGCGCACGTTGCGCGAGGGCTGGCCGTCAGGGCCGTCGTCGCCGTCGATGAGGAAGTCCGAGCGGATGTGCAGCTCGCCGTTGTCCTCTTCGTAGAAGCGCGCGGACTCCTCCAGGTCGTCGTCCACCGCGTCGCTGGGGATGCCCAGCCCGAAGCGCTGCTGCACCCAGCCCTTTTCCTCGGCGCTGGGGTTCTCCAGGTCGACCCACACCGGCTGCAACTGCGTGAGGGCCGCAGGGCTGTCGATCTCTTCCTGGATCAGCCGGCCGTTGGCCAGCGTGAAGACGTTGAGCATCTCGTACTTTCGGGGGCGCGGCACCGGTGCACGAGGCCCGGCGCGGGATGGCGGCAGGTGAGATCCGTCTCATCCCGAGTGGCCGCTGCGGCCCCGGAACGGACGGTCACCGAGGGTGACTCTGGTCCAAGAGATGGCTCCGAAAAAGCGATGCGGAATTATGCCTCGGCAGGCGCCGCGGCGGCCGCGCCGGGGCCGGCGCCGGCGACCATGTCGAAGCGCAACAGGCGGCACTCGATGCCACCGTTCCACAGCGGCACGCGGCGGCTCTCCTTCAGCCGCATGAGCGAGGGCAGCTTCATGTCCGGGCTGAGCAGCCAGGCCGTCCAGCCGGCGTACTGGCGCTTCCAGTGCGTGGCCAGGCCGCCGAAGAACTCGGCCGAGCTGCCACCGCCTGCGAAGTCCTCGCGCGAGCCCACGCTGTGCGCGCCACGCAAGCCGCCGGCACCTTGCCCGCCCCCCGCACCGTGCCCCTTGGGCGCGATGCGTTCGCCCCCCGCACCGTGCCCCTTGGGCGCGATGCGTTCGCCCCCCGCACCGCGCCCCTTGGGCGCGATGCGTTCGCCATACGGCGGGTTCATGATCAGCGTGCCCCGGGGCGCCGGCGGCGGCCGCTGCAGGGCGTCGGCGGTCTTGAACTCGATCGCCTGGCGCACGCCGGCGCGCTCGGCGTTGCGGCTGGCGAAGTCGGTCATGCGAAAGCTCACGTCGCCGGCGAAGATGGGCGCCGCCGGGGCGTGGACCCGGGCCCGGGCGGCGCTTTGCAGCTCGCGCCAGTGCGCGGCAAAGGGCTTGAAGGGCAGCATGCGCTCGAAGGCAAAGCGGCGCAGGCTGCCCGGCGCGATGCCACAAGCCATCTGCGCCGCCTCGATGGCGATGGTGCCGGCGCCGCAGCAGGGGTCGAACAGCGGCCCGTCCTCGGCGCGGCCCTGCCAGCCGGCGGCGGCAAGCATCGCGGCGGCCAGCGTCTCCTTCAGCGGCGCCTCGCCCTTGTCCTCGCGCCAGCCGCGCTTGAACAGCGCCTCGCCCGAGGTGTCGACGTAGAGCGTGGCGTGCTCGGGGCCGACGAACAGGGCGATCGGCAGGTCGGGGTGGCGCGTGTCCACGCTGGGCCGCGCGCCCGCGGTTTCGCGCAGGCTGTCGCACACGGCGTCCTTGATGCGCAGCGCGGCGAAGTTGAGGCTTTGCAGCGGCGAGCCAAACTTCCCACGCCCGGCCGTCACGTCCACGCGCAGGGTCTGCTCGGGCGTGATCCAGCGCTCCCACGGCACGCGCCGGGCGAGCGCGTAGAGGTCGTGCTCGTCGCGGTAGGGGCCGTCGACGAGGGGCCACAGCACGCGTTGTGCCAGACGGCTTTCGAGGTTCAACCGCATCGCCGCGCGCTCGTCGCCCTCGACCCAGACGCCGCCGCGGCTGGCCTGCACCGGCGCAGCGCTGAGGCGCTGCACTTCCTCGGCGAGCAGGGCCTCGACGCCGCCGGCGCAGGGCAGGAAGAGCGCCGGCATCAGATGGCCTTGCGCTGGCTGGCCGGCGCGATCTTCAGCGACTCGCGGTACTTGGCCACGGTGCGCCGCGCCACCTGGATGCCCTGCTCCTCGAGCATCTCGCTGATCTGGCTGTCCGAGAGCGGTTTCTTCGCATCCTCGGCGCTCACGAACTGCTGGATGAGCGCGCGCACCGCGGTGCTCGAGGCGTTGCCGCCGGCATCGGTGTGCAGCGAGGAGCCGAAGAAGTACTTGAGCTCGAAGGTGCCTTGCGGCGTGGCCATGTACTTGGCCGTGGTGACGCGCGAGATGGTGCTCTCGTGCAGGTCGAGCTCGTCGGCGATCTCGCGCAGCACGAGCGGCTTCATGGCGATCGCGCCGTGCGTGAGGAAGCCCTTCTGGCGCTCGACGATGGCCTTGCTCACGCGCAGGATGGTGTCGAAGCGCTGCTGGATGTTCTTCACGAACCAGCGCGCCTCCTGCAGCCGCGAGCTCAGTCCCGCGTGCCCGGCGGCGCCGCGCTGGCCGCGCACGGCCTGGGCATAGAGGTCGTTGATGCGCAGCTTGGGCATGACATCGGGGTTGAGCAGCACCGCGAACCCACGGCCGCTCTTGCGCACGATGACGTCCGGGACGATGACGTTGGCCTCGGCCGGCGCGAACGGGCGCGCCGGCTTGGGCTCGCAGGCGACGATGAGCGCCTGGGCCTGGCGCACGAGCGCCTCGTCGGCGCCGGTGAGCGCGGTGAGGCGCTTCATGTCGCGGCGCGCGAGCAGCTCCAGGTGCTGCTCGCAGATGCGCAGCGCGAGCTGGCGTGCCGGCGAGCGCGGCGTGGCCTTGATCTGCAGCGCCAGGCATTCGCCCAGCGAATGCGCGCCGACGCCGCAGGGATCCAGGCTTTGCAGCCAGCGCAGCGCGCACTGCAAGCGCTCATCGAGCTCGGTGCGCGCGTCGGCGTGGTCGATCGCCAGCATCGCCGCCAGGCGCTCGGCGATGTCCTCCAGCGTGTCGGCGAGGTAGCCGTCGCCGTCGAGCGACTCGATGAGCACTTCCAGCGCGGCGTGGTCTTCGGCCGACAGGCGCATGCCCACCACCTGGGCACGCAGGTGGTCCTGCAGCGAACCCGGCGCCGCGCTGCGGTCCTGCGCATCGAACTCCTCGCCGTCGAGGGCGCTGCCCGTGCCCGGGCCCGCGGGCGTCTCGCGGATGCCGTCGAAGTCGTCGCCCTCGGTGCCGTTCTCCCAGTCCTCGCGCCCCGTGGTGCCGAAGTCCTCGGCGCGCATCTCGGCGGCGGCGTCGAGCGCCTCGGCGCCGTCGCCTGCCCCCTCGCGCTCGGGGCCGCTCTCGGTGCTGCGCTCGGCGGCGCGGTCGGCCGCCTGGCGCTCGGGCGGCGTGTCGTAGGGGCCGGGCGCGGGCTCCTCCTCGGCCTCGAGGAAGGGGTTGAGCTCGAGCATCTGCCCGACTTCCTGGTTCAGCTCGAGCGTGGAGAGCTGCAGCAGCCGGATCGACTGCTGCAGCTGGGGCGTGAGCGCCAGATGCTGGGAGAGGCGGACCTGCAGCGAAGGCTTCATGCTGCACGCGCGGTCAAGCCCACGCGCGGAGCTGGCTCCGCCGGGCCGCTGCGTGAGCCCCCTTGGGGGGTAGCGAAGGCGCGACGCGACAAGCTTGGGGGTCGCATGTCACATCC
>DYOR01000030.1:0-21168 GCA_020720385.1 Rubrivivax sp.
TCAGTCGGCCGCCGCCAGCGGCGCCGGTTCGTCGACTTCCTCGCCCAGGAAGCCGCCACTCTGGTGCGCCCAGAGCCGGGCGTAGATGCCACCGGCGGCGAGCAGGCTCTGGTGGTCGCCCACCTCGGCGATGCGACCCTGGTCCATGACCACGAGCCGGTCCATCGCGGCGATGGTCGACAGGCGGTGGGCGATGGCCACCACCGTCTTGCCTTCCATGAGCCGGTACAGGCTGTGCTGGATGGCCGCCTCGACCTCGCTGTCCAGGGCGCTGGTGGCTTCGTCGAGCAGCAGGATGGGCGCGTCCTTGAGCATCACGCGGGCGATGGCGATGCGCTGGCGCTGGCCGCCCGAGAGCTTCACGCCGCGCTCGCCCACGTGGGCGTCGTAGCCCTTGCGCCCCTTGGGGTCGGTCAGGCCGAGGATGAAGTCCTCGGCCTCGGCGCGCTCGGCCGCGCGGCGCATCTCGGCCTCGCTCGCATCGGGGCGGCCGTAGACGATGTTCTCGCGCACCGAGCGGTGCAGCAGCGAGGTGTCCTGCGTGACCATGCCCACCTGGCGGCGCAGGCTTTCCTGCGTCGCCAGGGCGATGTCCTGCCCGTCGACGAGGATGCGCCCGCCCTCCAGGTCGTACAGGCGCAGCAGCAGGTTCACCACCGTGCTCTTGCCCGCGCCCGAGCGGCCCACCAGGCCGATCTTCTCGCCCGCGCGGATGGTGAGGTCCAGGCCGTCGATCACCTTGCGCGTGCCGCCGTAGGAAAAGCTCACGCCCTCGAAGCGCAGTTCGCCGTGCGGCACCTTCAGCGGCTGGGCCTGCGGGTGGTCGACCACGCTGCGCACGCGCGACAGCGTGGCCATGCCATCTTGCACCGTGCCGATGTGCTCGAAGAGCGAGGCCAGCTCCCACATCACCCAGTGCGAGATGCCGTTGAGGCGAAAGGCCATCGCCGTGGCCGCGGCGACGGCGCCGACGCCGATCGCCGAGCCCGTCCACAGCGCCAGGCTGAGCCCGGCGGTGGAGGCGATGAGCGCCACGCTGAGGGTCTGGTTGATGGCCTCGAAACCCGTCACCAGGCGCATCTGGCCGTAGGCCGTGCTCATGAACTCCTGCATCGCGCTGCGCGCGAACTGGGCCTCGCGCTGTGCGTGCGAGAAGAGCTTGACGGTGGCGATGTTGGTGTAGGCGTCGGTGATGCGGCCCGTCATCAGCGAGCGCGCGTCGGCCTGCGCACGCGCCACCCGGCCCAGGCGCGGCACGAAGTACCACAGCGTCAGCGCGTAGGCGGCCAGCCAGCCCATGAAGGGCAACACGAGCCAGGCGTCGAAGACGCCGACCACGGCCACCAGGGTGACGAAGTAGATGACCACGTAGACCAGGATGTCGGTGAAGATGAGCCAGGTGTCGCGCACCGCCAGCGCCGTCTGCATGACCTTGGTGGCGATGCGGCCGGCGAACTCGTCCTGGTAGAAGCCCATGCTCTGCTCGAGCATCTGGCGATGGAAGTTCCAGCGCATGCGCATGGGGAAGTTGGCGAAGATGCCCTGGTACTTGAAGAGCGCCTGCAGCGCCGCGAAGACGATGCTCGCCAGCAGCACGGCCGCGAGCAGCGCCAGCGTGTGCCCCTGCTCGTGCCACAGCTCGGCCGGGCGCACGCGGCCGAGCACGTCCACCACGTGGGCCATCATGCTGAAGAGCAGCGCCTCGAAGGCGCCGATGGCGGCGGTGAACAGCGTCACCAGCGCCAGGTAGCGCCGCAGCCCCTTGCTGCAGTCCCAGAGGAAGGCGAAGAAGCGCTGCGGCGGCGGCGGGGGCAGCGCCTGCGGGTAGGGGTGCACGAGGCGTTCGAAGCGCTGGAACAAGATCACTCCCGGGCGAGGCCCATAAATACAAACCCCCTCGGCTCTCGCGAACCGAAGGGGCGGGTGGTCCAAACCACCGATGGAGCTCCAGAGGAATGAGGTCCGGGGCCCCTGACGCGCAGTGACTGCGCCGTCGAGGATGCCTGCAAGCAGGCGTACTCAATATAAGCCCAGGCAGTCGCCGTCGCAAGCGCAAATGAACGGGATTGCGGCGGGATTTCGACGCCGCCTTGCGGCCCGTCAAGAAGTACCGAGCAGGCCCTGCACGAGCGCGTCCACGCGCTGCTCCACCTGCGCCGTCATGCGGATCGGGCGGCCCCACTCGCGCGCCGTCTCGCCCGCCCACTTGTGCGTCGCGTCCAGGCCCATCTTCCCGCCCAGCCCGCTCACCGGCGAAGCGAAATCGAGGTAGTCGATGGGGGTGTTCTCGACCAGCGTGGTGTCGCGCACCGGGTCCATGCGCGTGGTGAGGGCCCAGACCACCTCCTTCCAGTCGCGGATGTCCACGTCGTCGTCGGTGACGACGATGAACTTGGTGTACATGAACTGGCGCAGGAAGCTCCACACGCCGAACATGACGCGCTTGGCGTGCCCCGGGTAGGCCTTCTTGATGGCCACGATGGCCATGCGGTAGCTGCAGCCCTCGGGCGGCAGGTAGAAATCGGTGATCTCGGGAAACTGCTTTTGCAGGATGGGCACGAAGACCTCGTTGAGGGCCACGCCCAGCACCGCGGGCTCGTCCGGTGGCTTGCCGGTGTAGGTGGAGTGGTAGATCGGGTCGCGCCGGTGGGTCAGGCGCTCGATGCGCAGCACGGGGAACCAGTCCTGCTCGTTGTAGTAGCCGGTGTGGTCGCCGAAAGGCCCTTCCAGCGCGTGCAGGTAGCCCCCTTTTTCCTTCACGCGCACGCCGTGCTCCGATGCGCCTTCGAAGCCCGCGCTGGCCACCGGAATATGGCCCTCGAGCACGATCTCCGCGCCGGCCGGCACCTGCAGTGGCAAGCCGCCTTCGCCGACGCCGGACTCGGCGACCTCGGTGCGGCTGCCGCGCAGCAGGCCGGCAAACTGGTACTCGGAGAGCGTGTCGGGCACCGGCGTCACCGCGCCCAGGATGGTCGCCGGGTCGGCGCCCAGGGCCACCGCCAGCGGGAACGGCCGGCCCGGGTTGGCGGCGGCGAAGTCGCGGAAGTCCAGCGCCCCGCCGCGGTGGGCCAGCCAGCGCATGACCACCTCGCGACGGCCGATGACCTGCTGGCGGTAGATGCCCAGGTTCTGCCGCGCACGCGGCGCCGCCACGCCTTGGGGCCCGCGCGTGATCACCAGGCCCCAGGTGATGAGCGGCCCGGCGTCGTCGGGCCAGCAGGTCTGCACCGGCAGTTCCGTGAGGTCGACTTCATCGCCCTGGCGCACCACCTCCTGGCAGGCAGCGCCGCGCTGCAGCGCCGGCTTCATGTCCCACAGGGCCTTGGCCATGTGCATGAGCTTGCCTGCATCCTTCAGGCCCCGGGGCGGCTCGGGCTCCTTCAGGCTGGCGAGCAGCCGGCCCACCTCGCGCAGGTCGGCCACGGACTCGGCTCCCATGCCCAGCGCCACGCGGCGCGGGGTGCCGAAGAGGTTGATGAGGCAGGGAATTTTGTAACCCACGGGCTGCGTACAGAGCACCGCCGGCCCGCCGGCGCGCAACAACTTGTCGCCGATTGCCGTCATTTCCAGGCGCGGGGACACCGGCTCAGCGAGTTTTCGGAGCTCCCCCAGCCGTTCCAACTGGCCCAGGAAGTCCCTCAGGTCACGGTACTTCATGCTTCCATGGAATTAGAAAGCAGTTTCATATTCTTGACTGCGTATTAGTCGGTTCCTAGAATCCGCCCGATCCTGAAGATTCAGGGTTAACCCGAATCACCGGTGTTGGAACCCGGCAGCCGGAGTTGACACCGCCCCGGCAGGGGAACAGGCGGCCCGCACGCGGTCAGCCACCCGCCGGTTGATTATCACAGCGACCCCCACCGTCACCGTGGCGTGTGCGGAGATCGCGGAGATCAGGAGAGAGTCATGTTGCGAGCACTCGCAGGGCTGCGCCGAGCGCAGCTCGCCACGGCCCGATCGCTGTCGGTGTTCACCGCCGACGTGGGCCACGGCCTGCTCGAGGTGAGCCACAACACCCTGGCCCTGGTGGGCCTGGCGGCCGTGGGCGTCCTCGTGGTCGCACTGGGTCGCGCCGACATGCGCGGCGCGTTCGAAGTGCAGGCGCTGGAGTGGCTGCAGACGCGCCAGGAGCAGCGTGACCTGGCGAGCGGCTCGGTGCAGGCCCAGGTCGCCGAGCCCGACGCCGTGGCGCGAGCCACCGCCGCCAACCTGGCCGACCTGCCGCGCCCGCAGGCCACCCTGGCGAGCTGGATCGCGCGCCGTTACAAGGTCGCACCGGAGCCCATAGGCGCCCTGGTGCAGGAGGCCTGGTCGATCGGCAACCGCGTCGGCCTGGATCCGACGCTGATCCTGGCCATCATGGCCGTCGAGTCGAGCTTCAACCCGTTCGCGCAGAGCACGGTCGGCGCCCAGGGGCTGATGCAGGTGATGACGCGGGTGCACGACGACAAGTACGAGGCCTTCGGCGGCACGCGCGCCGCTTTCGACCCGATCAGCAACCTGCGCGTGGGCGTGCTCGTGCTCAAGGAGTGCATCTCGCGCGCCGGCAGCTTGCAGGAAGGCCTGCGCTACTACGTTGGCGCTGCGCTGCTCGAGAACGACGGGGGCTACGTCGGGCGGGTGATGGCCGAGCAGGTGTACATGCGCAACGTCGCCGACGGCCGGCGCGTGGCGATCAATGCCAGCACCCCCGTGGCGCCTGTCCAGCGCGAGACGCAAGCCAGCGTCCCGGCACCCCTGCCGGCAGCGCCAGCGCCTCCGGTTGCCGAGCCCGCCCCCGCGGCCGAACAGGTGGCGATGCTGCGCTGAGCGCGCGCTCGCCGGATACACTCTCGGGCCTGCGCGACTGGCGATAGGGGCATGCATGCCCCGAGGTGGACGACCACCGGGGAGCGCGGGCCGCCGCCGTCGGATGCGGCAGCGTCGGCCGTGCGCCTGGGCAGCCCTCCGCTGAAGAGCAGGTCCGCGTGCTGCTCCCGGTGCCCGAAGGCCCATGCACACGAAGAGGACTCCCATGTTCGACCGCAACGTCTCCACCCTGGCGTCGACAGACCCCGAAATCTGGGCCGCCGTCCAGGCCGAGAACCGCCGCCAGGAAGAGCACATCGAGCTCATCGCCAGCGAGAACTACACCAGCCCCGCGGTGATGGCCGCGCAGGGCTCGCAGCTCACCAACAAGTACGCCGAAGGCTACCCCGGCAAGCGCTACTACGGCGGTTGCGAGAACGTCGACGTCGTCGAGGAACTGGCCATCGCGCGCGCCAGGCAGCTCTTCGGCGCGAACTTCGCCAACGTGCAGGCGAATTCGGGCTCGCAGGCCAACCAGGCGGTGTTCTTCGGGCTGCTGCAACCAGGCGACACGATCATGGGCATGAGCCTGGCCGAAGGCGGCCACCTCACCCACGGCATGGCGCTGAACATGAGCGGCAAGTGGTTCAAGGTGGTGAGCTACGGGCTCGATGCCACCGAGGCCATCGACTACGACGCCATGGAGCGCCTGGCCCTCGAGACCCGCCCCAAGCTCATCATCGCCGGCGCTTCGGCTTACAGCCTGCGCATCGACTTCGAGCGCTTCGCCAGGGTGGCGAAGGCCGCCGGCGCGATCTTCATGGTCGACATGGCGCACTACGCCGGCCTCATCGCCGCCGGCGTCTACCCCAACCCGGTGCCGCATGCCGACGTCGTCACCTCGACCACGCACAAGAGCCTGCGCGGACCGCGCGGCGGCCTCGTCGTGATGAACGACGAGGCCATCGCCAAGAAGATCAACAGCGCCATCTTCCCCGGCATCCAGGGCGGGCCGCTGATGCACGTCATCGCCGGCAAGGCGGTGGCCTTCAAGGAGGCCCTGGCCCCCGAGTTCAAGGTCTACCAGCAACAGGTGGCGGCGAATGCACGCGTGCTCGCCGAGACGCTCATCGAGCGCGGGCTGCGCATCGTCAGCGGGCGCACCGAAAGCCACGTCATGCTCGTCGACCTGCGCCCCAAGGGCCTGACGGGCAAGGAAGCCGAGGCCATCCTGGGCGCGGCCCACATGACCTGCAACAAGAACGGCATCCCCAACGACCCGCAAAAGCCCATGGTCACCAGCGGCATCCGCCTGGGCACCCCGGCGCTGACGACGCGCGGGTTCGGGGAAGAACAGACGCGCGCCACGGCGCACCTCATCGCCGACGTCCTCGACCGCCCGCACGATGCCGCCAACCTCGCCAGCGTGCGCGCCCGTGTGGCGGCGCTGACGCGCGGGTTCCCGGTCTATCGATGAGCCTCCAGGCTTGCGGCTGCGCCGCTGCGCCACCTCCCGAGGGGGCTCGGCCGCCTTGGGGCGGCCCGGCGGCGGCCGGCTGACCGACACATGCGTTGTCCCTTCTGCGCCCACGAAGAGACCCAGGTCGTCGAGACCCGGGAGTCCGACGAGGGCGACGTGATCCGCCGGCGCCGCCGCTGCCTGCACTGCGAGAAGCGCTTCACCACCTACGAGCGCAGCGAGATCGCGCTGCCTTCGGTGGTGAAGAAGGACGGTTCGCGCGAGGACTTCGACGCCGGCAAGCTGCGTGCGTCGATGGCCCTGGCGCTGCGCAAGCGCCCGGTGAGCACCGAGCAGGTCGACGCCGCGCTCGAGCGCATCCAGGATGAGCTCCTGGCCGGCGGCCAGCGCGAGGTGCCCAGCGCGCACGTCGGTGAGCTGGTGATGCACGAGCTCATGGCGCTCGACAAGGTCGCCTACGTGCGCTTCGCCTCCGTCTACCGCAAGTTCGAGGATGTCGACGCCTTCCGCCAGCTGATCCGCGACATCTGAATGGCCGCGCACCCCCGTCGGGGGGATGCGTCCGGGGGGACCTGCCGGGTGCCCCCGCGAGGGCCGTGGTCCGGACCCTCCCCCTGGGGTCGCGCAAACGCCAGCGCCTTCCTACAGTGAATGCCATGCACTCACTGCAAGGAGACGCGATGAAGAACGCAACCCACCCCGCCCAGCGCCACCAGCGGGGCCTCACGCTCGTCGAACTGCTCATCACGCTGGCAGTGAGCGCCATCGTGCTTGGAGCGGGGTTGCCGAGCTTCGGCGCAGCGCTGGCGCGCCGGCACCTCGAAGGCAGCGCCGCGCAGCTGCAGACCGACATCCAGTTCACGCGCAGCCTGGCGGTGGCACAGAACAGAACCCTGCGCATGAGCTTCGAGAGCGATGGCACGAGCAGCTGCTACGTGGCGCACAGCGGCAGCGCGGGCGACTGTGTGTGCAGTCTCGACGGGCCAGCCACCTGCCGCGGTGACGCCCAGGCCGTGCGCAGCGCCCGATTCGACAGCGTCAGCGCCGTGCAGTTGCGCAGCAATGTGCGCTCGATGGTCTTCGACCCGGCCAAGGGCACGGTGACACCGGCGGCCACGCTGCGCTTGCTCGAGCGCGGCGACAGCGCCGTGCATCTCGTCGTCAACATCATGGGTCGCGTGCGCTCGTGCACGCCGACACCGGGCCTGGGAGGCTACGCGGCCTGCTGATCCGACCTCGGCGTCAAACGCAGCAGCTGGCGCGCGACGGACGGCGGGCGCCAGGCGACGAGTGGCCTTGGGCAGCCGGGTTCAAGCCGAGACAATGACGACATCATGTCCACCAACATCAAGGCTGTACGCTCGCCCATGCGCGGCATGACGTTGATCGAGCTCATGATCGCCGTGGTCATCGTGGCCTTGCTGGCCGCGGTGGCCTTGCCCGCCTACCAGAGTTCGGTGCGCAAGGGGCGACGCGCAGAGGGCTTCACGGCACTGGCCGCGATTCAGCAGGCGCAGGAGCGCTGGCGCGGCAATCATGCGGCCTATGGCAACCTGAACGATCCGGCCGACGCTGACACCCTCACTGGCATTGCTGCGAGCACCCCAAACGGCCACTACGCGCTTGCCATCGCCAACCCGAGCGCGACCGGGTATACCGCGTCAGCCACTGCCCAAGCCGCACAGACGGCCGACTCGTCGTGCAAGCTGCTGGCGGTGCGCGTTTCCAATGGCAACCTCCAATACGGATCGGGCGGCAACGCGATCGACTGGTCCGACCCCGGCCGTTGTTGGGCCAAGTGATGGACAGGCAGCACACCGAGCGGTGGCACAGCGGCTTCACGCTGGTCGAGTTGATGATCGTCTTGGCCGTTGTCGCCGTGATTGCCCTCATCGCCGCCCCGTCGATGCGCAGCTTGATCCAGATGCAGCGTCTGCGCAGCATCAACGCGCAGTTAGTCACCGACATGCAGTTCGCACGCAACGAGGCGGTGTCGCGCAACGTGTTGCTGCGCGTGAGCTTCGGCGCGAACAGTGGGATGACCTGCTACACGCTGTTCACCTCGCCCTCTTCAGCAACGCGTTGCGATTGCACACAAGCTCCGGGCGCGGCGTGCGTGGCGCCAAGAGTCGAAGTGCGGACGGTACAGGTGCCGACCAATCTGGAAGTCAAGGTGTCGCCACCTGCACGACAAGCGGGCGCCTTTGCTTTCGACCCCACGAGTGGCGGGATCTACTCGATCCCCACGGATGACGTTTCTGCGCCGATGGACGCCTTCGCCATCGACACCTATCTCGACAACGCACGCAAGCTGCGAACGGTGTTGAACCGCGCCGGCCGACCCACCGTGTGCGCTCCGGCAGGCTCGACGCTGTCCGAGCCAGCCTGCCCATGAGCCACGCCCCGCGACTGTCGGCTGCACCTTGGCGCAAGCAGCGCGGCCTGTCACTGGTCGAGTTGATGGTGGGTATCACCGTGGGCCTGTTCGTGGTTGCCGCGGCAGCCACTCTGGTCGCCAATCAGCTCTCCGACAACCGGCGCCTGCTCCTCGAAACGCAGATGCAGCAGGACTTGCGCGCCACCATGGACATCATGACGCGGCAGCTGCGCCGTGCCGGTGCCCTCACCACGCCCCTGGCGCAGGCGGGCCTGGCTTCGCCGGCGGGCGTCGGGGGTGCGCCAAACGCCTACGCTGCCGTGACCCCGACAGCCGCGGCGGACAGCCTGGCGAGCTTCCGGTTCATCCTGAATGCCGCCGAGCAAGGGCCTTACGGCTTCAAGCTCGAAGGCAACGCGATCAAGACCCTGTTGGCGGGCGGTGGGTGGCAGGAACTCACCGACAGCAGCACGCTGAAGATCACCGCGCTGACCTTCCTGCCCAGGAACCAGACACTGCCCAACACCGGCGTGCCCACCGATCCCGCGCCGGGAGCCTTTCTGCCCTGTTCCAAGCCCTGTGCGGATGGAACGACGAATTGCTGGCCCAGGCTTCTTGTGCGCAACTTCAGGCTGACGATCACCGCTCAGGCCAAGAGCGACCCCACGGTGCAACGCAGCATCAGCAGCGAAATCCGCTTGCGCAACGATTGGCTGGACTTCACCGATGCCGCCAATCCCGCCCTGGTATGTCCCCTATGAGCCGTCTGCACGCCGTGAACCGAAGCTTTCCGGCCGCTGCGCCGCTGCGGCCCGCCGCGAGCAAGCAGCACGGGGCGGCCTCGCTGATCGTGGTGATGGTGCTGTTTTTCATCCTCTCGCTGACGGCCGCCTACACCAGCCGCAACCTGATCTTCGAACAGCGAACGTCGGTCAACCAGTACCGCTCCACGCAGGCCTTCGAAGCCGCGGAGGCCGGCGTGCAGTGGGCGCTGGCCCAGCTCAACGGCGGACGCATCGGCAGCGACTGCCAGGAAGCCGGCGCCGGCGCCGCCGACACGTCGTTCCGCCAGCGCTACCTGAGCATCGACACCAACGCGGGCGCTGCGACGGCAGGGATGATCACACCGCGCAAGCAGGCCGACGGCGTCACCGCCCTGCGACCGGGCTGCGTCTGGAACGGCGCGGTCTGGCAGTGCAATTGCCCCGGGAACGCGGCACCGGCGCTGGCGGCACCCGCCGGTGCCGGTTCCTACCCGGCCTTCCGGGTCAGGTTCACGATCAACGGCATCACCCAGCCCGGCGTGGTGCGGATCGAATCGAGCGGATGCACGAGCCTGAATGAGAACTGCCTGGAGGCCGATGCGGCGACGGTGAACGTTGAGGGCAATGCCCGTGTCACCACCCTGGTGGCGCTGAAGCCCGCCATCGCCGCGCAGCCTGCCGCCGCACTCACCGTGCTGGGCGATATCGCGGGCGGTGGCGACCTGCACGCCGATGCCGGCGAGCAGGGCGCGTACGCACTGCGTGCCGGTGGCGCCATCCACAACGCCGGCACGTTCACGCTTGCGCCTGCCGGCACCACGCCAGCCACTTTGCGACTGGCAAACGACACGGCGCTGGCCTTGCCGCAAATCCCGCCGCTTCCGGCCGCTGCGGTGGTGGCACATGCCGAGCGCGCCTTTTCTGCCGCCTTCGGTGCCTGGCCCAACAGCGTTCGCCAGCAGCCCGGGGTGGTGCTGTTGAACTGCCCCGCAGCGGGGTGCAGGCAAGCACTGACCGACGCGGTGGCCGCGAACCCCGACCGCGTGATCTGGGTGGCAGGCGACCTGACGCTCGAATCCGCCGGCGACATCGGGTCACCGCCCAATCCCGCCGATCCCACGGTGGCCGGCCCCGCAACCATCATCGTCAACGGCGGCGTCAATTTCGCCATGGCGGGGGTACGCATTTTCGGTTTCCTCTACACGCGGGGTGCGAATGCCGGCGCCTGGACGGGCAACGGCGTCATCGACGGCGCCGCCTTCGTCGAGGGCGATCTGGCTGCCACCGCCGCCCCACGCATCGCCTACGACAGCGACGTGCTCGACACGCTGCTGTTGCGCGGCGGCTCCTTCGTGCCCATACCCGGGGGCTGGAGAGACATGCCATGACCATGCGGCAAGCCAGGCAGCGTGGGGTCTCGCTCATCGAGGCCATCGTGGCGTTGGGCGTGATGGCTTTCGGCATGCTCGCCGTGGCCGGGCTGCAGGCGACGCTGCGCAGCAACGGCGACTTGTCCAAGCAGCGCTCGGAGGCCGTACGCATTGCGCAGGCCACGGTCGAAGACTGGCGCGCCTTTGCGACCATGGAGACCACCGCCGGCGTCGTGGCCTATGCCGACCTGACGAGCGACGCCGCCCCCGCTGCGGTGCCTGGCGTCAACGCCACCTATTCGGTCCAGCGCACCGTCGCCGCAGCCGGGTCGCCGCCGCTGAAGTCGCTGCTCGTCACCGTGTCCTGGGCCGACCGCTCGGGCGACAACCAGAGCGTGCAGCTCGGCACCACCATTGCCGGCGTGCCGCCCGAGCTCGCCGGCTCGCTGGCGATCCCGCCGTCGGGCGCGCTGAAGTTCCCCGGCGGCCGCAACCGCAGCATCCCCCCGGGCGCCAAAGATCTGAGTGGCGAGGGCCAACCGGTCAGCGTCTTCATGCCGCCGCAGGCGCCCGGCGGCACGGTGGCGTGGGTCTTCAACAACCTCACCGGCCTCATCACCGGCGTGTGCAACGTGGCCGCCGGCAGCACGACGAATGCACTGCATCTGGCGGAAGTGGCGGCATGCAGCGCGAACACCACCGGGCAGTTGCTCA
Organism: Rubrivivax sp.; assembly: GCA_020720385.1. Lineage (GTDB taxonomy): Bacteria > Pseudomonadota > Gammaproteobacteria > Burkholderiales > Burkholderiaceae_C > Rubrivivax. Next base: position 11,494 of record DYOR01000030.1, read on the forward strand.
GCGGCTACGTCGCCTTCGCATCGACGGCGCTGCAGCCGAATGCGGCGCAGGCGCGCAACCCGACCGGTGGCGCGCTGAACCTCGACGTCATTCTGGCCCTCACCAGCGTGAATCCCGCACCACCCGTGTGCTTCGACGACGCCAGCGCCGACCCCGTTGTGGCGGCGGTGCCGGGCACGCGCATCGCCTACTACTGCATCGTCTACAGCAACGCTCAGCTCACCTGGGCAGGCCGCTCGCGCATCGCGCCGCGCGCCTTCAACGCCGCGCTGCCGTGGACCATCGCGGCCAATGGCGTGGCCAACTACAAGGTCTGTCGCTACACGCCGCTCAACAACGATGTCGGTGCGGACAATGCCGATCACCCGCTGGACTACACGGCCGCCGGCAGCCGGCCCGGCGCGTCGCTCACGAACCAGAACTTCCTGGTCATCTCGGCGGCGCATGTCTGTCCTGCCGACGCCGTGGCGGCCCACGACGTGATCGCCGCCAACACGCGGCTGCATCAGGACGGATCGGCCGCCTACGACAATCCGTGAAGGCTTGGCCGCATCGCGGCCGCTTCGAAACCACGGACGATGACCCGTCAAAAACTCGACGCCCAACGCATGGGCCAGGCGCTGGCCCTGGCCGAGAGCGCCATCGGTGCCACCGAGCCCAACCCGCGCGTGGGTTGCGTCATCGGCAGCGAGACCGGCGCCATCTACGGCACCGGGGCGACCCAGCGAGCCGGTGGTCCCCACGCCGAGATCGTGGCCCTGCGCACCGCTCAGGCCGCGGGCCACGATCTGCGCGGTGCAACGGCCTGGGTGACCTTGGAGCCCTGCGCTCATCAGGGCCGTACACCGCCCTGCACCGACGCACTCATCGCCGCCGGGCTGGGCCGCGTCGTGGTGGCCATCGTCGATCCGTTTCCGCAGGTTGCGGGCCAGGGCATCGCGCGGCTGCGCGCGGCCGGCATTGCGGTCGACATGGCGCAGAGTACGGCGGCGCAGGCGGCGTGGGAGTTGAACATCGGGTTCTTCTCGCGCGTGCTGGGCGCTCGCCCCTGGGTGCGTGTGAAGGTGGCGGCGTCGCTCGACGGCCGCACCGGGCTGGATAACGGCATCAGCCAGTGGATCACCGGCGAGACCGCGCGCGTGGACGGCCACCGTTGGCGCATGCGGGCCTCCGCGGTGTTGACCGGCATCGGCACGGTGCTGGCCGACAACCCGCGGCTGGACGTGCGCCTGGTGCCCAGCGCCTGGCAACCGCTGCGCGTGGTGGTCGACTCGGCACTGCGCATTCCGGACACCGCGCGGCTGTTGCCGCCGCCGGGGCAGGTTCTCATCGCCACCGCCGCGGCGCATGGCCCACGCGCCCAGGCGCTGGAGGCCCTGGGGACGGAGGTGCTGACCTTGGCCGCTCCCGACGGTCGCGTCGCTCTCCCGGCCTTGCTTGCGACGCTGGCGCACCGGGGGGTCAACGAACTCCACGTCGAGGCAGGCCGCGAGCTGACCACTTCCCTCCTGCGCGCCGGGCTGGCCGACGAGTTGCTGGTCTATCTGGCACCGCGCCTGCTCGGCGGCCAGCGCGGCATGGTCGATTGGCCCGCCCTGCAGCGCCTGGATGAAAGTGTCGACTTCCGCATCCTCGAGGTGAACACCTTGGGTGAAGACCTGAGGCTGCGGCTGCGGCCCGCGCGGTCAGAGGGCTTTGGATCCCCCTTGTTTGCGTCGGGCCTCTTTACAGCGGGCGGAGAGCAGGACTCGAAATCTCCGCCAAGTCATTGATTCATATGCCTACAGACACGTCGGCCTATTTTTTGCTTGAGAAGTAACAAATATTTCCCACCCTCCTGATTCGGATACGACCAGCGGAGCAATTCCATGAAAGTTCCCCACGCCCTCAGAGCCTGCTTCGCAGTTGCCATCACGTCCTTTGCCGCCACCGCAGTCCACGCCGGGGCAGTCTCCTACTACGTGATCAATCCCAGCGCGAACGGCAGCGTGACTGACAGCGGCGCTGTCCAGGGCCCGGTCAGCCAGCGGAACCTGTTCCGAGCGTCGTTGGATGCCGCACAGATGCAGGTCGAGAACTTCGACGCGCAGACGCTGGGCAACATTTCGCTTGGGAGCTCACTCAGCATCCTTGGCGGTGCCGCAAGCTTGACGGCAACCGACCCTAACAATTTCGGCGGCGTCGCCCGGGTTCGCGACGACCCCTACGCCGGCGGACAAGCATTCCTAGGCCGTTTCAACACCACCGGTGACCCACAGACGCTTCCGTCCGGCGGCGGCGGCGGGCGGTGGTGGGAGACGAGTTACGAAGTCACCACCTTCTCGTTCGCCAACGCGGTATCAGGGTTTGGGGTCTTTCTCACCGACTTGGGCGACTTCGACGGCGCTTTGAACGTAAGCATCTTCGACGCAGCCGGCACCGAGCTATTCCAGAGCGATCTCGTCTCGACAGGCTCTGGCGTTTCCACGAACAACGGCGCCCTCGCCTTCTTCGGCTACACGAATTCGGACAAAGCCTTCAGCAAGGTGGTGTTCACCATCGCCCAGCGTGGCTGCCCGGATGTCGCTGGTGCGGCCCCAACGTGCCGGCCTGATTTTTTCGACCTCGTCGGCTTCGACGACGTCATCACTGGCCCGCTGCGAGGGAATGGCGGCGGCACCCCGGTCCCCGAGCCCGGCAGCCTGGCCCTGGCTGGCCTGGCCCTGGCCGGACTGGGCCTGAGCCGCCGCAAGACCCGCGCCTGACGCGCCGGGTTTTCCGCGCACAAGAGGGCGAGCGCCTGCGGGCGTCTCGCCCTTTTTGCATTGCGCGACGCGCCGGTGGCGCCACCTGCAGCCACCTACAATCGGGCGCATGCCCATCTCCCCCGTCCCCGAGCTGGTGGCCGAGCTTGCCGCCGGCCGCATGGTCATCCTGGTCGACGAAGAAGACCGCGAGAACGAGGGTGATCTCGTCCTCGCCGCCGAGCACGTCACGCCCGAGGCCATCAACTTCATGGCCCGCCATGCGCGCGGGCTGATCTGTCTGACCTTGACGCGCGAGCGTTGCGAGCGCTTGCACCTGCCGCCCATGGCGTCGCGCAACGGCAGCAAGCACGGCACCGCGTTCACCGTGTCCATCGAGGCCGCCAGCGGCGTCACCACCGGCATCTCCGCCGCCGACCGCGCACGCACCATCCAGGTGGCGGTGGCCCACGACGCCAAGCCCTCCGACCTGGCCCAGCCCGGCCACATCTTCCCGCTGCAGGCGCAGGACGGTGGCGTGCTCATGCGTGCCGGCCACACCGAGGCGGGTTGCGACCTCGCCGGCATGGCCGGCCTGCTGCCCGCCGCGGTGATCTGCGAGATCATGAAGGACGACGGCACCATGGCGCGCCTGCCCGACCTGCAGGTCTTCGCCGAGCAGCATGGGCTGAAGATCGGCACCATCGCCGACCTCATCGGCTACCGCAGCCGCAACGAGACGCTGATCGAGCGCGCCGCGGCGCGCGCGCTGCGCACGCCCCAGGGCGAGTTCGAGTGCATCACCTTCCGCGACAAGAGCGGTGGCGTGCACCTCGCGCTCACCCACGGCCGCTGGTCTGCCGCCGACGAAGTGCCGGTGCGCGTGCACGAGCCCTTCACGGTGATGGACCTGCTCGACGCCGGCGGGGCCGGCCATTCCTGGCCGCTGGCCCAGGCGCTGCAGGCGCTGCACGAGGCCGGCAAGGGCGTGGCCGTGCTGCTCAACTGCAGCAGCGACGCCGCCGCCCTGCTGCCGCAGCTGGCACCGCAGGCCGCCGACGCCTCGGAGCCGCGCGCGCAGATCGACCTGCGCACCTACGGCATCGGCGCGCAGATCCTGCGCGAGCTCGGCGTGCGGCGCATGCGGCTGCTGGGCAGCCCCAGGCGCATGCCCAGCATGACGGGCTACGGCCTGGAGATCACCGGTTTCACGGCGGCTCCGACCTGAAGGATGGACACCCATGCAAGGCGCTGACAACGGCACGGCGGGCGAACTCATCGGCGAGGGCCTGCGCATCGGCATCGTGCGTGCGCGCTTCAACGATTCCATCACCTCGGAGCTGGCGAAGGCCTGCCTGGCCGAGCTCGAACGGCTCGAGGTCGAGGACAGCGAGATCAGGCACGTGAGCGTGCCCGGCGCGCTGGAGATCCCGCTGGCGCTCAAGGCGATGGCCGCATCGGGCGACTTCGACGCCCTCATCGCGCTGGGCTGCGTCATCCGCGGCGAGACCTATCACTTCGAGCTCGTGGCCAACGAGTGCGCCGCGGGCATCACGCGCGTGGTGCTGGACCACCAGGTGCCGGTGGCCAACGCCGTGCTCACCGTGGAGAACGAAGCCCAGGCCTGGGCACGCGCCGAACACAAGGGCCGCGACGCCGCCCGCGTGGCCGTGGAGATGGCCAACCTGCTGGAAGACCTGTCGTGAGCGAGACCCCCACCGCGGCGCCGAAGAAGCGCGCCGCGCCCAAGTCCGCGCGCCGCCGCTCGCGCGAGCTGGCGCTGCAGGGCCTCTACGAATGGCTGCTCGCGGGCACTCCGGTGGCCGACGTGGTGGAACACGTGCGCGAACAGGACGGCTTCGAGAAATGCGACCGGGCGCACTTCGACGCCCTGTTGCACGGCGGCATCGAGCAGGCGGCGGCGCTGGACGCCGTGCTCGCGCGCCACGTGGACCGCAAGACGACGCTGCTTTCGCCGGTCGAGCATGCCGTGCTCATGATCGGCAGCTACGAGCTCATGCACTGCCTGGAGATCCCCTACCGCGTGGCCATCAACGAGGCGGTGGAACTGGCCAAGACCTTCGGTGGCACCGACGGCCACAAATACGTCAACGGCGTGCTCGACCGCTGCGCGGCCGAGCTCCGTCCCCACGAGGCGCGGCCGCCACGCGCGACATGATGCGCACGGCCAGCCGGCTCGAGCACATCGAGCCGTTCTACGTCATGGAGTGCGCCAAGGCGGCCGACGCCATCGCGCGCAGCCCCGAGTGCGACGCGGCGCGCGGCGGCGAGCCGATGATCTACCTGAACATCGGCGAGCCCGACTTCACCGCCACGCCGGCCGTGCAGCGCGCCGCCGTGCAGTGCCTGGATGCGGGCGCTACGCAGTACACCCCCGCCACCGGCCTGCCGGCGCTGCGCAGCCGCATCGCCGCCTGGTACGGCACGCGCTTCGGCGTGACGGTGGCGCCCGAGCGCATCGTCGTCACCGCCGGCGCCTCGGCCGCGCTGCAGCTCGCCTGCCTGGCCCTGTTCGAGACTGGCGACGAAGTTCTCATGCCCGACCCGAGCTACCCCTGCAACCGGCACTTCGTGGCCGCCGCCGGGGCGCTGGCGTTGCTGCTGCCGGCGGGCGCGGCGGCGCGTTTCCAGCTCGACGCCGCCTCGGTGGCACGCGCCTGGGGCCCGCGCACGCGCGGCGTGCTGCTGGCCTCGCCGAGCAACCCCACGGGCACCTCGATCGCGCCGCGCGAGATGGCCGCCATCGTGCACGAGGTGCGCCGCCGCGGCGGCGTCACCCTGGTCGACGAGATCTACCTCGGCCTGAGCTACGACGAGGCCTTCGGGCACAGCGCGCTCGGGATCGCAGGCGCAGGCGACGACGTCATCAGCATCAACAGCTTCAGCAAGTACTTTGGCATGACCGGCTGGCGCCTGGGTTGGATGGTGCTGCCGCCGGCGCTCGTGGCGCCGGTGGAGAAGCTGGCGCAGAACCTCTACATCTGCGCCAGCACGCTGGCGCAGCGCGCCGCACTGGCCTGCTTCGAACCCGAGTCCCTCGAGGAATACGAGCGCCGGCGCGAGGAATTCCGCCGCCGGCGCGACTACCTCGTGCCCGCGTTGCAGGCCCTGGGACTGGACGTGCCGGTGGTCCCCGACGGGGCGTTCTACGCCTGGTTCGACTGTTCGCGCTACAGCGCCAGCAGCTGGGATTTCTGCTTCGAGATGATGCGCCGCGCGCACGTGGCGCTCACCCCGGGGCGCGATTTCGGCCCCGCGCTGGCCGAACGCTTCGTGCGCCTGTCCTTCGCCAGCGGCCTGCCGCAGCTCGAGCAGGCGGTGGCGCGCCTGGGGCGTGAACTCGGGCCGATGCAAGAGCGGTGACAAGCGGTTAACTCCGCGGCAAACCTGCCTCTTATGACCACGACACCCCGGCCGGCGCGCCTTAAGCTGCCGCATCGTGGGCTACAACCTCTTTCAAAGGCGCGCCAGGACCGATGCGGCGGTGAGCGAGTTCGCCACCACCGTGCTTTCGCCGCGGCCGGACGCCGAGCCGGATTCGGTGCCCGATTCCCTGCCCGCGGCGGATTGCCTGCCGCCGGGCGATTCGCTGCCGCCCACTGACTCGCTGCCGCCGTCCGATTCGCTGCCCTCGGGCATCGATTCCCTGCCCGCCGAGGTCTTCGTCGATGTCGGCGACAGCCTGCCCGCGCCGGCCGATGCCACCGTCGAACACCAGCCCACCATCTCGCACATCGGGCGCTATGCGCTCAAGGGCCTGCTCGGCCAGGGCGGCCTGGGCCAGGTGCACGAGGCCTGGGATCCGCTGCTCTCGCGCACGGTGGCGGTGAAGACGCTGCAGTTCGACATCGACACCCCCAGCCGCGTCTCGCTCGACGGCCTCTTCCTCAACGAGGCGCGCGCCGCCGCGGGGCTGTCGCATCCGCACATCGTCACCGTGCACGACGCGGGCCTGTCGGCCCATGGCGTGTACATCGCCATGGAGCGCCTGCACGGCTGCGACCTGCGCCAGCGCCTGGCGCAGGGCTGGCAGCCCACGCCCGGCCAGGCGGCGCAGCTCGTGCGCCGCGTCGCCGATGCCCTGGCCTACGCCCACGCCTGCGGCGTCGTGCACTGCGACATCAAGCCGGCGAACATCTTCCTGAGCAAACGCGACAAGCCCAAGGTGCTGGACTTCGGCATCGCGCGCGTCGCCCACGGCTCGGCGCTGCCGGCGCTGGAAGACTCGGTGGCCGGCTCGCCGCACTACCTTGCGCCGGAGCAGTTGCAGGGCGGCACCCTGGACGCGCGCACCGACATCCACGCCCTGGGCGCGGTGTTCTACGAACTGCTCACCGGGCGCAAGGCCTTCGCCGGCGACAGCGTGGAGCAGATCACCACCGCCGTGCTCACCAACCACCCGGCCGCGGCCTACGAAGTGCGGCCCGGCGTGCCGCGCACGCTCTCGCACATCGCCGCCAAGGCCATGGCCCGCGATCCCGCCCAGCGCTACACCAACGCGGCCGAGATGGCGCACGACTTGCGCCGTTGGGTGGACCGCCACAGCAGCAGCAGCCACGTCGCCAATGCGCCGGTCGAAGCCGCGGCACCCGAGGCCGCCGGCGCACCGGCACGGCCCGAGGCTGCCGCGCCGCGCCGCAAACGCAGCACCATGTGGCTGACCCTGGTGGCCCTGGTCGCCCTGGCGGGTGTGGCCAGCGTCGCCGGCCTGGCCCTGGCACTGCAGCGGCAGCCAGCCGATGCCAGCGTGTCCCGGGCCAGCGTAGCCATCCTGCCCGCGGCACCACCGCTGGCGTCGCAGGTGTCGGCGAACCCGCCGCAGGCCGAGACACCACCCGCCGCGGCCGAGGCAGCGCCAGCCGCGGCACCTGGCGGCGACGCCCTCGCGAGCGTCCCCGCGAAGACCGCAAAGCGCAAACCGCCGGCGTCCAAAGCCACCGCGGCGCCACGCGAGATGCCCCCGCCCGTGGCCGCCCCCATCGTCAACGGCGCGGTGCAACTGGCCATCAGCCCCTGGGGCCTGGTCGAGGTCGACGGCGCTCCGGCCGGCACCACGCCGCCGCTGGCCCGCCTCACCCTGCCCGAAGGAACGCATACGGTGACCGTGCGCAACGACGACTTCCCACCCTTCAGCACCACCGTGCAGGTCAGCGCCGACAAGCCGGTGACCGTGCGCCACCGCTTCGCCCCATGAACACGACGCATCGCCATGGCCTGCGCTTCGGCATCTTTGCTGCGGCCCTTGTGCTGGGCGGCTGCGCCGCGCCGCCGCCACCGCCACCGGCCCCCGTGGGCCTGGCCGAACTCATGGAACGCCCCGGCGAACGCGCCTTGTTCGAAGGCATCCGCGCCTACGACGACGGCCAGTACGCCCAGGCCGAGGCCGCCCTGCGCAAGGCGCTGGCCGCGGGCCTGCGCAGCGGGCGCGACCAGGCCAGCGCCTACAAGCTGCTCGCCTTCATCACCTGCACCAGCGAGCGGTTGGCTGAATGCGAAGCCGCCTTCCGCGCCGCGCGCGTTGCCGACCCCGGCTTTGCGCTCAGCCGCCCCGAAGCCGGCCATCCCCTGTGGGGCCCGGTGTACCGCAAGGCCCTGCCGTAGCCCGCGGCCCGGCGTGCGCGGTGTGCCCGGCGGCATAATTCGCCGCCCATGTCCGCGCCTGCCCCTGCCGCCCCTGCTGCCCCTGCCCACGCGGCCGCGCCGTTCCGTCACCCGCTGCGCGTGTATTGGGAAGACACCGACGCCGGCGGCGTCGTCTTCTACGCCAACTACCTCAAGTTCTTCGAGCGCGCGCGCACCGAGTGGCTGCGCCAGCGGGGCGTGGAGCAGCAGGCGCTGCGCGCGAGCACCGGCGCACTCTTCGTCGTCACCGACACGCGCGTGAGCTACCGCGCCCCGGCCCGCCTGGACGACCTGCTCGACGTCACGGTGGACCTGCAGCGCCGCGGCAGCGCCTCGATGCAGCTCGCACAGCAGGCCTGGCGCGGCGACACCCTGGTGGCCGAGGGCGAGATCCGCATCGGCTGCGTCGACGATGGAACCTTCCGCCCACGGCGCATTCCGATCGAAGTGATGGAACGACTGACATGACCCAAGACCTCTCCATCACCACGCTCGTCCTGCACGCCAGCCTGGTCGTGCAGATCGTCATGGCCGGCCTGGCCCTGACCTCGCTGGCGAGCTGGACGGTGATCTTCGGCAAGGTCTTCGGCCTGCGCCGCGTGCGCGGGCGCAACGACGAATTCGAGCGCGAGTTCTGGTCCGGCCGCAGCCTCACCGAGCTGCACCAGGCGATGACGCAGAAGGCCGAGACGGCGCCCATGGAGCGCATCTTCGGCAGCGGCATGCGCGAGTTCCTCAAGCTGCGCGAGAAGCGCCTCGACGGCGGCGCGCAACTCGACGGCGCGCGGCGCGCCATGCGCGCGAGCTTCCAGCGCGAACTCGACGTCATCGAGAGCCACCTCAGCTTCCTCGCCAGCGTGGGTTCGGTGAGTCCCTACGTGGGCCTCTTCGGCACGGTGTGGGGAATCATGCATGCCTTCGTCGGCCTGTCCAACCTGCAGCAGGTGACGCTGGCCACGGTGGCGCCGGGCATCGCCGAGGCCCTGGTGGCCACGGCCATCGGCCTGTTCGCGGCCATCCCCGCGGTGGTGGCCTACAACCGCTTCGCGCGCGACATCGACCGCATCGCCATCCAGCTCGAGACCTTCATCGAGGAGTTCAGCAACATCCTGCAGCGCAACGCCGGGCAGTCGGCGGTGACGACGATGGCCGGCTCGGGCACACGCTGATCATGCACCCCCAAGCTAGCGGCTTTGCCGCGTCGCAGCCCCCCGAGTGGGCGCAGGCCCCCCTTGGGGCGGCCCGGCGGAGGGCCTGATGCCCGCGGTGGCCCATCGCAGCTCGCGCGGGCGGCGCTCGATGAACGAGA
>DYOR01000030.1:21268-27044 GCA_020720385.1 Rubrivivax sp.
CTGATGCCCGCGGTGGCCCATCGCAGCTCGCGCGGGCGGCGCTCGATGAACGAGATCAACATGGTCCCGTTCATCGACGTCATGCTCGTGCTGCTCATCATCTTCATGGTCACCGCGCCGCTCATCACCACCGGCGTGGTGGACCTGCCCTCGGTGGGCAAGAGCCAGCAACGGCCGGCCAGCGTCATCGAGGTCATCGTCGGCAGCGACGAGAAGTTGCGCCTGCGCGTCGACCAGCAGGAACCCGTCGGCCTGACCCTGGCGCAACTCGCCGCGCGCGTGCGCGACAAGCAGGGTGGCAACGCGGAAGTGCCGGTGGTCATCAGTGCCGACCGCAGCGTGCGCTACGAGAGCGTGGTGCGCGTCATGGACACGCTGCAGCGCGCCGGCGTGCGCCGCGTCGGCCTGGCCGTGAAGCAGGCCGCAAGCTAGCCCGGCATGTCGCAGGCCGCCTTCGCCCACGACGCCCTGCTGCCGCGTGCGCCGGGTGGCAACGGCGTGGGGGCGCTGCTGGCGCTGATCGTGCACGGCGCGCTCCTGGCCGCGCTGACCACGGCGGTGGACTGGCGCGCGCACACGCCCGATGTCGTCAGCGCCGAGCTCTGGGCCAGCGTGCCGCAGGCGGCGGCGCCGCTGACGCAGGAGGCGGCACCCGCCGCAGCGGCGGTCGCACCGGCACCGGCACCTGCACCTGCGCCGCCCCTTCCCGCGCCCACGCCGGCGGCCACCCCCGCGGAGCCCGACATCGCCTTGGAGCGTGCCGAGCGCCGCAAGGCCGACGCCGAACGCAAGCAGGCCGAGGCCGCCGTGGTCGCCGAGCGCAAGCGCCTGGACGCCGAGAACCGCAAGGCCGAAGCGCAGCGCAAGAAGAAGGAGCAGGAAGAGCGCGTGCAGGAAGAGCGCCAGGCCAAGGCCGAGGCGCAGGGCCTGGCGCGCCAGCGCGAGGAGAACCTGCGTCGCATGATGGGCCAGGCGGGCGGCGCCACCGGCGTGCCCGGTGGCACGGGCACGGCGGCGCAGAACGCCGCGCCTTCGGCGGCCTACGCCGGGCGCGTGGCGGCGCTGATACGCCGCAACTCGGTCTTCACCGGAACCGTGGAGGGCAACCCCGCCGCCGAGGTCGAGGTGCGCGCCGCACCCAATGGCACCATCATCGCGCGGCGCCTGGTGAAGGGCAGCGGCTTCAAGGAATGGGACGACGCCGTGCTGCGCGCCATCGACCGTGCCGGCACCTTGCCGCGCGACGTCGACGGCCGCGTGCCACAGACCATGATCATCGCCTTCCGCCCCAACGAGTAGTCGTCCTTCGAGACGCGCCCCGCACCGCGAATTCAGGTTTCGGCGCCGCCGCCGATGCGCAGGTCGGCCGCCGTGGCCAGCGCGGTGGCCAGGGCCAGACGCACGCCCTCGACCTGCGTGGCCAGCGGCAGGCTGGGTTGCCCCGCTTGCCGCGCCGCCTGCTCGGGCAGCAGCGGCAAGTGCATGAAGCCGGCGCGCCGGCCACGCTGCCTGTGCAGCGCGTGCATGAGGCCGAAGAAGACATGGTTGCAGACGTAGGTGCCGGCGGACTGCGACACCGAGGCCGGCAGCCCGGCCCGGAGCAGGGCCTGCACCATGGCCTTCACCGGCAGCGTGCTGAAGTAGGCCGCGGGCGCGCCCGGCACCACGGGCTCGTCGATGGGCTGGGCACCGGCGTTGTCGGCGATGCGCGCGTCGTCGACGTTGATGGCCACGCGTTCGATGGAGAAGTCGCCGCGCCCGGCGGCCTGGCCCAGGGCCAGCACGAGCACCGGCCGATGCGTCGCCAGGGCCTCGTCGAGCACCGCCAGCGCCAGCCCGAAGGCGCAGGGCAGGCGCTGCGCCTGCACCGTGGCCGCGCCGATGCGCTGGCCGTGCAGCGCCTGCGCCACCAGCCACGAGGGGTTGACGTCCTCGCCGCCGAAGGCATCGAAACCGGTGAGCAGAATCTTCGTCATGCGGCGCATCGTAGCCCGCCGCCGCGTGGCGCCCGGGCCGGCGCGCTACGCCGCCCCGCAGCCGCCGCCACCGGGCGTCTCGATGACGAACACGTCGCCCGGCGCCATCTCCACCGAGCCGATGTGGCCCCGCACCTCCACGGGCGCGTCGCCGCCCTCAGCTTGCCCGCGCCAGCACCGCCTTCATGCGCGACAGCATCGGCGTGACCACCGGCACCGTGAGCATGGTGCTGGCCACCGCCATCAGCAGCAGTGCGGTGAAGGTCTCGCTGGTGATGATCTGCTTGTCGAGCAGCACGTTGGCAAAGATGATCATGATCAGCGCCTTGGTCTGCAGCAGCCAGCCGATCAGGCTGGCCTCGCCGGGCTGCCAGCGCAGCACGCGCCCGGCAAGGTGGATGCCGATCAATTTGCCGGCCACGCTGGCCGCCAGCAGCCAGGCCGCGGCGATGAAGACCGCCGCGCCGCCCATGTCCCAGTTGGTGCGCAACCCCGTGCTGAGAAAGAAAACCGGCATCACCACCAGCAGCACATGGTGGCGCAGCAGGTCCATCTGCTTCTGGTCAAACCAGTGGCTGTCCAGGCTGGCACCGGCCAAGAAGGCGCCGACCATGAAATGCAGGCCGCTCCAGTCGGCACCCAGCGCGCACAGGGCCAGCCAGATCAGGCCCAGATACCAGCGGTCGCGCTCGGGAACACGCAGCATGAGTTGGCGCAGCACGGCGCTGCACAGCGCAAAAAGGGCCAGAAAGGCAGCCTGGCGGCCGACACGATGCCAGTCCATCAGGATCAGCGCCAGCACGCCCCAGATGGCGATGTCGTCCAGGCTGGCGTAGCGCAGGATGCGTTGGCCGATGGGCCGGCGCAGGATCTCGAGCTTCTCCATGAACAGGATCAGGATTGGCAGTGCCGTGACGGCGCACGACATGCCCACGCCCAGCACGAATTGCCAGCGCTGCCCCTGCACACCGACCCAGCCGGCCGTGCCGAGCATGGCCAAAGCCGCCACGCAGCCCAGCAGCAGTGGCGTGCCCAGCGCCAGCCCTGCGGTGATGCCGCTTTCGCGGCGGTATATCCAGGCCTGCGTCAGGTCGAGTTCTATGCCGGCGATCCACACGAACAGCATCACCGCCCACCAAGCCACGCCGTTGAGCGCAGTGATCACCGCCGGCGTAAAGATGGTCTGGTAGTAGCCCGGCAGCGCCGCGCCCAGCACGCCCGGGCCGAGCAGGATGCCGGCGATGATCTGCACCACCACCAGCGGTGCCCAGTAGTCGGTGCGACCCACGCGCCACACCAGGTAGGGCACCGTGAAGACGATGAGCATGGCGACAAGAAAGAGCTCGGTGGTGTTCATGGTGGCGGCAGGCACGCGGGCAGTCTGCGGCCCGGGAATTTAACGCAGGCTGGCGTAACCTAGGCCTTGACTGGGCCGCACCCGAGCGGGGCGCCGGCCCGAGCCGGTTCCAACACCCTGCCATGAACCGCCTTCCGCCGTCCGCGCCCTCTCCCGCGCCCACGCCAGGCACCGCCGCGCTGCGCGAGCCGCACACGCACCCGGCGGCCGATGTCGCGCGCCACCTGGGCGTCAGCCCCGCCGATGGCCTGGCCGCTGACGAGGTGGCCTCACGGCTGGCCCGCGACGGCCACAACCGCCTGCCCGACGCCCCGCCGCGCGCCCTGTGGCAGCGTCTGCTCGACCCCTTGCGCGATTTCATGATCCTGGTGCTGCTGGGTGCAGCGGTGCTGTCGGGCCTGATCGGTGACCTGGCCGACGCGGCGGTCATCCTGCTCATCGTGCTGCTCAACGCGGCCATCGGCCTGTGGCAGGAATGGCGTGCCGATCTCGCGCTGAGCGCGCTCAAGCGCATGGCCGCACCGCAGGCCACGGTGCGGCGCGCCGGCCAGGTGGTGGCCACCGGGTCGCGCACCCAACTGGGCCAGGTGGCCACGCTGCTGGGCCAGGCGCCGACGCGCGCCACGCCCTTGCAACAGAGGCTGGCGGCCTTTGGCAAACGGCTGTCGGCGGTGGTGCTGGCGATCTGCGCGGTGGTGTTTGCGATTGGCGTGCTGCGCGGCGAGCCGGTGCTGCTGATGGCACTGACGGCCATCAGCCTGGCCGTGGCCGCCATCCCCGAGGCCCTGCCCGCGGTGGTGACGGTGTTGCTGGCGCTGGGCGCTCGGCGCCTGGTGGGCGTGCGCGCGCTGGTGCGCCGCCTGCCCAGCGTCGAGACCCTGGGCTCGGTCAACGTGATCTGCTCCGACAAGACCGGCACCCTCACGCTCAACCGCATGCAACTGCGCGAGCATCGCAGTTGGGCGGCCGACGAAAGCGCACTGTGGAGCGCGCTGGCGCTGTGCAACGACGCCGCCCCGGGCGCTGACGGCTGGGTTGGCGACCCCACCGAGACGGCGCTGCCGCAAGCCGCGCAAGACGCCGGCGTGGACGTGGCCGCGCGCCGGCGGCCCGCTGGCGGCCGACAGCCCGGCCCAGCAATCGGCCGATGACTTCGAGCAAGGCCTCACGCTGCTGGGCCTGGTTGGCCTGATCGACCCGCCGCGCCCCGAAGCCCGCGCCGCGCTGGCCAAATGCCGGGCCGCCGGCATCCGGCCGGTCATGATCACCGGCGACCACCCGGCCACCGCGCTGGCCATTGCGCAAGACCTGGGCATTGCCACCGCCGAAGCCGGCAGGGTGCTCACCGGCGCCCAACTGGCCAGGTTGGACGACGCCGCGCTGGCCGCCAGCGTGCCCGGCGTGGCGGTCTATGCGCGCATGGACCCGGCGCAGAAGATCCGCATCGTGACGGCGCCGCAGGCCAACGGCCTGTTCGTTGCGATGCCGGGCGACGGCGTCAACGACGCACCCGCCTTGCGCAGCGCCGACATCGGCGTGGCCATGGGCCGAGGCGGCACCGCCGTGGCGCGCGAAACCACCAGCCTGGTGCTGCTGGACGACCACTTCGCCACCATCGTGGCCGCGGTGCGCGAAGGCCGGCGCATCTTCGACAACATCCGCAAATTCATCCGCTACGCGCTGACCGGCAACTCGGGCGAGATTTGGGTGCTGTTCCTGGCGCCGCTGCTGGGCCTGCCGATTCCGCTGCTGCCGATCCACATCCTGTGGGTCAACCTGGTGACCGACGGCCTGCCCGGCCTGGCCCTGGCGGCCGAGCCGGCCGAACGAGGTGTGATGCAACGCCCGCCGCGCCCGTCGCGCGAAAGTGTGTCTGCCCACGGCCTGTGGCAACACGCGCTGTAGGTCGGCTTGCTGATCGGCGCGCTGTGCCTGGGGGTGCAGGCCTGGGCCCTGGCCGGCCACGGCGGGCCGGGGGCGCGCGAACACTGGCAGACCATGGTCTTCACGCTGCTCGCGCTGGCGCAGATGGCCCACCTGCTGGCCATCCGTTCCGAACACGAATCGCTGTTTACGCAGGGCCTGCGCAGCAACCTGCCGCTGTTGGGCGCCGTGGTGCTGACCCTGGTGCTGCAGCTGGCCACCGGCTATGTGCCGTGGCTGCAGCCGATCTTCCACACGCAAACGCTCTCGGCCGGCGAACTGGGCCTTTGCGTGGCGCTCGCGGCGGTGGTGTTTGTGGCGGTGGAGATCGATAAGATCCGGCGGCGCCAGGCGGCGCCAGGCGGCGCGATTGCCGACGCCGCCTGCGGGCTGAAGGGAGGTGCGCAAGAGCCAATGTGCGCCACAACAAGCGGTCCTGGCATCTGTTTGCGGAGCAGCCGCCGCACTAGTGCGGTGTTCCATGCTGTGCGGCACTCAAGAAAACCGATGGATTTGTCGT
>DYOR01000179.1 GCA_020720385.1 Rubrivivax sp.
AGCGGGGCAAGAGATTCCATGGCGGCATCGTAGCCGGCTGGCGCGGCGCGCCGCCGCCGTCCTGCCGCGGCACCGGGGTCGGGGCCAGGCCGCTGCCGTGCAGGGTCGGCAGCCTTCAGCCCAGCCACCCGCCCAGCGCCACGGCCGTGCCGGTGGAGGCCGCCAGCGACAGCGAGATGCGCGCCCCGAAACCCGCGCCGCCGGCGGCGAAGGCGGTGACCACGCGGGTGAGCGAATTCGCCGCCACGGCCACCAGCGCCCCCTCGCGCACGGTGGCCGCGTCGATCTGCCCGGAGGCCTGCAGCGCACCGAGGGCGGCCACCGGCGAGTGCGCATCGGCCAGCGCCGCCAGCGCTGAACCGGCGAGCAGGCCGAGGTCACCGAAGCGCTGCCGCGCCCAGGCCACCGCCACCGCCACCACCCCCAGCAGCAGCGCCACCAGCAGCGCCTCGCGCACGCGCAGCGGCCCCTGGCTGCGGCCGGCCGCCGCCGCCGCCGCGGTGCCGGCGGTGTCGTCTGCGGCGGTGGCGTCATGGGCCGCCCCGCGCAGGCGCACGAGCCCGCCCGCCAGGGCCACGCCGGCGCCGCCGGCGGCGCAGGGCAGCAGCGCGGCGGCGGCGGCCGGCGCCAGCACGGCGAGCATGACCATCGCCTGCAGCCAGGTGGCGGTGGTGGAGAACATGGCCCCGGCCTCGCAGGCGGCGCGCTGTGGCGGCGTGGCCCGCGCACGGGCGCCCATGGCGGCGATGGTCGCGGTGCTCGACACGAAGCCCGAGATGAGCCCGGACAGGGCCAGCCCGGCGCGCGGGCCGAGGGCGCGCAGGGCCACATGACCCACGCCCTGCAACGCGAGGATGAGCACCATGAGCAGGATCAGCGTGCGTGGCGCCATGCCGCCCATCCACGCCAGCGGCGTGGCCGGCGCCAGCGGCAGCAGCACCAGCGTGAGCGCGG
The DNA here is from genome assembly GCA_020720385.1 of Rubrivivax sp. Lineage (GTDB taxonomy): Bacteria > Pseudomonadota > Gammaproteobacteria > Burkholderiales > Burkholderiaceae_C > Rubrivivax. The sequence continues at coordinate 955 of DYOR01000179.1, forward strand.
CCAGCAGCAGCGCGTCGTGCAGTTCGGCTTCGCTGAGCACGCTGATGGCGAAGCGGTGCAGCCTCTCGCGTGCCGCGAGCAGGCCCGCCACCACCGCCGCCGCCCCGGCACCCAGCATCGGTTGCTGCACCGAGAGCACGCCCACGAGGTAGGTGATGAAGAGGGCCAGCTCGGTGGTCAGCCCGGGGCCCTCGGCGGGCTCTCCGGGGGCGGCCTGGCGCGACTTCCAGTAGGCGATGGCCACCAGCAACGCCACCATCAGCGCGCCCAGGGCCACCAGCGCCGGCTGGGCCAGCGCCTGGGCGATGCCGCCGCCCAGCGCGGCCAGGGCAAAGCTGCGGATGCCTGCGGCGGCGCGTTGCGGGCGCTGGCGCTTGCGCCGTTCGCGCTCCAGGCCGATGAGCAGGCCGCCACCCAGCGCCGCGGCCAGCCCGAGCACGAGGCCGTTGGCGGGCGCGTCGAGCAGCGTCACAGCGTCACGCTCTCCCCGTGCTGCGGCACGCGGGTGCGCTCCCAGCCGAGCTCGTTGCGGATGGCGCAACGCAGGGCGTCGGCGGCGTCGGGCTCGCCGTGGACGACGAAGGTCTGCTGCGGGGGGCGCCGCAGCGGGCGCAGCCAGGCGAGCAACTCGTCGCGGTCGGCGTGCCCCGAGAAGCCTTCGAGCTGGTGCACGTCGGCGCGCACCGGCACCATCTCGCCGTGGATCTTCACCTCGCGCTCGCCCGCCACCAGCTTGGCACCCCGGCTGCCGCCGACCTGGAAGCCGGCGAAGACGACCGCGTTGCGCTCGTCCGGCGCACGCGCCTTGAGGTGGTGCAGCACGCGCCCGCCGGTGGCCATGCCGCTGGCCGAGATGACGATCGCCGGGTAGCGTGAGGCGGCCAGGCGCATCGACTGCTGCACCGTGGTCACCATGCGCACGCCGTCGCACAGGCCGCGCAGCTCGCGCGGCGCCACGCGCAGCAAGGAGCCGAACTTGCGATACAGCGCGGTGGCTTCCTGCGCCATCGGGCTGTCGAGGAAGATCGGGACGGCGTCGCTGATCGCGCCGCTGCGGCGCAGCCGCTGCAGCACGAGCATGAGCGCCTGCGCGCGGCCCACGGCGAAGGACGGCAGCAGCACCGAGCCGCCGCGCTGCACGCTGCGGTTGACGATCTCGGCCAGCGCCGCGGCGCCGTCCTGTCCCGGGTGCACGCGGTTGCCGTAGGTGGACTCGACGATCATCACGTCGGCGCGCGCGATGGTCTCGGGCGGTGGCATGAGGAGGTCGTTGCTGCGGCCCAGGTCGCCGGAGAACACCAGCCGCAGCCCGCCCGGCCCGGGTTCGGTGAGTTGCACCGCGCAGGCGCCCAGCAGGTGCCCCACCGGCGTCAGGCGCACGGTGCTGCGGCCGATCTTCAGCTCCTGGCCTGGCGGCAGGGGCACGAACTGCGACAGGGCGCGCAAGGCGTCGGCGCGCGTATACAGCGGCAAGGCCTTTTCGTGGCGCGAGTAGCCGTAGCGGTTGGCACGCCGCGCGTCCTCTTCCTGCAGGTGGGCGCTGTCGAGCAGCAGCACCTGGGCCAGCGCACAGGTGGCGGGGCTGGCGTAGATCGGGCCACGGTAGCCGCGCTTCACCAGCGCCGGCAGCCAGCCGCTGTGGTCCAGGTGGGCGTGGCTGAGGACCACCGCGTCGACCTGCTCGAGTGCCTCGGGCATTTCCCAGTTGCGCTCACGGTGCAGCTTCCAGCCCTGGAAGAGTCCGCAATCGAGCAGGATGCGCGACAGCCCCGTGTCCACCAGGTGGCGCGAACCGGTGACACCGTCGGCGGCGCCGAGGAATTGGAGCTTCACTGGCCCATCTCCAGGAGTTCGGCCGATTCGATCACGCGCCGGCCGGGCTGCGCGTGCGCCAGCGCAAGGACCATGGCGCGCGCCACCGCCGCCCCGGCAATGGGCCGCCAGGCGCGCGGGATGAGGGGCGCCAGCGGCGCCGTCAGCGCCAGCGTGAGCACCTCGCCCAGGCGTGCGGGCTGCCCCAGCGCGGCGCGGTTGCCGAAAAGCAGCGAAGGCCGCACGATCACCAACTGCTCGAAGCCCAGCGTGCCCAGGGCCTCTTCCATCTCGCCCTTGACGCGCAGGTAGAAGTTGCGCGAGCCGGAGTGGGCGCCCAGCGCCGAGACGACGGCGAAGCGGCGCACGCCGGCGGCGCGGGCGGCGTGCGCGAAGGCGAGCACGGCGTCGAAGTCCACCGCACGGAAGGCCTCGCGCGAGCCGGCCTGCTTGATCGTCGTGCCCAGGCAGCAGAACGCGGACTCGGCCGCTGGCAGGGGCGTCAGGGCGGCGAAATCGACCACGCGCACGCGGACACGCGCACCCGGGGCGGCGAGCCGGCGCCTGACCAGCAGGTGCAGGTCGCCGGGACCGGCCCATTGCGCGGCCAGCGCATGGCCGACCAGGCCGGTGGCGCCGGCGAGCAACGCGGCATGGGCGATGGCGTCGACCATGAGCGCAGGTTACCTCATCAGCGGAAGTGCTCGAGCAAGCGCTCCAGCGCCATCGTGAACGGCTGCTGCATGAGCGGCAGCGTGAGCACCAGGCCGAGCAGGCCCACGCCCAGGGTCACCGGGAAGCCCACGGCGAAGATGTTGATCTGCGGGGCCACGCGCGTGATCACGCCGAGCGAGATGTTGACGAAGAGCAGCATGGTCACCAGGGGCAGGGCGATCCACAGGCCGATGGCGAAGATCTCGCCGCCCCAGCGCTGCGGCTGCACCTGGTGCAGGAAGGCGAAGGGATCGGGCGCCACGGGGAACGCGGCGAAGCTCTGCGCCAGCGCGGCGATGACCAGCAGGTGGCCGTTGATGACGATGAAGAGCCAGGCCACGGTGGTGCCGAAGAGCCGGCTCGTGGCGGTGGCTGCGCCCGCCGAGACGGGGTCGAAGAAGCCGGCGAAGTTCAGGCCCATCTGCAGGCCGATGATCTCGCCGGCGAATTCCACCGCGGCGAAGACCAGGCGCACCGCGAAACCCAGCGTCACGCCGATGACCACCTGCTGCAGCAGCAGCATGAGGGCCAGCGGCGAGGCGAGTGCCACCACGGGCATGGCGGGCAGCCCGTCCTGCGCGGCGATGGCGATGAACGCGGCCAGGCCGATGCGCACCTGCATGGGCACGGTGCGCGTGCCCAGCACGGGCAGCGCCGCGAACAGCGCCAGCGCGCGCAGGAAGGGCCACAGCAGCGGCGTGACCCAGGCCAGCAGTTGGGATTCCGTGAAGGTGATCACCGCCGCAGCACCCCACCAAGCGGCCGCCGCGGAACCGGCTTTGCCGGGCCGCTGGCGGCGCCCCCCTGGGGGGGAGCGCCCTTGGCGCTCCGGGGGGGGGCCATCAGCCCACAGCGCCCGGAATGGCCTGCAGCGTGCGCTGGATGTACTGCACCAGCGTGGCCACCATCCACGGCCCGGCAATGCCCATCACCGCCACCGCGGCCACCACCTTGGGCACGAAGCTCAGCGTGGCCTCGTTGATCTGCGTGGCGGCCTGGAAGATGCTCACCACCAGGCCGACGACGAGCACCACCAGCAGCAGCGGCGCCGCGACCATGAGCAGCAGCGTGAGCCCCTCCTGGCCGAGCGCGAGAACCTGTTGTGCATCCATGTCAATCTCTTTGGCCAGCCAGGCGGGGTCCTTGATCAAGCATCCCGCCATGGAACCGGCTTCGCCGGGCCATCGGCGGACGGCCCCCTCGGGGGGTAGCGAGCGCCAGCGAGCTTGGGGGCTTCATGTCACGAAGGACGCTGCGAGCGAGCCCAGCAGCAGGTTCCAGCCGTCGGCGAGGACGA
>DYOR01000180.1 GCA_020720385.1 Rubrivivax sp.
CCCCCCCGCCGGAGCGCCGCGGACCGCCGCGCCCGCCGCTCTTGCGGCGCAGCGCGTCGGCGCCGATGTAGCCCACCGAGGTCTGCATCGGGTCCGGCGGGCGATTGGCCCCGTTGTTGCCACCCTTGCGCGGCTGCCCCTGGCCCGGGCCGCGCGCGCGGCCGCGGGCCCCGCCACCGGTTCCGCCGCCGGCGCCCGAACCGTGGGCAAAGCGCTTGTCGTAGGTCTGTTGCAGCGGGTTGGGGATGGGGCCGTCCTCGGGTATCTCGCGCTGCGGCTGGCGGTCGCGCTGCAAGGCGCGCTTGTCGTAGGTCTGCTGCAGCGGGTTGGGGATGGGCCCGTCCTCGGGCATCTCGCGGCGCAGCGCACGCTCCTGCTGGATGGCGCGCTTGTCGAAGGTCTGCTGCAGCGGGTTGGGAATGGCGCCGCCCTCGCCCGCATCGGGTCTCGGCGGGCGCGGTTCGCGTGGCGGGCGCGGGGGCCGGGGCTCGCGCGGCTCGGCGAATGGGGCATCGCCACGCTCGCTGCGCGGCGCACGGTCCGCGTCCTCGGGCGGGCGCTTGCCCGCGCGGCGATTGCGGCCGCGGCGCGGACCGGCGTCGGCTTCGCGCGGAACCTCGGGCCGCGGCCCGCTGGCCAGCCGGCGCAGGTTGCGCAGGTCGGTGTCGTCGAGGTCGACCCACACGCCGCGCTTGAGCCCGCGCGGCAGCACCACCGAGCCGTAGCGGATGCGGATGAGCCGGCTCACCGCGTGGCCCACGGCCTCGAAGAGCTTGCGCACCTCACGGTTGCGGCCCTCGGTGATGACCACCCGGTACCAGTGGTTGACGCCCTCGCCGCCGCCGTCCTCGATGCTCTTGAAGCCGCAGCGCTGGCCCTCGATCTCCACGCCTTCGAGCAGCCGGGCCTTGGCGTCCTCCGCGAGCACGCCGAGCGAGCGCACCGCGTACTCGCGCTCCACGCCGAAGCGCGGGTGCATGAGCTGGTTGGCCAGTTCGCCCGAGTTGGTGAAGAGCAAGAGGCCCTCGGTGTTGATGTCCAGCCGGCCCACCGATTGCCACTTGCCTTGCGCCAGGCGCGGCAGGCGACGGAACACGGTCGGGCGCTGCTGCGGGTCGTCGTGCGTGACCACCTCGCCAGCGGGCTTGTGGTAGGCGAGCACGCGCGGCGGTGGCGGCGCGATGCGGTAGCGCACCGGCTTGCCGTCGATGGCAATGCGGTCGCCGAACGAGATGCGCTGGCCGGTGTGCGCCACCTCGCCGTTCACGGTGACGCGGTTCTCGACGATCATCTGCTCGAGATCGCGGCGCGAGCCCACGCCGGCCTGCGCCAGCACCTTGTGCAGCTTGGGCGCGTCGGGGTCCGCGGCGAGGACGCGCTTGGGCGCCGCCTCCTCCTCGGCAAGGGCCGGCACATCGTCCGCCGCGACCGGTGTCTCGGCATCGAATTCACCCGACAGCAGCGTGGCGAACACCTCGCCCACGTCGGGCGCCGGCGGCTTGGGCGGCGCAGCCGCCGCCGTGTCATCGGGGGTCCCGCCCCCGCCCTCGCCCTCGCCTTGGCCCTCGGGGCGCGCCTCGCGTGCCCGGTCCCCGCCGCGGCGGCCGCGGCGCCGGTTGCGACCGCGCCGTGCGCCTGCGGGTCTGTCTTCGCCGGTGGGGCCTGCGTTCGTCGCCGCGGCAGGCGCGTCACCACCGGCCTCGCTCACTGCCGCGCCCAGCGCCTCGGCCGCCGCAACGTGCGGTGGCTGCACCGGCACAGCGGCGGGCAGCTCGAGCGGCGCCGCAAGCGCCGGCTCGCCCTGGCTCAGGTTTTCGGCCGCGGGCGCGTCGGCTGGCGCGGCCGCCTTGCGTGGCGTGCGGCGACGCTTGGGTTTGTCCGCCACGGCGTCGCCGCCGGCATCGGCGGCAGAAACCTCGGGCGGCAACGGGTCGGCGTCTTGTGCGTTCATGCGGCGGGGTCGGTGGAAGTGAGGGGGTCAGGCGACGCCACGGGGGCCGGGGCAGCAGGCGAGGTGGGATCGGGGTCGGGATCGGGATCGGAAAGCGAGACCTCGGGCACGGGGTCGGCGGCCGCATCGACATCCAGGGGCAGTGATCCCTGGCCGTCCCCCAGGAGCGAGGGCTCGGTGTCGAGCGCCGCCAGCGCCTGCGCGCCCTGGGCCGGGGCTAGCGAGGCGGCGATCGGCGGCAGCTGGTCGAGGCTGGACAGCCCCAGATCGTCGAGGAACTGGCGCGTCGTCGCATACAACGCCGGGCGGCCCGGGGCCTCGCGGTAGCCGATGGCCTCGATCCAGCCGCGGTCCTCGAGCTGCTTGACGATCGGGCTGCTCACCGTCACGCCGCGGATGTCCTCGATGTCACCGCGCGTCACCGGCTGGCGATAGGCGACGATGGCCAGGGTCTCGAGTGCGGCACGCGAATAGCGCGGCGGCTTCTCCGGATGCAGGCGGTCCAGGTAGGGCCGCATCTCCGGACGGCTCTGGAAGCGCCAGCCACTGGCCAGCGCAACGAGTTCGACGCCGCGCTCTTCCCAGTCCTGGCACAGCTCGTCGAGCAGCCGGCGCAAGGTGTCGCTGCCGACCTCGCCATCGAACAGGGCGCGCATCTCGCCCAGGGGCAGGGGCTCGGTCGCGCAGATGAGCGCGGTCTCGAGGACGCGTTTGGCCTGAGCTGTATTCATGGCCTGCACCTGGGGTGGGCCACCGCCGCGGCGGTGAACTGGAGTTTCATCCGGGGGTCCGGCACTGGGGCACTGGAACTGCGCGTGGCCAAGGGCCTGCGGCGCGGGGGTTCCCACGCTGCCGGCCGCGCCGGCAAGGGGAGTCATGTCGAACAGGCGCGGCACGTCTGGGTGCCCGCAGCGCTGCGATCGGGCCGCATTGTAGCCCGGGCCCGGCCACGCGCACTGCGCGTCAACCCGTGGTCGCCCCCGCCACCTGGGCCCAGGCCGCGGCGAAGTCCGCCGGCGGCGCGCAGTTGAAGGCCAACGCCACGCCGCTGATCGGGTGCTGCAGCCTCAGCTCGGTGGCGTGCAGCGCCTGCCGCGCCATGCCCAGCTGCGGTCGGCCCCCATACAGGGCGTCGCCCACCAGGGGCAACCCGCGCCAGGCGAGGTGCACACGGATCTGGTGCGTGCGCCCGCTGTGCAGCGTGCAGCTCAGGGCACTGATGCCGCCCGCGGTGGCGAGACAGCGCACATCGGTGCGCGCCGGCCTGGCGCCCATCACGACGGCCATGCGCACGCGCACCGCCGGGTCGCGGCCGATGGGGGCTTCGATGGTGAACTCGCGCTGCGCGGGCTCTCCGTCGGCCAGCGCAAGGTAGCGCCGGTGCACGCGCCGCGCCGCGATGTCGCGCACGAGCGCGGTCACCGCAGGCAGGGTCTTGCCCACCATCATCACGCCGGAGGTGTCCTTGTCCAGGCGGTGCACGATGCCCGCCCGCGGCAGGGTGGCGGCGAGCGCGTGATGCGCCAGCAGCCCGTTGAGCAGGGTGCCCGACCAGTGGCCTGCGGCCGGGTGCACCACCAGCCCGGCAGGCTTGTCGAGCACGAGCAGGTGCTCGTCCTCGTAGAGCCGCACGAGCGCCATGGGCTGCGGCCGAAAGGCCAGGCTCTCCTCGGTGGGCACGAGCTCGATGCGCACCACCTGGCCGGCGCGCACGCGCCGCGAGGCGCTGGCGATGGTGACACCGTCGAGCTGCACGTGCCCGCGGTCGATGAGGTGCTGGAGGTGGCTGCGCGAGAACTCGCCGGCCAAGGTCACGAGCAGCTTGTCGAGCCGCTCGCCATGCTGCTCGGGGCTGACGCTGGCACTGCGCACCTCATGCTCGGTGGGCGCATCGAACTCCACCCCCGGTGCGTCGCCCGCGAAGGGCTCCCTATAATCCGCGCTCCCTTGAACGTCCGGCACCATTCGCGATGACCGTTTCCCTGATGTGGCGCGCTGCGCTGTGGGCCTTGCTGGCACTCTCGCTGCAACTGGCGGGCTGCGGCACGGCCCCCAAGGACGAATCGGCTCCTGGCACGGCGGAGCGATTGTACAAAGAGGCGCGCGAAGACATGGAGTCTGGCGCCAACGAACGCGCCATCAAGACGCTCGAGCGCGTCGAGGGCCTGGCCGCCGGCTCGCTGCTCTCGCAGCAGGCGCTGCTGGACATGGCCTACCTCAACTGGCGCAGCGGTGAACGCGCCACGGCGCTGTCGGTGGTGGACCGTTTCATCAAGCTCAACCCCTCCAGCCCGGCGTTCGACTACGCGCTGTACCTGCGCGGGGTGATCAACTTCAACGGCGACCTGGGCCTGCTGAGTGGCCTGTTCGGCCAGGACCTGGCCGAGCGCGACCAGCGCGCCGCGCGCGATGCCTACCAGTCCTTCAAGCAGTTGGTGGACCAGTTCCCGAACTCACGCTACGCCCCGGATGCGCGCCAGCGCATGAACTTCATCGTCAATTCGCTCGCCGCCTACGAGGTGCACGTGGCCTCGTACTACTTCCGCCGCGGCGCCTACGTGGCGGCGGCCAATCGCGCACAGCAGGCGGTGGCCGAGTTCCAGGGCTCCCCGGCGATCGAAGAGGCGCTGCACATCATGGTGCAGAGCTACGACAAGCTGCAGCTCGACGCGCTGCGCGACGACGCCGAACGCGTGCTGCGCAAGAACTTCCCGGACAGCGCCTTCCTCGATGGCAAGCTCGCCGCGCGCGCCAAGCCGTGGTGGAAGTTCTGGTAACCCCATCCTCACACCGCGCCGCCGCTGGCGG
>DYOR01000181.1 GCA_020720385.1 Rubrivivax sp.
ACCCGCCACTTCAGTGACTTGGCCATCCCCAACAGCTAATGCAGACAGAGCCTAAGTATTAGAGGGTTCTTGTATATGCGAAATCTATTCGTCTTTCAACTGGATTTATGGTGCTGGTCGGCCGTCGGGGTAGGTCCCTCGGCTGGCCGAGGGCGCAGTGGAGCTGGCCGGGGCGCCTACCGGGTGGCGCGCCCCCGGCGGGGTCACTTGGCCCCGGCGATGGTGGCCTTCTCCACCAACAGCGGGTAGCTGTAGCCGGAGCCGAAGTCCACGTCCACGGCGACGGTGCCGGTGACGGTGATCTCGGCGCCCTTGGCCGCGGTGGCCTCGCTGGTGAGGGTGACGTCGTGGGTGCCGGCCGCCGCGTCGCCGGTGCCGTCCTGCAGGTGCAGGAAGTTGCGGTTCATGATCTGGTTGTTCACCTTCACGACCTTGCCGTGCAGGGTCACCTGCTTGCCGGCCAGGGCGGCCTTGTCCTTGTAGAGGTCGGCGATGCTCATGGCCACCGGCTCCTCGGCCAGGGCCGGGCCGATGAGCAGCAGGGAGAGGAGGGCGGCGATGGGGGTGCTAAGGGTCATGGTGCCTGATCCTGTGGGTTCGGGGTTGGTGGTTGCGGGAGACCGGATCATATACCGTTCCCAGGCCCAGGCGTCAGGGCGCCGGCGCCCGCCCCGGGGACGCCTGCATCCTGCCGGCAACCGGGTCCCCCGTGTCGCGCCGGGGGTCTGCCCTAAGGCAGGGCCCAGCCTCGCAGGCGCAGGACCAGGGCCTCCATGCCCAGGGGCATGGCCGCGGCGGCCGTCTCCAGGTCCACCCCGGTGGATTCCATCTCCCCCAGACGGTGGGCGAGGCTCAGGACCTGGGCGGACTGGGTCTGCAGGGGGCAGACCGTCTCTCCCAGATAGACCATGTCCACCGGCCAGTCCGCCAACCCGGCGTAGAAGGCCAGGGCGTCCTCCCGGGACCAGTAGTAGAGGAGGGGGCCCAGGGCGATCTGCATGGTCACAATCCGCGCCCACACTGGAGCGTGGGAGCCAGAGCAAACCAGGCGGCCAACAGAGAACACAAACTTGGGCCTAAGCGGCAGCAAGAATACGGGTTACTCCCCGAGCCCGATTTAAACAAGAGCGACGACAAAGAAAGGGCTGTGACTGCATTTTCCCTGTTTTTATGACTTCTGGTCTTTTCCTTCCACCTGAACGATTGAGTTCAACAAGCCCCAAAGCCTGCGCATCGGCCTAACGGGATTCCTGTAGTCAAGCAGCGGACGCGGCTTGCCGATGTAATAACCTTGCAGAAGGTCGAAGTTCATCCTCTTGCAGACTTCAAACTCTTCCGGGAACTCCACCCCTTCCGCCACCGCCTGTATGCCCATACCCTTGGTCATTGCTACCAATGTTGCCACCATTTTCTGCTTGGCCTTGCCTGCTTTGTGCAGGCATCGGATCAGGGAAATATCAAATTTCACATACTTCACGCGCACCTCAACCATTTCCATCAGCCGTGCCTGGCCGGCCCCAAAATCATCATAGGCGAGATCTATGTGCATGGCGGTCAACTCATCGGCAACCCGTTTCATCCGCTTGACATCGGTGATGGCGTCTTCATGGATTTCCAGCACCATCGACAACTCGGGGTAGAGATTCCGTAAGCGCTGCATGGTGGCCAGCAGTTGGAGGGTGTTTTTCAATTCCGCAGGGTGCGTATTCACGAACAGGCGCGCGGTTCTGGACTGGGAATAACCCTGGGCCACTCCCACATCACGCATCAACGCGGACAACTGGACATCCTTGCCGGGCATGCTTTCGGCAATACGAAACAGCTCGCGAGGACTCGCCGGCAGGTCGCCGCGACTGCCCCGGCCCAGTACCTCATAACCGAACAGGGCTCCATCGAGTCCTACTATGGGTTGAAATTCGGCACGGACCGCTCGCTCATTCAGCAAAATCTGCAATTCGTTCAAGCCGGTAGGCAGCTTGTTGCCCAGTGGCATGTCGCTCATCATGGTCATGGTGGCGCCATCCATGTCCTTATCCTTATCCATTTCTTCCAGCACACGCACTTCATAACTGGCAAAGTGGATGACATCGCCATGGCGCAGGGCCACCTTGCCATACAGCCGCTGATAGTTCACGAAGGTACCATTGGTACTCCCCAGATCACGCAAGAACAGCTCGCCCCGTTCGGTGAAAAACTCGGCGTGATAGCGGGAAATCTCGGAATGATCGATGGCCAGAGCCAGGCGGGCATCACGCCCTATCTTGGCTGGAAACTGGTTCAGGGGCAGGCGTTGCAGCGTATCGCCATTGCTCCCGAAAAAACCCTCTAACACCCACTTTGTCAAGATGCCCTATCCCCGCCCTGGAATGTTCCAAGGCGTCCTTCGATTAAGCGGCGGGCAATCACAAAGGTATTCAAACAATGCCTCCTCGGTTCTGTCGGCAACCTTGAGGGATAGGAGTTTCAACCGCACGACGGTTGGATTGAGGGGGACCGTACCATCGACAGAAGGCTCAGGCAAGCGGTTTGACAACAGGGCAGGATGAGGAAGCGGGCGTTGTTGAGCACCCGCACCGGATGGGCCTCGCGCGCAGGGCGCTCCCAGCCGATCCATCGGTCGCGCGCGGCCACCTTCCAGGCCGCCGCTCCGAAGCCGAGCGCGCCCAAGACCCCCTGGTTCGACTGGATCAGGTAGGCTTCCAGAATCGCCCGCCGGATCGCCTCCAGGTCCGCCCCACTCAGCGCTCGCCCGCACAGCTTGCCAACACCCGCCTCGATCATCTGCCCTTGCCCCATCGGTCGTGGTGGGGGTAGGTTTCACCAGCCTTTCCGCTCTGTATCCGGCCCTGGCTGCCTCCGCGGCGAGGCTGAGATGTGGTTAATAGTCAGATCAGTTCCCCCATGACGGTGCGCAGGTGTCGGCGCTCGGCATTGTGACTCACAGGGGCATAGGCGCGCTTGACGATGGCTCCGCCCAGCGTCGCAGCCGCTTGACCAGTGCCCCCACCCCCAGGGGCATGGCCTCGGTGGCCCTGTCCAGATCCACAGCGTCCAGGGTGTTCTTGAGCCACAGGCCCAGGTCCGTGTCGCCCTCGATGCGCAGCCGCCGGTCGAAGAACAGAGTGTCCGGGTCCTCCAGGCGCAGGGCGAGCCGGGCCAGGTCCTGGGCCGTGGCGCTGAAGGTGACGGCGGCGGGCCCGTCGCGTTCGGCATGGAAGCCGTCCCCGGCCAGGGAGAAGTGGAACCGGAGCCCCAGGTCCAGGACCCGCACGCACAGGTGTCGGTCCAGGGCCGGGGTCCAGTCCAGTTCGCGCAGCGACGGCCAGGCGGCGAGGTTGCAGGCGGCGGCGAAGGCCAGCGAGCCCGGGTAGGCGGGCAGGGCGCCGACCAGTCGGGCCAGGGGGGCGGGGAAGGCGGGGAGCTTCATGGGTGTCACCGAATCGCGGTAGTCGGGGAGTAGGCCATGCCCGCCTGGCCGAGCCAATAGCCGTCGCAGGGGGCCCCAGGCATGAGGCGGTCCAGGTCGGCGGGGGCCGCGGCCGGGTCCAGGTCGCCGTCCAGCAGGGCGCGAAACAGGGCCACGACCCGCCCCATGTGGCGGTACTGGGGCGAAAGGCGCAGCACGTCCACCCCGGCGGAACGCAGTTCCCCCAGTCGGTGGGCGAGACTCAAGACCTGGGCGGACTGGGTCTGGATGCCATTGATGGCAAGGAAGGGCTGACCCTCCCGGGTGTTGAGGACCAGGCCGTCCGGGTGATCCAGGCAGCGGAAACGGCAGTCGTCCTTCTGTAAGTTGTAGTGCCGGGCGGTGAAGCAGCGGGCCGAGTAGGCGAGCGGCAGGCGCCCATAGGCGAAGACCTCGGTCTGCATCCCGGCGGGCACCGGCATGGCCACCAGCATGGCCTGGGGCATCTCCACCGGTGGCACCCAGCGGATCGCACCGGTCTCCCCGAGCAGGGCCAGGGTCTCCGGGTTGTAGGCATTGAGGGTCGCCCCGGCCACGAAGGGCGCGCCCCGGGCGGCCAGCAGGCGCACCGCCCCCCACTCGTTGGCCTCGACCAGGAAGCGCCCGTCGTCCACCAGCCTGCGCAGGGTCTTGAGGTCCGACTCGGACTCGATCAGGGCCTGGCTGGAGAGCACCACGGCCTTGCCCGCGGTGCTGAGCGCCTGCGCCAGGTCCAGCCAGTCCGGCAGGCGCAGCAGATTACGCCGGGAGCAGACCGTCTCGCCCAGATAGACCATGTCCACCGGCCAGTCCGCGGCCGAGGCGTAGAAGGCCAGGGTGTCCTCGCGGGACCAGTAGTAGAGGAGGGGGCCCAGGGCGAGCTGCATGGTCATTTCCAGGGGCGGTTGTAGGCGCCCAGGGTGTGCATGCTGCCCTCTGAGACCTTGTTCAGGGCCGCCATCCAGGCCGGCGTGGGCTGGAAGGTGGCCGGGGCGCGCTTGACCGCGTCTATGGCCGCACGCCATACCTGGGTGACCTGGGCCACATAGGCCGGGCTGCGCTGGCGGCCCTCGATCTTGATGGCGGCGATGCCGATGCGGGCCATCTCCGGCAGCAGTTCCAGGGTGTTCAGGCTGGTCGGCTCTTCCAGGGCATAGTAGGTCGCATCGGCGACCTGGAAGCGGCCCTTGCACAGGGTCGGGTAGCCGGCCTTCTCCTGGTCGGCGTAGCGGTCGATCAGCACCCCGTTGAGGCGGGTCTCCATGCCCGCCGGGGTCTGCACCCAGCGCACCGCATGCCC
>DYOR01000001.1:0-6476 GCA_020720385.1 Rubrivivax sp.
CTAGCGGCCGCGCCGGCGCATCCGCGTCGCCCAGGCGACGTCCGCGGGCGGCAGCTCAGGGGGCCTTGCTCAGCGCGGTGACGGTGTACTGGCCGTCGACGCGCTCGGCGGCGAAGCGCACGCGGTCGCCGACCTTCAGCTCGTCGAGCAGGCGCGGCTCCTTCACCCGGTAGGTCATGGTCATCGGCGGCATGTTCAGGTTCTTGATCTCGCCATGCTTGAGGGTGAGCCGGCCCGCGGCCTTGTCGAGCTTGGTCACCTCCCCGCTGGCACTGCCGCCCTGTGCGGCGGCGCCCAGCACCACCAGCGCGGCGCCCAGGCCGACCAGGCTCCTGCCCATCCATCGCTTCATCGCGCTCTCCTTCGTCGGGTGCCTGCCCCATGGTGCGCCCACGTCGTGGCCGCCGGGCGCAGTGTGCCGCAGATCGCCGCGGCGCGTTTCCTACAATGCCGGCGCAGCCCGGAGGTACCCCAGTGAGCACAAGCGCCGATCCCGACCTGTCCCACATCACCCCGCGCGACCAGGCCGAGATCCTGGCCCAGGCGCTGCCCTACATCCGCCGCTACCACGGCAAGACCCTGGTCATCAAATACGGCGGCAACGCCATGACCGACCCGGCGCTGCAGGCCGACTTCGCCGAGGACGTGGTGCTGCTCAAGCTGGTGGGCATGAACCCCATCGTCGTGCACGGCGGCGGGCCGCAGATCGACGACGCCCTGGCCAAGATCGGCAAGAAGGGCACCTTCATCCAGGGCATGCGCGTCACCGACGAGGAGACCATGGAAGTCGTCGAGTGGGTGCTCGCCGGCGAGGTGCAGCAAGACATCGTCGGCCTCATCAACGCCGCCGGCGGCAAGGCCGTGGGCCTGACCGGGCGCGACGGTGGCCTGATCCGCGCGCACCAGATGAAGATGACCGACAAGGACGACCCGACCAAGGTGCACGACCTCGGCCAGGTGGGCGAGATCACGGCCATCGACCCGGGCGTGGTCAAGGCGCTGCAGGACGACCAGTTCATCCCGGTGATCAGCCCGATCGGTTTCGGCGAGAAGAACGAGAGCTACAACATCAACGCCGACCTCGTCGCCGCCGAGCTCGCCACGGTGCTCAAGGCCGAGAAGCTGCTGCTGCTGACCAACACCCCAGGGGTGCTGAACAAGGCCGGCGAGCTGCTCACCGACCTGAGCGCGCGCGAGATCGACGAGCTCTTCGCCGACGGCACCATCAGCGGCGGCATGCTGCCCAAGATCAGCGGCGCGCTCGACGCCGCCAAGAGCGGCGTCAACGCCGTGCACATCATCGACGGCCGCGTGCCGCACGCCCTGCTGCTGGAGATCCTCACCGACCAGGCCTACGGCACCATGATCCGGTCGCACTGAGGCCGTGGCGCATCCGGTCTGGCTCTTCGACCTCGACGACACGCTGCACGACGCCACGCACGCAGCTATGGGCGAATTGCGCGTGGCCATGGGCGAGTACATCGTGCGCCACCTGGGCATCACGCCGGCGCAGTCCGACGTGCTGCGCCGGCGCTACTGGCTGCGCTACGGCGCCACGCTGCTCGGGCTGGTGCGCCACCACGGCGTGCAGGCGGCGCACTTCCTGCACCACACGCACGCCCTGCCCGGCCTGGAACAACGCGTGCGCGGCCACGCGGCCGACCTGGCGGCACTGGCGCGACTGCGCGGGCGCAAGTACATCCTGACCAACGCGCCGGCCGCCTACGCCGCGCGCGTGCTCGGCGTGCTCGGCATCGCCCACCTCTTCGACGGCCTGCTTTCGATCGAGGACATGCGCATGTTCGGCGAGCTGCGGCCCAAGCCCGACGCGCGCATGCTGCGCGCCCTGGCCGCGCGGCTGCGCGTGCCGCCCTCGCGCTGCGTGCTCGTCGAGGACACGCTGGTGCACCAGAAGGCCGCCCACCGCATCGGCATGCACACGGTGTGGATGCAGCGCTGGCTGCGCACCGCCCCCGGTGGCCCCGGGCACTGCCGCCGCCCGGCCTACGTGGACCGGCGTATCCGCCACCTGCGCCAGCTGGGGTGAGCCGCCGCGGCGAGGCGCGCGGAGCGGAGTGTGTCAGTGTTTACCTGCACGCAAAGCCCCACAGGCCGTGTGCCAGAATCCTTGCGCCGTAGCCTTCAGAGCCCGTCGCCCGCACTCCCGCCCCGATGTCCGATTCACCCGAAGCATCGCCCGCGGTCGAGGCCCAGGACGACGGCGTCACGCCGACCCCGCCCACGCGCAAACGCCCGCGCCCCGGCGAGCGCCGCGTGCAGATTCTGCAGACGCTGGCACGCATGCTCGAGCAGCCGGGGGCCGAGCGCATCACCACCGCGGCCCTGGCCGCGCGGCTGGCGGTGAGCGAGGCGGCGCTGTACCGCCACTTCGCGAGCAAGGCACAGATGTTCGAGGGGCTCATCGAGTTCATCGAGACGAGCGTCTTCACGCTCCTGAACCAGATCACCGAGCGCGAGACGAGCGCTGCCGAGCAGGCGCGCAAGATGGTCCTCGTGCTGCTGCAGTTTGCCGAGCGCAACCCGGGCATGACGCGCGTCATGGTGGGCGACGCGCTGGTCTTCGAGCACGAACGCCTGTCGGCGCGCATGAACCAGTTCTTCGACCGCCTGGAATCGCAGCTGCGGCAGAGCCTGCGCGCGGCCGCCGAGGCCACCGGCTCGGCCACGCCGACGGTCGATGCGCAGGCGCTGGCGTCGGCCCTCACGGCGCTGGTGCTGGGCCGGCTGCAGCGCTACGCCCGTTCGGGCTTCAAGCGGCTGCCCACCGAGCACCTCGAACCCGCGCTGCAACGCCTGACCTCGGCCTGAGGCACGCGGCATGGGCACGCCGCTCGAGTCCCTGCTCCGGCGCGCCGAGTCGGTGCTGGCGCGGCTCGAGGCCGTGCTGCCGCAGGCCGCCGCCGCACCCGACTGGAATGCCTCCGTGGCCTGGCGCTACCGCCACCGCGCCGGACTGGGCCGCGCCGGGGTGCTGGAGCCGGTGCGCCACGTGGCCACCATCACCCTGGGCGACCTCAAGGAGGTCGAGCCGCAGAAGCAACGCCTGGTGCGCAACACCGCGCAGTTCGTCGCCGGGCACGGGGCCAACAACGTGCTGCTCACCGGCGCGCGCGGCACCGGCAAGAGCTCGCTCATCAAGGCCGTTCTCAACGAGTTCGCGCCGCAAGGCCTGCGTCTCATCGAGGTCGACAAGACCGACCTGGTGGACCTGCCCGACCTGGTGGACCTGGTGGCGCCACGCGCCGAGCGCTTCATCGTCTTTTGCGACGACCTCAGCTTCGACGAGGGCGAGCCCGGCTACAAGGCGCTGAAGAGCGTGCTCGACGGCTCGGTGGCGCAGGCCAGCGACAACCTGCTCATCTACGCCACGAGCAACCGCCGCCACCTGCTGCCCGAGTACATGAAGGAGAACCTCAGCGTGCAGCACGGCGAGGATGGCGAAGTCCACCCTGGCGAGGTGGTGGAGGAGAAGATCTCGCTCTCCGAGCGCTTCGGGCTGTGGATCAGCTTCTACCCGTTCTCGCAGGACGAATACCTGGAGATCGTCGCCCAGTGGCTGCGTCACTTTGGCGTCGCGCCCGAGGCCATCGCCGCAGCGCGCCAGGCCGCGCTGGTGTGGGCGCTGGAGCGCGGCTCGCGCTCGGGCCGCGTGGCGCAGCAGTTCGCACGCGACTACGCCGGCCGGCATGGCGGCTGAGCGCCGTCCGGTGGACGTCGAGCAGCAGGAGCCGCGCCGTCCGGTGGACGTCGCGGTGGGCGTGCTGCTCGACGCCGACGGCCGCTTCCTCCTCACCTCGCGGCCGCCGGGCAAGGTCTATGCGGGCCACTGGGAGTTCCCGGGGGGCAAGGTCGAAGCCGGCGAGAACATCGAGCAGGCGCTGCGGCGCGAGCTCTTCGAGGAGCTGGGCATCACCATCGGCCCGGCCCAGCCCTGGCGCGTGGAACTGATGGACTACCCCCACGCCCGCGTGCGTCTGCACTTCTGCAAGGTCTTCGCCTGGCAGGGCGAGTTCGAGATGCGCGAAGGGCAGAGCATGTCCTGGCAGGTGCTGCCGGTGAGCGTGGCGCCGGTGCTGCCCGGCACCGTGCCGGTTCTGGCCTGGTTTGCCCACGAGCGCGGCTTCGTCGGAGACACCCATTAGACTGCTCGCATGGACTGGTTGGACCGCATCAAGTGGGATCGCGACGGGCTCGTGCCCGTGATCGCGCAGGAGGCCGGCACGGGCGACGTGCTGATGTTCGCGTGGATGAACCGCGACGCGCTGGCCGCCACCGCCGAGCGCGGGCAGGCGGTGTACTGGAGCCGTTCGCGCCAGCGCCTGTGGCACAAGGGCGAGGAATCGGGCCACTTCCAGCAGGTGCACGAGATCCGCCTGGACTGCGACAACGACGTGCTGCTGCTCGAGGTGACCCCGCTCGGCCACGACCCGGCGCAGCCCTCCATCGCCTGCCACACCGGCCGCCACAGCTGCTTCTACCAGCGGCTGCAGGCCGGGCAGTGGCAAGCCGTGGAGCCCGTGCTCGAGGACCCGCAAGGCATCCACAAGCCATGAGCATGTCCCCAGACACCCTGGCGCGACTGGCAGCCGTCATCGCGAGCCGCCGCACTGGCGACCCGGACAAGAGCTATGTGGCGCGCTTGTTCTCCAAGGGCACCGACGCCATCCTGAAGAAGGTGGGCGAGGAAGCCACCGAGGTGGTGATGGCGGCCAAGGACGGCGACCGCGCGCGCATCGTGGCCGAGGTTGCCGACCTCTGGTTCCACACCCTGGTGACGCTGGCGGCCTTCGAGCTCGAGCCCGCCGACGTGCTCGCCGAGTTGGAACGGCGCGAGGGACTCTCGGGTCTGGAGGAGTTTGCGGCGCGCAGGGGGCAACGACGCGAAGGAGATGACACATGAGACAAGACGTGACACTGAGCCCCGAGCGCGAAGGCTCGCTGATGACCATCGGGCACATCAGCTATTTGCTGCACACCATCGTCGCCGTCGGCGCGGTGATGCCGGGCATGCAGGCCAGCGTGGCGTTGCTGCTGGTGGCCTTCATCGTCGACCTCGTCAAGCGCGACGAAGCCCGCGGCACCTGGCAGGAGTCGCACTTCTCGTGGCGTATCCGCACCGTGCTGTGGGCCACCGGGCTGTACCTCGTGACGGCGCCGATGTGGCTGCTGTTCTTGGTGCCCGGCTGGATCGCCTGGGGCCTGATTTCGCTGTGGTTCCTGTACCGCGTGGTGCGCGGCTGGGTCAATCTCAACAACCGCCGCCCGATGCACGTATGAGTGCCGATCCCGACTGCATCTTCTGCAAGATCGTTGCCGGCCAGATCCCGGCGAAGAAGGCCTTCGAGGACGATGAGCTCGTCGCCTTCCACGACATCCATCCCTGGGCGCCGGTGCATCTGCTGCTGATTCCCAAGATGCACATCGCCACCCTGTACGAGGTGGGGCCCCAGCACGATGCGCTGCTCGGGCACATGCTCGGCATGGCGCCGCGGCTGATGCGCCAGCTCGGCGTGCTGGGGGGGTTTCGCACGCTCATCAATACCGGCGCCGACGGGCGGCAGGAGGTCCCGCACCTGCACATGCACGTCATGGGCGGTCCGCGGCCCTGGCTCAAGGGTTGAACTCCGTGCGCCTGCGGCAGCTCATAGAATCAAGGGTTCCGCTCTGAGGAGAAAGTCATGGGTTCCATCAGCATCTGGCATTGGCTGATCGTCTTGCTCGTCGTCGTCATGATCTTCGGCACCAAGAAGCTGCGCAACATCGGCAGCGACCTGGGTGGCGCCGTGCGCGGCTTCAAGGACGGCATGAAGGGGGCCAACGAGCCCGAGGCCGAGACCCCCGCGGCGCCGCCGGCCCAGGTCACAACGGCCAAGCGCGCCGACAGCAGCAACACCGTGGACGTCGAGGCCAAGACCAAGAGCTGAACCCCTTGCCCCGCGACGTGGCCCCCGGCCGCGGCGAGGCCAGGGCCGCGCACCCCCCATGATCGACTTCGGTTTCGACAAGATCGCCCTCATCGGCGCCGTGGCCCTGGTCGTCATCGGCCCGGAGAAGCTGCCACGCGTGGCGCGCACCATGGGCGCCCTGTTCGGCAAGGCGCAGCGCTACGTCGCCGACGTGAAGGCCGAGGTCAACCGCTCCATCGAGCTCGAAGAGCTCAAGAAGATGAAGACCACCTTCGAGGATGCCGCGCGCGGGGTCGAGGACACCGTGCGCAGCGAGGTCACCCAGGTCAGCCAGCACCTGGAGACCGAGTGGAACGGCGCCAGCGTGCCCCTGGGTGAAGGCAGGTCGGCGCCGCTGGAGCTGCCGCCGCCGAGCTACTCCCACCCGAAGAAGAAGTGGCGCGTCAAGCGCAGCGCCATGCCGCAGTGGTACAAGCAGCGCCAGGGCGTGCGCACGCGCGCGCAGTCGGGCGCGGCGCGGGTGGCGCGCTTCAGGCCGCCGGGCGTGAA
>DYOR01000001.1:6576-24832 GCA_020720385.1 Rubrivivax sp.
CGCGCGCGCAGTCGGGCGCGGCGCGGGTGGCGCGCTTCAGGCCGCCGGGCGTGAAGGCGGGTCGATGAGCGCCGCACGGCCGCTCCGAAGGCGCTCGCTCCCCCTCGGGGGGACGGCGCGCAGCGCCCAGGGGGCTCGATGAGCGCCGCACGGCCGCTCCGAAGGCGCTCGCTCCCCCTCGGGGGGACGGCGCGCAGCGCCCAGGGGGCTCGATGAGCGAGGGCGACAAGCGCGACGAGCTCGAGGGCACCGAGGCACCGTTCGTCTCGCATCTGGTCGAGTTGCGCGATCGGCTCATCCGCGCCATCCTGGCCATCGCCGTGGCCTTCGTCGTGCTGCTCTTCTGGCCCGGCCCGGCGGGGCTCTACGACATGCTCGCCGCGCCGCTGGTGGCCCACCTGCCCAAGGGCGCCACGCTGATCGCCACCAACGTCATCTCGCCGGTGCTGGTGCCGCTGAAGATCACCCTCATGGCCGCACTCATGCTGGCGCTGCCGGTGGTGCTCTACCAGCTCTGGGCCTTCGTCGCGCCGGGCCTGTACGCACACGAGAAGAAGCTCGTCCTGCCGCTGGTGGTCAGCAGCACCCTGCTCTTCCTCGTCGGCGTGGCCTTTTGCTACAAGCTCGTCATCCCCGCCATGTCGCGCTTCATCCAGGCCTTCGCGCCGGCGTCGATCACCGCCGCGCCGGACATCGAACAGTACTTCGGCTTCGTGCTCACGCTCTTCCTCGTCTTCGGCATCGCCTTCGAGGTGCCGGTGGCGGTGGTGGTGCTGGCACGCATGGGCATCGTCACGGTGGCGCAACTGCGCCAGTTCCGCGGCTACTTCATCGTCGGCGCCTTCATCGTCGCGGCGGTGGTCACACCCCCGGACGTCGTCTCGCAGCTCTCGCTGGCCATCCCGATGTGCGTGCTCTACGAGATCGGCATCGTCGCCGCGCAGGTCTTCATCAAGCACACCAAGGCGCCCGAGGGCGAGCCCGCCGCCGACGACAAGCCAGCGCATTGATCGAGGCGCAGCCTCCGATCACCGTCAAGCCACTTTCGAGGGTCCGGGTCCCCCGGCCCGAGAAAGGCCTCCCCCTTGGGGGGGGCGAGCGCCAGCGAGCTGGGGGGCCTACTTCACCCAGGTGTTGAGCTGGATGATGGGCATGAGCACGGCGAGCATGATGAGCACGACGACGATGCCCATGACGACGATGAGCAGCGGCTCGAGGATGGTGGCCGCGGCCATCGCCCGGCGCTGCACCTCGGCGGAGAGTTGCCCCGAGGCGCGCAGCAGCATCTCGGGCAGCTGACCGGTCTGCTCGCCCAGGCGCGCGAACATCGCCAGCAGCCCCGGGAAGCGCTTCTTGCCGGCCAGGGCCGAAGCCAGCGGCGCGCCTTCGCGCACCTGCACCAGGGCATCGAGCGCGTCGGCGCGCATGGCCCGGTTGCCCAGCGTCTCCGCCGCGGCCTGCAGGGCCTTGAGGATGGGCACGCCGGCCCCGGCAAGCATGGCCAGCGTGCCGCCAAAGCGCGCCGCGTTGTAGCCCCGCGCCAGGCGGCCGACGAAGGGCAGCCGGAGCCAGGCGGCGTCGCTGCGCTCGCGGAAGGCCTCGCCGCGCCGCGCCGCCACGAAGGCGGCAGCGGCGCCGGCCAGCCCCAGCGCGAGCGCCCAGCCCCAGTGGCGCACGAACGCGCTCAGCGCGAGCATGCCCACCGTGAGCGCCGGCAGCGCACGCTTGGAACTGCTGAACACGCCGGCGATCTGCGGCACCACGTAGGTCACCAGGATGATGACGATGATCAACGCCACCACCGAGACGATGGCCGGATAAAGCATCGCGCCGAGCACCTTGCCGCGCAGCGCCTGCTGCTGTTCCAGGTCGTCGGCCAGGCGCTCGAGCACCGGCCCGAGCGCACCGCTTTGCTCGCCGGCGGCGACGACGGCGCGGTAGACGTCGTCGAACTCGCGCGGCGCCGTGGACAGCGCCCGGGCGAACGAACTGCCGGCGTTGACCTCGCTCTTCAGGTGCGCCACCAACTCGTGCTGGCGGCGGTTCTCGCTCTCCTCGGACAGCGCCGTGAGCGCACGCTCCAGCGGCAGCCCCGAGCCCACCAGCCCGGCGAGCTGGCGCGTCCACACCGCCAGCCCGGTGGCGCTGAAGACGCGCCGCGTGAAGCGCGCCGCGGCCGCGTCGTTGGCGGCCATGGTCACCAGCGTCACCGCCAGCGGCACGAGCTCGCGGCCGCGCAGCTGCGAGCGCGCCGCCTTGACGTTGTCGGCCTCGAGCAAGCCGCTCTGTGAGCGGCCGGCCGCGTCCAGGGCTTCGAAGCGGTAGGCGGGCATGTCGACGCCGCGCCTAGTCGCGCGTCACGCGGATGACCTCTTCGGCCGAGGTCACGCCTGCGCGCACCAGCCGCTCGCCATCGTCGCGCATGCTGCGCAGCCCGGCCGCGTGCGCCGCCGCGGCGAGGTCCTGCTCCGAGGCGCGGTTGTGGATGAGCGTGCGCACGGTCTCGTCGACCACCATCAGCTCGTACACGCCGGTGCGGCCCTTGTAGCCCGTATGGCTGCAACGCGCGCAGCCCACCGGGTGCCAGCGACCCTCGCCGTCCTGGCGCCGGCAGGCCGGGCACAGCTTGCGCACCAGGCGCTGCGCCAGCGCACCGAGCAGGCTGCTCGATAGCAGATAGGGCTCGACCCCCATGTCGATGAGCCGCGTGACGCACGAGGGCGCGTCGTTGGTGTGGATGGTGGCGAGCACGAGGTGGCCGGTGAGCGAGGCCTGGATGGCGATCTGCGCGGTCTCGTAGTCGCGGATCTCGCCGATCATGATCACGTCCGGGTCCTGGCGCAGGATGGCGCGCAAGGCCTTGGCGAAGGTGAGCTCGATCTTCGGGTTGACCTGCGTCTGGCCGATGCCGGCCAGTTCGTACTCCACCGGGTCTTCCACGGTGAGCACGTTGGTGGTGTTGGTGTCGATGCGGCCCAGCGAAGCGTAGAGCGTGGTCGTCTTGCCCGAGCCCGTGGGCCCGGTGACGAGCAGGATGCCGTGCGGCTGCTGGATCAGGTGCTCGAAGCGGGCGAGCACCTCGCCGTCCATGCCCAGGCCTTCGAGGGTGAAGCGGCTCTCGGCCTTGTCCAGCAGGCGCAGCACGGCCCGCTCGCCGTGCGACGAAGGCAGCGTGGAGACGCGCACGTCGATGGCGCGCCCGCCGATGCGCAGCGAGATGCGGCCATCCTGCGGCAGGCGCTTCTCGGCGATGTCGAGCTCGGCCATGATCTTCAGCCGGCTGATGAGCGCCGCGTGCAGCGCCTTGTTCGGCTGCACCACCTCGCGCAGCGTGCCGTCGACGCGGAAGCGCACCGAGCTGCTGCGCTCGTAGGGCTCGATGTGGATGTCGCTGGCGCCGTCCTTGGCCGCCTGCGTGAGCAGCGCATTGAGCATGCGGATGATGGGTGCGTCGTCGGCGGCCTCGAGCAGGTCCTCCACCGCGGGCAGGTCCTGCATCATGCGGCTCAGGTCGACCCCGCTTTCCACTTCGCCGATCACCGCCGCGGCGCTGCTCTCGCTGCCGGCGTAGGCCGAGGCGATGCGTGCGCTGAGCGTGGCCGTGGCCTCGCGCTCGAACCCGGACACCTCGTACAGGCGCGCCACCTCGGCGACGGCGGCCGCCGGGGTGGTCTCGCCGGCCCACAGCAGCAACTGCTCGCCGTCGTCCTCGAGCAGCAGGGTGTGCGCCTTGGCGAAGGCGTAGGGCAAGGGGTGTCGCGCGGACATCGGCTCTGGGCTCCTGCTGGGGCGGACCGGTCTAGGGCCGCTCACCGACCACCGGTGCCGCCGGGGCGGGCGTGGACGCCGGCGCCGATGCGGGCTCGCGCATGGGGGGCAGAACCGGCGCCTCGTTGATCGGCAGCAGCAGGCTCGAGGCGGGCTGGCTGTCCTTTTGCTGGCTGCGGATGTGCTCGTAGCGGTCGAGCGAGAAGCGCTGCGCCGCATCGGCGTCGCGCATCACGATGGGGCGCAGGAAGACGATCATGTTGGTGCGCTTGCGCTCGCGGCTCTCGGTGCGGAAGAGCGCCCCGAGCCAGGGGATGTCGCCCAGCAGCGGCACCTTGCTGCGGCTGGTGACGAAGCGGTCCTCGATGAGGCCGCCGAGCACCAGGATCTGGCCGTCGTCGACCACCACCGTGGCTTCGATGGAGCGCTTGGTGGTGCTCGGACCGGCGTTGGTGGTGCCCGCGGCCGTGTCGTTCTTGACGCTGCTCTGCTCCTGGAAGATGGTCATGCGGATGGCCCCGTCCTCGCCGATCTGCGGCCGGATGCGCAGCGTGATGCCCACGTCCTTGCGCTCGATCGTCTGGAAGGGGTTGGTGGTGGTGCCGCCGGTCTGCGTGAACTGGCCGGTGATGAAGGGCACGTTCTCGCCGACGACGATCTTCGCTTCCTCGTTGTCCAGGGTGATGAGGTTCGGCGTGGAGACGATGTTCGTCTCGGACTGCGTCTGCAGCGCCCGCGCGATGGCCGAGAGCGCGACCACGCCGTTGATGCTCTTGAGCAGGCCCAGGTTCAGCCCCGGCCCGAGGTTGACCGTGCCCTGGGCCGCGCCCGTGTTGATGTCGATGATGCTCGGCGCTCCGGCGCCCGAGAAGTTGGTGCCGGCGACGAGGCCGAGCTTGTCGCCGGCGCGGCCGATGAGGTCTTGCCACTGCACGCCGAAGTCCGCGCTGTTGCTCGGCGAGACCTCGACGATCATGCTCTCGATGTAGACCTGCGCACGGCGCGTGTCGAGCTGGTCGATGAGTGCGCGCACCTGCTTGTAGAGCGGCTCGGGCGCGGTGATGACGAGCGAGTTGGTCGCCGGGTCGGCCTGGATGAAACCGCCCGTGGACGGCTGCGAAGTCGCCGTCACGCCCGCGGTGGCGGCCGTGGCGGCCGCGCCGGCGGTGGTGCCGGGCGGCGGGGTGTTCGCGCTCGTGGCCGCAAATGCAGGCGCCGCGCCCGCGGCGCTGCTGCCGCCGCTGCCGCCGCCCACCGCACCGAAGGCGGCGCGCACCACGGTGGCCAGGCGCGTGGCATCGGCGTTCTTCAGGTGCACCACCCACATGCCGCCCCCCGGGCCGACGAGGGTGCTCGGCCGGTCCAGCCGGGCGATGGTGGCGCGGATCGCCGCCAGGCGCGCCGGATTGGACGCGCGCACCAGCAGCGAGTTGCTGCGCGCATCGGCCAGCACGGTGGTGCCGGTCTGGCCGCCGGGCACCACGCCCACCGGCATGGCGCCGCCCTCGCTCAGGCGCTGCACCAGCGGCGCGATGTCGGCGGCGACGACATGCTGCAGCGCGATGATCTCCACGTCGGTGCCGGCAGGCTGGTCGAGCGCGGCAATGATCTTGGCGATGCGCTGCAGGTTCTCGGCGTAGTCGGTGATCACCAGCGCGTTGGAGCCGGGGTTGGCGTTGATGGTGTTGTTGGCGCTGATCAGCGGCCGCAGCACCGCCACCAGGTTGTTGGGGTTCTCGTAGCGCAGCTGGAAGATCTGCGTGATCACCTGGTCGCCGCGCGTGGCCACCTCGCCCACCGAGACGGTGCCGGCCTGCAGCTTGGCGTCGGCCTCCGGCACCACCTTGAGCAGGCCGCCGCTCTCCACCACCGCGAAGCCCATGCCGCGCAGCGCCGACTGGTAGCTCTGGAAGGCCTCGCGCACGCTCTGCGGCTGCTCGCTGTAGACGGTGATCGTGCCCTTCACGCGCGGGTCGACGACGATGGCCCGGTCGATCATCGCGGCGAAGGCACGCGTCACGGCATCGATGTCGGCGTTGACGAAGTTCACCGTCACCGGCGCGCGCGAGCGCGGCGCGGCCTGCGCCCAGGCGGCGGGAACGGTGGCCAGCAGCGACCAGGCGGCCGCGAGGATCCAGCCCGTGAGAAGCGCTCGGTTCGATTTCATGTGTGCACCCTGCGCGCCGCGCGCGCTCCCTCCCGGAGGGAGTTTCGCGCCCCTGAGGTCCTGCGCGTTCATCCGATGGAAATGACAGACAGCGCCCCCTGGCGCCGACCGATGATATTCAGCAGGTTGCCCAGCACCGCCTCGGAACCCTCGGCGGCACTGGCCTGGCCCGTGAAATGCAGCCTGCTTCCCGCCCATTGCCCCTGGCCGGAAAGCTGCAGTGCACCGCTGGCGGTGCTCAGGTTCAGGCTTGCCGTGTCGCCGCGCGCGGCGTCGCCGCTGACCACCAGGCGATAGCTGCCGAGCACCGCCAAGGTCGACACGCGCGAGGCCATGGCCGCCAGTTCGAGCTGGGCCTGCCCCGTCAGCGCCCAGCGCCCCCCGGCCTGCTCCAGGCTCAGGCCCGGGCTGCTCAGCAGCAGCGCGCCCGAGGGCTGCAGCGTGTTCCATGGCGTGCCCAGACCGACCAGCCAGGACGCCGGCCACTGCCCGATGACGCCCGGCGCGGGCGGCAATTCGACACGCAGACGGTCGAAACCGGGTTGCACGCGCAGATGCAGCTCGCCGTTGATGCAGCAGGCCTGGCGCGCATGCAGCCCGAGCGCCGCGCCCTCGGGCGACAGCGTCCAGTGCAACCGCCCCGGCAACGCGCTGGCGTCGCGGCTGCCGGCGCCGCCGGTGAGCACCACCACCGCGCTGCCCGACCATACCGTGCCGCGGGCGTCGGCGAGGAGCACGCGCTCGTCGGTGGCGCGCGCCACGGCCCCGGCGAGCCACGCCGCCGGGGCAAAGGCCAGCAGCGCCGCGGCGGCGCCCAACCCGGCCCCGGCCACGGCCCAGCGCATCAAGCCCCGCCTCCGATGGCCACCACCAGAGTGCCGCT
The DNA here is from genome assembly GCA_020720385.1 of Rubrivivax sp. Taxonomy (GTDB): domain Bacteria; phylum Pseudomonadota; class Gammaproteobacteria; order Burkholderiales; family Burkholderiaceae_C; genus Rubrivivax. Next base: position 13,395 of record DYOR01000001.1, read on the forward strand.
GAAACCCTGGGCACCGCGTGCCAGTTTGACCTCCAGCGGCCGCGCCCGCGCGCCCGAGCGCGCTTCGGCGAGCCAGCCGCGCAGTTGCAGCGTGCCGGCACCATTGAGCGTGAGCACGGCGCGGTCGCCCTGCAGGGTGAGCCGGGCCTTGTCGCCCAGGCGCTGCGTGGCCGCCTGCAGTGCGGCGCTGGCCTGCTCGGTGTTCACCGGTGGGGTGGCGCGCAGTTCGGCGGACTCGGCCGCCAGGCGCTGCATGGCCTGGAGCTGCGCGTCCAGGGCATCGAGCTCGGCGGGGGCGGCGGCGATGGTGCGCCAGGCCGGCTGCACGGCCAGCCCCCAGACGATGAACAGGCCCAGCAGCAGCATGCCCGCCGTGGCCCAGCTGCGGTCGCGTGCGCTCAGGGCACGCCACCACGCCTGCAGCGGCGCGAGGGCCGATTTCAGCGCATCGATGTTCACCTGCCCCCCTTGGCGAGCGCGCCTGCGGCGGCCGCGGCACGGCGCACGCTGATCATGCCTTCGGCCAGATCGGCCTCGTAGCCGGTGCTGCGCAGCCGCTCGCGCAAGGGCGTCATCTGCGGCTCGCCCCAACCCGGCGCGGCCAGCGTCAGCTGCCCGGACTCGAAACGCAGGGCCTGCACCGGCCCCTGCCCGTCGGGCCAGGCCAGCGCCGCCGCACCGAGCACGGCTTCCAGGTCGCCGTCGCCGGGGCGGCCTGCGGCGGCACGCAGCCGCTCGGTCTCGCGCTGCATCTGCACGGGCGCGTCGAGCACGGCACGCACGCCCGGGTGCGCCGCCTTGAGCAAGGCGGTCATGGCACTGCGCTTGGCGGCGATGGCACGTTGCTGATGCCAGGCCCAGGCGTTCAGGCCCACCAGTTGCAGCACGACCAGCGCGACCAGGCCCAGGCGCACCGCCCGCCACTCGGCGCTGAGGAATCGCTTGCCCGCCTCGCGCAACGCACGCGTGCCGCGACGGTGCGCGGCGAGATCGAACTGGCGCAGGTTGAGCGTGCCCTGCGTCGCTTCGAGCGTGCGTTCGGCCTCGCCCATGAGCGCCACCGGCGCACCGAGCCAGCGCTCTGCCGCGGCGGCGGCCGCCGGCGTGGCCGTCCAGCGCACCGCGGTGCCCGGCTCAGGCTGCAACGCGCGCGCCAGCGCGCCGGCCAGGCGCACGCACAAGGCACCGTCCTCGCGCGCCAGCGTGAGGCAGGGCATCGGCTGCGCGAGCGTGTCGACGACGAAGAAGTGGCCGCGCGCGCTGCCGCCGGGCATGCCCGCGCCGACCACGCGATCGACGCCGACGCCGGCGTCCTCGAGCGCCGCCAGCGTCGCGGCGAGCCAGGGTTTGTGGGTCACCGCCACCCAGCCGCTTGCCCCGGCCACGGCGCCCGGGGCGAGCGCGAAGTGCAGGGTCTCGTCCTCGTCGAGCAGGCCTTCTTCGAGCACCCCGAGCAGGGCCGCACGCAGCCGCGCCGGTGGCGCCTTGGGAATGTCGATGCGGTGCCAGCTCACATCGCCTTCGCCGAGCACCAGCACCACCTGCGCGGCGCGCGGCAACAGGGCGGTGGCGGCCGTGCCGCTGCGCGTGACGCCGCGGCCGTCCGCGCTGAGCACGTAGTTCCACTGCGTCGGGGGCCGCGGGCCGGTGGCCGCATCGTGTGCCGTGGCCCGGGGGCCCGCGCGCTCGCGCGGCGGCAGCTGAATGGCGAGGACAGACATCGGTGTCGAGGCTCGATCGGGTGGGCCGGCGGAGGGATGCGGTATTGTGGCCTTCAGAACGTGGGCGTCGAGAAGCTTTGTCGTTCACGACGCCGCACATTGACGACATTGCCATCGCGCTGGAGCAACGAACGTTCCTCGAGCACGCGCTCGTCCAGGCGCAGCCGGCCGGAAACCTCGAACCAGCCCGAACCCACCGAGACGCGCGCGGCGTCGGCCGTCACCCCCGGGGGCAGCAGCGCCTGCAGCGCGGCCGGGGTCTCGAAGGGCTGGCGCTGGCGCGCCTGCACCAGGCGCTCAGCCGAGCCGCTGTCCAGGCCGTCGATGGCCGCCAGCAGGACCTCGCGCGGCGCGGTGTTGGCATTCACCGGCGTGGCCAGCGGCAGCAGGTCGACCCAGGGCGCCAGGCGCGTCAGCGTGGCTTCGTCGATGCCCAGCCAGGTCAGGTCGAGCAGCTTGGCCGGCTTGATCGGTGCACCGTGCACGCCGGGTTCGGGGCCGGGTGCGAAGGCCTGGCTCAGCGCGTCGGCAATCTGCGTCGCGGCGTCGCCCGGTGCACCGGCCAGGTTGGCCAGTCGCTGCAGCGCGGCCACCTGCGCCGGCACCACCTTGCCCGCGGCGTCGACGAGCCCGCGCAGGTTGAAGCGCGATTGCGCATCGACGATGGTGCCGCTGATGAAGGCCTCCGGCCCGCTGTCGGCGTTGTGCTCCTGGTCGGCAGCAAGAAAGGTCGACAGCCGCGCCTCGGCCAGCGGCGTGGCCCAGGGTTCGTCGAGCGAATCGAAGCTGTGCCCGCCCTGGCGGCGCGTGCGCGCGTCCTCGCGCAGGATGAGGCGTGCCCAGTCGAGCGCGCCGCCCAGCACCCAGCCGGCCTGCGCGCGCGCGCGCTCGGCGGCCTCGACCTGCACCGCACGCGTCTGCTGCCACACCATGCCCGCGGCCGCGGTGGTGATGAGGGCCATGATGATCATCGCCAGCAACAGCGCGGAGCCGCCTTGGCGCGCACGCAGTGCCGGCTTCACGATGCGGACGGCCCGAGGGCGATGTCGCGCGTGAGCGTCTGCCCGTGCAGCGTGATCACCATGCGCACGGCCACGGGCAGCGCGACACGCGCCACGCCGGCCGCCACGCCGCTGGCCGCACTGGCCGGCGGCGGTAGCGCCCGCACGACGAGGTCGCCCGAGGACTGCGCGTTGCTCCACTGGCCGCCACGGTGGAAGTAGATCTGCCACTGGCTGGCGTCGTCCAAGAGGGTGATTTGCTCGGCCTCGTTGCCCGTCAACTGCTGGCTGCGCAGCCAGGCCTGTTGCAGGTCGCCCACGCGCACCGCGGGCGGCGCGGCCCAGCGCTGCCAGCGCCCGGAGCGCACCGACCAGGCCACCAGCGCGACGCCACCCGCGGTGCGTCGCGTCAGGCGCAGGGTCTGGCCGTCGAAGGCGACCGCCGGCACCGTCTCGGTGTCGAAAACCGCCTGCAGGTCCTGCTCCCACTGCGTGAGCACCGTGGCCAGGCGCACCGTGCGGTCGATCGCCTCGCGCCCGCCGTCGCGCGCACGCAGCACGCCGTCCAGGCCCTGCCAGGCGAGCGACGCCAGGATCGCCATCACCACCAGGGCGACGAGGACCTCGATGAGCGTGAACCCGCCACGGCGGTACCGGCGTGTCATGGCCGCGGCAGGACCGTGGAGAGGGTCACCAGCACATGGCCGTCCTCGTCGCTGAGCACCGCGTCGACGCGCCTGAAACTCGGGTTGGGCGTGGGCCGGGTGACGAGCTTGCCGGCGTAGGTGCGGCCGAGCTGCTCGCAGCTGAAATCGGCGTCGCCCACGCCGGGGAAGGCGCTTGCCAGGCGCAGGCCGGTGAGCTGGTTGTCGGCGCACCACTGCGCGGAAATCACCGCCGCGAGGCGCGCCGCGTTGTCGGTGAGCACGCCGGCCGCGCGCAGCCCCGCACCGAGCGAGATGGCGACCACGGCCAGCGCCACCAGGACCTCGATGAGGGTGAAGCCGCGCGGCTTCATCGCGGCGCCGTGGCGACGTCCAGCGCCGCAGGCTGCGTCAGCACGGCAAACGGCGCGAGGCCGTCGCTGGCCAGTTCGAGCTCGCGCTCCTGCAGGCGCAACACGATGCGCTGCGGCGGCAGGATGGCCTCGGGGCCGAGCACGACGAGCGAAGCGCCGCGCACCTCGGCCGTGGTGCGCGGGTCGAGCCAGCGCGTGGGCAAGGTCTGCGCCGCCGTCAGGCCGACGAAGCGGAACTGGTTGCCGTTGGCGTCCTCGCCGGGCACCCAGCGCACGGTCGCCCCAGCCACGCGGGCCTCGGCGCGGGCCATTTCCAGCAGCGCGGCCAGGCGCGCGGCTTCCTCTTCGAGCATCGCCGCGCGGTCGTCGCGCAACGCCAGGCTGACCACGCCCACCGACACGGCGATGATCGCGATCACCACCAGCAGCTCGATCAGCGTGAAGCCACGCCGCGCAAGCGACCTCCTGCCGCCGCGCCTATTGCCAGGAACCGAGATCGGCATTCTTGCCCTCGCCCCCGGGCTGGCCATCGGCGCCGAAGCTGAAGACATCGATCTCGCCCTTGACCCCGGGGTTGAGGTACTGGTACGTGCGGCCCCAGGGGTCGGCCGGGAGCTTGTCGATGTAGGGCTTCCAGTTCGCTGGCACGACCCCGGCCGTGGGCTTCCTCACCAGGGCGTCCAGGCCCTGCTCGGCGCTGGGGTAGCGCTGGTTGTCCAGGCGGTACAGCTTGAGCGCCTGCATCAGGTTGTTGACGTCGGTGCGCGCGGCAGTGACGCGGGCGTCGTCGGCGCGGTCGATGAGGTTGGGCACGATGAGCGCGCCGAGCACGCCGATGATGACCAGCACGACCATCAGTTCGATGAGCGTGAAGCCACGGGAGCGACGGTCGGGACGGGCTTGCGATGTCATGGTGACGGCGCGGCGCGGGCGCGCCGGGCTAGCGGGGTGGCTTGAATCATAATGCCCGCATGTGGCTGCGCTGGTCGACTTTCTCCGTCTGGGCCCTGGTGGCCGCGAGCGTGCTTTTCTGGGGCATGAAGCTCTTCGTCGCGGCACCGTCGGCGCCCACGCATGCCCAGGTGGCTGAAGTGGCGAGCACGGCCCGCGCCGACCTCGCGCGGCTGCTTGGCGCCGAAGCTCCGCCACCCGCGGTCCAGGCCGCACCCGTGGCGGACGCGCGCTTCCAGCTCATCGGCGTGGTGGCGCCGCGGGCTGCAGCCTCGGCGCGCGAGGGCCTGGCACTCATCGCCGTCGATGGCAAGCCGCCCAAGGCCTTCCGCGTGGGTGCGGTGATCGATGGCGAGACTGTGCTCAAGTCCGTGGCGGCGCGCGGCGCCACGCTCGGCCCACGCGAGGGCGTGGCCGTCGTCGCCCTGGCCCTCGCACCGCCACCTGCCGCCGCCACGGCGGTGCTGCCCGCACCGGGTGGAACGCACGCCGGCCCGATCCTGGGCGCGCCGGCTGTGCGGCCCGTCACGATCGCCCCGGTCGGCCTCGCGCCGCCGCGCCAGGTCACGCCGCAGGAGGACGATGACGGCACGCCGGCGCCGCCACCACCCACCCGCGCGCCAGGAATGCACACCCGCTAGTGCAGTGTTCCACGCTATGCGGCACATAAAACCGCGTCTTTGCCGCCCTGGCGTCGTTGCAAATCCTCGCGATGCCACGCGGCATCGCTGTGGTTTGCGCCTAGCCAGGACGACAAATCCAGCGGTTTTCTTAAGTACCGCACAGCGTGGAACACCGCACTAGCCGTCATCCCGGCCGGAGTTCGTTCGCAGCGCCGAGCGCTTGCGCCGATCGCGTCAATACAGGGCTTCGCCGAAAGGCGGAGGGTCGGGTTCCGGGGCAGCGAAGGCCTCGAGTTCCGGGTCGAGCTCCACGCCCGGCATCGGTGCCGGCATGCCGTCGGGCCGCGTCGGCCCCGGGTCCTCGCCTTCGGCGACATCCGTGAGCAGGGCCGCCGCGCTGCGCACCAGGGGCCAGGCGAGCGTGGCGCCGGTGCCATCGGTGCTCTCCATGCCCAGTTCGAGCAGCGCCGAGGCGCGGAACAGGTTCAGCGCCTGGTCCAGCCCCAGATGCCGGTGGCTGCGGCAGAACAGGCAGTAGTCGGTGACCGGCGGCGCGATGCGCGCGGCCAGCATCAGCGCCGCGCAGGCCGGCACGCCATCGATCATCAGCAGATGGCGCTTGCTCGCGGCCATGAGGATCACGCCCACCATCACCGCGACTTCGAAGCCCCCGAAGGCCGCCAGCACCTCGATGGGCTCGACGACGTTGCGGTGGCGCGCCTGGGCCGCCTGGAGCACCCCCATGAGGTGAGTGAACTCGTCCGGGTTCATCTCCGGCCCGCTGACGACGAGGTCGTGCACCGAACTCTCGGTCAGGCGCGAGAGCACCAGCGCCGCGCTCTCGTGCGCCCCCACGCCCACGCCGGCGAGCACGGTGACGTTGCCGCGCAGCTTGTCGCCGATCTCCATGCCCGCGCGCATCCCGGCATGGGCCTGCTCCAGGCTCATCGCCGCCGTGACGCGGGCGTTGCGCGTGGCATGCGCGATCTTGCGCATGAGCAGGTGGTCGTGCGCCGCGAGGTTCTGTGCCATGCCGCAGTCGACCACGGTGAGATCGAGATGCTGGGCGCGCGCGAATACCGTCAGCGGCAGCTGGTGCGTGAGCAACATGCGCACGGTCTCGTGCGTGGCGCGGCCCTGGGGATCGCGCAGGCCGTCCACGGCCAGCCCATGGTCGGCGGCAAAGACAAGCAGTTGCGGTTGGCGGAAGCGCGGCTTGAGCGTGTTCTGCATCAGCCCCAGCCGGATCGCCAGGGGCTCGAGCTCACCGAGGCTGCCGCTGGCCTCGTTGCGGCGCTGCAGCTTTTCGCGCAGGGCCTTCTCGAGCAGCGGGTTGCTGGTGGGGGTGACCAGCGAGCGATTGGTAGCCATGGCGCCCGAGTGTAGCGAGCGCGCTAACCCAGGAACAGGCCGGCCACGGGGTTGTGCGTCTCGTCGACGAAGGGGTAGGCCAAGCTGCGCAGGAAGGCCTCGAAGGCCGGCTCATCGCTGCGCGGCACCTGCAGCCCGACGAGGATGCGGCCGTAGTCCGCGCCCTGGTTGCGGTAGTGGAACAGGCTGATGTTCCAGCCCGGGTGCATGGCGGCAAGGAAGCGCATGAGTGCGCCCGGCCGCTCGGGAAATTCGAAGCGGAACAGGCGCTCGTCGCGTGCCAGCTCGCTGTGTCCACCCACCATGTGTCGCACGTGACCCTTGGCCAGTTCGTCGTCGGTGAGGTCCAGGGTGGCGAAGCCCTGACGCTCGAAGTGACGAGCGATGCGCCCGGCCTCGTCGCGCCGCTGGATGGCCAGGCCGACGAAGACATGCGCCACCCGCGCGTCCGAGATGCGGTAATTGAATTCGGTCACCGAGCGCGGACCGATGAGCTCGCAGAAATGCTTGAACGAGCCCTTCACCTCGGGAATCGTCACCGCGAACAGCGCCTCGCGCTGTTCACCGAACTCGGCCCGCTCGGCAACGAAGCGCAGGCGGTCGAAATTCATGTTCGCGCCGCCGGTGACGGCCACCAGCGTGTGCCCCTTGAGCTTGTGCGTGGCCACGTACTGCTTGATCGCCGCCACGCCCAGCGCCCCGGCGGGCTCCAGCACGCTGCGCGTGTCCTGGAAGACGTCCTTGATCGCCGCGCACACCGCGTCCGTGTCGACGCGCACGAACTCGTCCACCAGCGTGCGCGCCACGCGAAAGGTCTCTTCGCCGACGAGCTTCACCGCCGTGCCGTCGGAGAACAGGCCGACATCGGCCAGCCGCACACGCCGGCCGCGCTCGACCGAACGCAGCATGGCGTCGGAATCGACCGTCTGCACGCCGATCACGCGCACCTCGGGGCGCACCGCCTTGATGTAGGCGGCCATGCCCGAGACCAGGCCGCCGCCGCCGACGGCGACAAAGATCGCGTCGAGCGGGCCCTGGTGCTGGCGCAGGATCTCCATGGCCACGGTGCCCTGGCCGGCAATCACGTCCGGGTCGTCGAAGGGGTGAACGAAGCTGAGGTCCTGCTGCTGCTGCAACTCGACGGCATGGGCGTGGGCGTCCGAGTAACTGTCGCCTTGCAGCACCACCTCGGCACCACGGGCATGCACGGCATCGACCTTCAGGCGCGGCGTGGTCACCGGCATCACGATCACCGCGCGGCAGCCCAGGCGCCGCGCCGCCAGCGCCACGCCCTGCGCGTGGTTGCCGGCCGAGGCGCAGATCACGCCACGGGACAGCGTCGCGGCATCGAGGTGCACCATCTTGTTGTAGGCGCCGCGCAGCTTGAAGCTGAACACCGGCTGCTGGTCCTCGCGCTTGAGCAGCACGGGGTTGCCCAGCCGGCGCGAAAGCTCGCGCGCGGGCTCCAGCGCCGTCTCGCGCGCCACGTCGTAGACGCGGGCGGTGAGGATGCGCTTGAGGTACTCGGCAGCGATGCGCTGCCCCTTGGGCGTGATGGCGCGCGCGGGCGGTGCCGATGTCGAACGGGGACCGGCGGGCATCGTGCAGTGCGGGGCGTTGCGAGGGAGCGCGCGATGATACGGCAGTGCCCGCGGCGCCCGTGGCGCAAGCGGCGGGCAAAAAGAGGACCCGGAGCCCTCGCGGGTTCCGGGTCGAATCCACCGTTGATGGAGGTGGAGGAGACAATCGACGGGTGACACCTCGAATTCGCCGGCGGCACCCACGAAATCAGTCTATCACCCGCATGCTGCGCTGCAATATGTCCGCCCCCCACGAATTTGGGCGGCGCAGCCGAAAATGCGACAACGCCCGACCGGGCGCACCTTGAAGGACCACGCGCGCCATGGAATGCACCATCAACTGGATGCCGGGCACCGGTATGGGTTTCGTCGCCGAGACCGGCAGCGGTCACTTCCTGACCATGGATTCCGCGCCCGACGGCGGCGGCCGCAACCTGGCGCCGCGGCCCATGGAAACCGTGCTCGCCGGCACCGGCGGCTGCACTGCCTACGACGTGGTGCTGATTCTCCAACGCGGCCACCACGACGTGCGCGGCTGCCAGGTGCGGCTCAGCGCCGAGCGCGCCGCCCAGGAGCCGAAGGTGTTCACGCGCATTGCGATGCACTTCGTGGTCAGCGGGCGCGGCCTGCCTGCGGCCGCCGTCGACCGCGCCATCGCCCTGTCGCACGAGCGCTATTGCTCGGCCAGCATCATGCTCGGCAAGACCGCCGCGATCAGCACCAGTTTCGAGGTCGTCGAAGTCTGACGAACTTCTCGAGCAAATGTGGCTCTGCCACTTTGCTTGAACCCCCACGGGGGAGCGGGCCGGCGGGGCGCGGCCCGGCCCTGGGGGCGCTCAGAAGCGATGCGCCGTGGTCGTCATCACCTTGGCCGCGCCGCGCATGAGCCAGCGCAGCGGTGCCGGCAGCGCCGCGGCACCCGCGGCGGCGGCCTGGTCGGCATGGCGCCGCTCGTCGTCTTTCATGACTTCGACGATGGCGCGCGAGCGCGAGTCTGTGCTGGGCAGGCGGTCGAGGTGGCTGGCCAGATGTTGCTCGACCTGGCGCTCGGTCTCGACGACGAAGCCCAGGCTCAGCGCGTCGCCCAGTCGCCCGGCGATCATGCCGATGCCGAAGGCGCCCGCGTACCACAGCGGGTTGAGCCAGCTCGTGCGATCGCCGAGTTCGTCGATGCGTTGCTGGGTCCAGGCGAGGTGATCGGTTTCCTCGCGTGCGGCCTGCGCCATCTGGCGGCGCAATTCGGGCGTGCGCGCGGTCAGCGCCTGGGCCTGGTAGAGGGCCTGGGCACAGACCTCGCCGACGTGGTTCACACGCATCAGGGCGCCGGCCAGCTCGCGCTCTGGTGCCTCCAGGCCGTCTGCAGCCGGCGGACCGGCCGGATTCGGGCGCGCGGCATGCACCGCCCCGGTCACCGTGCGCAGGGCGTTGTCGAGGCTGGTGATGAGTCGATCCGCGGCGTCCATCGTGCGCAAGCATAGCCCAAGGACCGCCGTACGATTGGCAACGGCCTGCGTTGCTGCCGGACAACAGCCCAAGCGGATTTGGACCGCAAGCCTTGGCAATGTACGGAGGGGTCTGGTGCAATACGGCAACTTCCGCTGAGGAGGTTGGCCTGATCAGCCCCTCGCCGGGTGGCCTCCCCGATCGGGACCTCTTGTTCAACCTAGGAGATCGTTGCAATGAAGAAATCTCTACTCGCCCTGGCCGCGCTGACTGCGTTCGCCGGTGTGGCGTCCGCCCAATCGTCGGCGACCCTGTTCGGCATCGTCGACCTCTCGCTCAATAGCGTGAAGAATGGATCGCAGTCGATGAAGCTGATGAGCTCCAACCAGCTCAACAGCAACCGGCTTGGCTTCCGTGGCGTGGAAGACCTCGGCGGCGGGCTGAAGGCCGGCTTCTGGATCGAAGGCGGCATGGACAGCGACACCGGCGGCACGGGCCAGACCTGGCAGCGCCGCTCGACGGTGAGCCTGATGGGCAGCTTCGGCGAAATCCGCTTTGGCCGCGACTACACCGCGTCGTTCTGGAACTACACCTATTTCGACCCGTTCGGCACCAACGGCCTGGGCAACGTGCTCAACCCGGTGTCCACGCTGGGATCCGGTGCGACGACGCTGGTGCGCGCGAACAACACGGTGAGCTACTTCCTGCCGGCGATGGGCGGCCTGTACGGCCAACTGCAAGTGGCCGCTGGCGAGAACACGACGGGCAACAAGTTCATCGGTGGCCGCATCGGCTACGCCGCGGGTCCGGTGAACGTGGCTGGCGCCTGGGGCAAGACCGAGAAGAGCGGCGCGATGGTCGACGACTACACCGACATCAACTTCGGCGCGTCGTACAACATGGGCTTCATGACCCTGATGGGTCAGTACTCCAAGCGCGAGTACTCGACGCTGGACTCGAAGACCATGCTCTTCGGCGTCCTGGTGCCTATGGGTGGCGGCACGTTCAAGGCTTCCTACGTGAAGTCCAGCGGCACTTCGACGGCGTTGACCCCGGATCTGTACGACGCCACGCAGTTCGCCATCGGCTACCAGTACGACCTGTCCAAGCGCACGGCGCTGTATGGCACCTACTCGAAGCTCAGCAACGACGGCACGGCCGCCGGCGGCGCCAAGTTCACCGTGGGTCAGGGCCCGGCCATGACCGTTGGCGGCGCGAGCTCGACGGGCTACAACTTCGGCATCCGCCACTCGTTCTGATCGTCAAGGCGCCGGCACGCCGGCGCTTTCACCGATTCAGCATGGCCGCCTTCGGGCGGCCATTTTCTTGGGTGCTTCTGTGGACCCGCTTCCTGCCACCGCAGGCCGAAACAACACCCCGATGTTCTCTACCGCTCGCGCCTGGGGCCTCGCCGCCGCGTTGCTGACGGGCTGCGCCAGCCACCGCCCGGAGGTTCCCGCCGGCCCGACCCCGGCGCACGTGGCGCAGCCTGACGAGTGGCGTGCGGTGCGCCTGCCGGGCAAACAGCCCACGCGCTACTCATGGGCCGTCAAGGAAGGCCGTCGGGCGCTGCGGGCCGAGTCGGAACGCTCGGCAAGCATCTTCCGCCGGCATGTGCAGGTCGAGCCGCGAGCCTTGCATGAGGTGAGCTTTTCCTGGTGGGTGCAGGAACTGATCGCCGATGCCAGCCTCGCCGATGCCGATCGCGCGGACGCTCCGGCGCGCGTGCT
>DYOR01000001.1:24932-34662 GCA_020720385.1 Rubrivivax sp.
TCGCCGATGCCAGCCTCGCCGATGCCGATCGCGCGGACGCTCCGGCGCGCGTGCTCTTTGGCTTTGCCGGGGACCTCGGCAGACTCCCCCGGCGCACGCGGGTCCTGTTCGAACTGGCCGAGGCACTTACTGGCGAACCGCCGCCCTACGCCACCCTGGCCTACGTCTGGGACACACAAGCCCCGGTGGGCAGCGTCATCGTCAACCCGCGCAGCGACCGCATCCGCGAGATCGTGGTCGACTCGGGACCGGCTCAGCTGCGCCGCTGGCGCGAACACCGGCGTGATCTGGCCGCCGACTTCCGCCACGCGTTCGGCGAGGATCCCGGCGCGTTGACCTCCATCGCCGTGATGACCGACAGCGACAACACGCGCTCGAGCGCCACGTCCTGGTACGGTCCGGTGGCACTGCACTGACGGACCAACGGCTCGCATCGGTGAGCGGACGGCGTGACGGGTGTGTCGTCGCAGCCCGAGGCGTCGACGATGCCCGTGGCACGCCCGACTGGCCAGGCCAATCAGGTCAGTCGCTCGTCGGCGAACAGTGTGCTGACCTCTTCGCGCTTGCGGATGAGGTGCACCCGGTCGCCATCGACCATGACTTCGGCCGCACGAGGCCGAGAGTTGTAGTTGCTGGCCATGGTCATGCCATAGGCTCCGGCGGAGAGCACCGCCAGCATGTCCCCAGGCTGCACCGCCAGCCGGCGGTCGCGGCCGAGCCAGTCGCCCGATTCGCACACCGGACCCACCACATCCCAGGTGGTGCCCGCGCCCGGGCGCCGCACGCAGGGTTCGATGGCCATGAAGGCCTGGTACATCGCCGGACGCACGAGGTCGTTCATGGCGGCGTCGACGACGCAGAAGCTCCTCGCGCTGTCGTCGCCTTCGGCACTGTCGTCCTGTCCCGCCTTCAGGTAGAGCACCTCGGTGAGCAGCACGCCGGCGTTGCCCACGAGCGAGCGCCCCGGTTCGAAGAGCACTTCGCGCTGGCCATGGCCGCGCGCGTCCAGGCGTTCGAGGATGCGGGCGACGAGGTCGGAAGCCGCTGGTGGCGCTTCGTCGGTGTAGGTGATGCCCAGCCCCCCGCCGACATCCACGTGGCGGATGGCGATGCCGGCCGCTTCCACGGCCTCCACCAGATCGAGCAGGCGGTCGAGCGCATCGAGGTACGGTGCGACCTGCGTGATCTGCGAACCGATGTGGCAGTCGATGCCCACGACCTGCAAGCCCGGCAAGGCCGCCGCGAGCCGATACGCGACCAGCGCCTTGTCGTGCGCAATGCCGAACTTGTTGGCCTTCAGGCCGGTGGAGATGTAGGGGTGCGTGCGCGCGTCGACGTCGGGGTTGACGCGCAAGCTCACCGGCGCGCGAACGCCCAACTCGAGTGCCACCTCGTTGAGCGGCGCGAGTTCCCCCTCGCTCTCCACGTTGAAGCAGCGCACGCCGGCTTGCAGCGCCTGGCGCATCTCTGCGCGCGTCTTGCCGACGCCGGAAAAGACCACGCGCGCGGGCTCCCCGCCCGCGGCGAGCACGCGCGCCAGCTCGCCCGCGGAGACGATGTCGAAGCCCCCGCCGGCACGGGCGAAGGTCTGCAGCACGGCGAGGTTCGAATTCGCCTTCACCGCATAGCACACGAGGTGCGGCCGGCCGCGCAGGGCCTGTTCGTAGGCGTCGAAGGCAGCGCGCATGGCGCGGCGCGAATAGACGAACAGCGGCGTGCCGAATCGCCGTGCCAGTTCGTCCAGCGAATGGCCATCGAGCTCGAGCCCGGCTCCGCGCCGCGCGAGGAAGGGCGCGCCCGGCAGCGTCATCGCGAGGGGGCCGATGCGGAGCTCGCCGGCGCGGCCGCATGCGGCAGGAACAAGGGGCCCTTCTGCCCACAGGCGGGGAGCATGGCCAGGCCCGCCCATGCGCACAGGCAGGTCACTGCCCGGGCCGCTAAACTCGATCGCGAAACGTCACTCATGCCGAGGATTCTATGGGCACGGTCCCTGCTGCCTCACCCCTCACCGACGCCGAATACCGGCGCCAGGCCGAGGCCCTGCTGGCACGCGTGGAGGCGGCGGCCGACCGTTGGCTCGAGGACGACGACATCGACGTCGACAGCCACCGCACCGGCGGCCTGCTCGAGCTGGCCTTCCCCGACGGCAGCAAGATCGTCGTCAACACCCAGCCGCCCCTGCACGAAATCTGGCTCGCCGCGCGCGGCGGCGGTTTCCACTTCCGCTGGGCCGACGGCCATTGGTGCGATACGCGCGACGGCGGCGACTTCATCGAGGCCCTCACGCGCCACGCCAGCCTGCAGGCGGGCAAGGCGCTGCACTTGTGATCAGCGGCGGAACAGGTCGAGGATGCTGCGGCGCTCCTCGGTGCTCGCCGGCTGCGGGACGTGATCGTCCAGGCCCAGGCTGCTGATGCCGCGATCCTGCGCAAACTCGTCGAACATCCAGTACGGGCCCGACTGCACGACACCTTCGGGCGGAGCGAGTTCCTGCACCGCCACGCCGCGCAGCGCCGTCTGCATGAACTCGATCCACACCGGCAGCGCCAGGCCCCCGCCGGTCTCGCGGTCGCCCAGCTTCCTGGGCGTGTCGTAGCCGATCCACACCACGGCCGTGAGCGTGGGCTGGAAACCGGCGAACCAGGCGTCCATCGAATCGTTGGTCGTCCCCGTCTTGCCATACAGGTCCGCTCGCTTGAGGGTGGCCTGCGCGCGCGCCGCGGTACCCGAACGCGTCACCTCCTGGAGCAGGGTGTCCATGACGAACGCGTTGCGTGCCGGCACCGTGCGCAGGCTCTCGTCGAGCACCGGCGGCTTGGCCTCGAGCAGCAGCTTGCCCTTCTGGTCGGTGACGCGCTGGATGAGCATGGGCGGCAGCCGGAAGCCGCCATTGGCGAAGGTGCTGTAGGCGGTGGCCATCTGCATCGGCGTCACCGAGCCGGCACCCAGCGCCATCGTCAGGAATGCAGGGTGTTTGTCGGCATCGAAGCCGAAGTTCTGTACCCACTGTTGCGCGAAGTCCGCTCCGGTGGCCTGGAGCACGCGGATGGAGACCATGTTCTTGGACTTGGCCAGTGCCGCCTGCAAGGGCATGGGGCCCTCGAACTTGCCGTCGTAGTTCTTCGGCTCCCAGGGCTGGCTGCCGGTCTCGCCGGCGTCGAAGAACAGCGGCGCGTCGTTGACCACCGTGGCCGGCGTGAAGCCCTTTTCCAGGGCCGCCGAATAGATGAAGGGCTTGAAGCTCGACCCCGGCTGCCGCCACGCCTGCGTCACGTGGTTGAACTTGCTCTTGCCGAAATCGAACCCGCCCACCAGCGCGCGCACCGCCCCGCTGCGCGGGTCCATGGCCACCAGCGCCCCTTCGACTTCGGGCAGTTGCGTGAGCACCCACTCGCCCTTGGCGTCCTTCATCGCGCGCGCCACCGCACCGCGGCGGATCTGCTTGCTCGGCCCGGCCTTGTCCGACAGCCCCGAGGTCACCGGTCGCAGCCCCGCCCCGGTGACGACGATCGAGTCACCCGACTGCAGCAGCGCCGTGACCTTGCGCGGCGAAGCCTCGAGCACCACGGCGGCGCGCAGGTCGCCCTTGTCGGGGTGCTCGGCCAGCGCCTCGGCCACGCGCGCGTCGATCAGCGCCGCGTCGCCGGGCAGGTCCACATAGGCTTCGGGACCGCGATAGACCTGGCGCAGTTCGTAGTCCATCAGCCCCCGGCGCAGGGCGCGGTAGGCCACCGCCTGATCGGCAGCATTGACCGTGAGGTAGACGTTGAGCCCGCGCGTGTAGGCGTCCTCGCCGTACTGCGCGAAGACGAGTTGCCGCGCCGTTTCGGCAACGAACTCGGCATGCACGGGGTCGTCCACCGGTGTGCGGTAGTGCAAGGTCTGCGCCAGGGCTTCGTCGTGCTGGGCCTCGGTGATGAAGCCGGTCTCGAACATGCGGTCGATGATGTAGCGCTGGCGTGCGCGGGCACGCTTGGGGTTGGCGATCGGGTTGTAGGCCGAGGGCGCCTTGGGCAGCCCGGCGAGCATGGCCGCCTCGGCCACCGTCACGTCCTTGAGCTTCTTGCCGAAGTAGATCTCCGCGGCCGCGGCAAAGCCGCTGGCGCGCTGGCCGAGGAAAATCTGGTTCATGTAGAGCTCGAGGATCTGGTCCTTGGTGAGCAGGCGCTCGATCTTCAGCGCCAGCAGGATCTCGTAAATCTTGCGCGTGAAGGTCTTTTCCGTCGACAGGTAGAAATTGCGCGCCACCTGCATGGTGATCGTCGACGCGCCCTGGCTGCGGGCGTCGCGCAGGTTCTCCAGCGCCGCGCGCGCCACGCCCTTGTAGTCGACGCCGCCGTGCTGATAGAAGCGCGCATCCTCGGCCGCCAGCACCGCGTCCTTCATCACCTGTGGCATCTGGCCTATGGGCAGGAACTGGCGCCGCTCTTCCCCGAACTCGCCGAGTTGGACGCCGTCGGCGGAGAACACCCGCAGCGGCAGCTTGGGCCGGTAATCGGCAAGGCTGTCGATCGCCGGCAGGTTCGGGTAGGCCACGGCCAGGGCCAGCGCCACCGCGAAGAGCAGCGCCAGCAATCCCGCCAGGAGCAGCAACGCGCTCCAGCCGCCGGTCCTCGCCAGGGCCCGGCCCCAAGTTGCAAGCGTGTGCACGAATGCGCTGGGCGGGGTGGCGGTGGATTTGGACTCGGATGGGGCCATAAAGAACCCGGGTGCCGGGCCGAAAGATTATAGGAAGGGCCTTGGCCGAGCCGGCGAAGGCGCGCCGCGGGGTGCCGGCGGGAAGCCACTGCATTGTCCACAGTCGCGCGCGCGCCGTTGGCTCCCGTCGGCAACGGCTTGCGGGTTGTTTCAACTGGGCCGCCAATCGTCAGACAATGGCAACGATGACGCGGGCTGAAAGGCGCCTTTTTCTTTGGTACACAAGGGCTTTACTGCTAGCATTGAAGTAACTTCTTAACAAGCCTGGGGCTGTCGACAGGTTCTCCGTGGGTTCTTGTCGTCTCGAGGCCATACCGGCTGGGGAGTGAGCAACTTGGGTTTTCTGGACGCATTGCTGGGCCGCAAGCACCCGCCCATGATCGGGCTCGATATCAGTTCGTCCAGCGTCAAGCTGGTGGAACTGGATCAGACCGCCACGGGCGAATACGTGCTCGAGCGCTTCGCCTCCGAGCCGTTTGAAAAGGGCTGGGTCACCGACGGCCAGATCGAGAAATTCGACGAGGTCGCTGCCGCCGTCAAGCGCGTCGTCGCCAAGAGCGGCACGAAGACCAAGCAGGTGGTGATGGCCATGCCGCAGTCGGCGGTGATCACGAAGAAGATCATGCTGCCGGCGGGGCTGCGCGAAGAAGAGATGGAGTTGCAGGTCGAGTCCGAGGCCAACCAGTACATCCCGTTTTCGCTCGACGAGGTGAGCCTGGACTTCTCGGTGATCGGCCCGAGCCCCACGTCGGCGGGCGACGTCGAGGTGCTGATTGCCGCTTCGCGCAAGGACCGCGTGCAGGACCGCCAGGGCCTGGCCGAGGCGGCGGGGCTCAGGCCGGCGGTGCTGGACATCGAGTCGCACGCCTCGCGCCTGGCGATGAGCCGCATCGTCGCCGCCCTGCCCAACGAAGGCCGCGATGCCCTCGTGGCGCTGTTCGAGATCGGCGCGGACACCACCAGCCTGAAGGTACTGCGCGACGACGAGATGCTCTACGACCGCGACCAGGCCTTCGGCGGCTCGCAGCTCACCCAGCTCATCTCGCGCCAGTACGGTTTTTCCTTCGAGGAAGCCGAGGCCAAGAAGCTCTCCGGCGACCTGCCCGAGGATTACGAGGGCGCCATCCTGGCGCCGTTCGTGGACAGCCTGTCGCAGGAAATCGGTCGCGCGCTGCAGTTCTTCTTCACCAGCACGCCGCACCACAAGGTGCACTACGTCATGCTCGCCGGTGGCACCGCCACCCTGCCCGGCCTGAAGGACCGTGTCACCGACCTGACCGGGTTCGCCTCGAGCATCGTCAACCCCTTCGACCAGATGCAGCTCGGCTCGGCCGTGCGGGAAAGCCGCGTGCGCCGCGAGGCGCCCTCGTACCTCACCGCCTGCGGCCTGGCGATGCGGAGGTTTCTGCAGTGATCCTCATCAACCTGCTGCCCCATCGGGAAGAGAAGCGCCGCCAGCGCAAGCGGGCCTTCTTCGCCAGCCTGGCCGCCTGCGCCCTGGCCGGCGGCGTCATCGTCGGCATCTGGTACTCGGTGCTGCAGCAGATGACCTCGGCCCAGGAATCCCGCAATGCCTTCCTCAATGCCGAGATCGCCCGCCTGGACACGCAGATCAAGGACATCGCCACCCTGCGCGCGGAAATCGAGGCCCTGAAGGCACGGCAGAAGGCCGTCGAGGACCTGCAGACCGATCGCAACGTGCCTGTGCACCTGCTCAACGAACTCGTCGCCCAGACACCCGAAGGCGTCTACCTCACCGCCATCCGGCAGAGCGGCAATGTGGTCTCGATCAACGGCGTGGCCCAGACCAACGAGCGCGTCTCGGAGTTCCTGCGCAACGGGTTGTACAACTCACCCTGGCTCGAGACGCCCGAACTCGTCGAGATCAAGGCCGCGGCGGCGGGCGCGTCCAATCGGGATCCGCGTCGCCTGTTCGACTTCTCCATGCGCGTGACGCTCAAGCGTCAGCAGGGCGCCACGCCCGCCGCGACGGCCGCCTCCGGCGTGCCCACGGCAGCGCCGGCCAAAGCCAGTTGAGGGAACCATGGCCAAGCCTTCCACCCTCACCTTCGACGTCAGCAGTTTCTTCGACCACGCGGCATCGCAGTTCCGCAACCTCAACCCCAACGAGCCGGGCCAATGGCCCACGCTGCCCAAGGCCGCCTCGTGGCTCGCCGCGGCGGCGGCGGTGGTGATCGGGGGCTGGTTCCTGCTCCTGGCGTCGAGCACCGACGAACTCGACGCCGCACGCAATCAAGAGCCCTCGCTCAAGGAGAGCTATCGCAGCCGCCTGGCACAGGCGGTGAACCTGAGCGAATTGCGCAAGCAGAAGCTACAGGTGCAGGAGTACGTGACCCAGCTCGAGAAGCAGCTCCCGGGCAAGGCCGAGATGGACGCGCTGCTCTCCGACATCAACCAGGCCGGCCTGGGCCGCGGCCTGCAGTTCGAGCTCTTCCGCCCGGGCCAGGTCCAGGTGAAGGACTACTACGCGGAGTTGCCGATTTCCATCCGCATCAGCGGCCGCTACCACGACATCGGCGCCTTCGCCGCGGACGTCGCCAACCTGTCGCGCATCGTCACCTTGCAGAACCTGAGCATCACCCCGCTGGTCGCCAAGGACAGCGGCGGCGCGCTGGCCATGGAGGCCACCGCCCGCACCTATCGCTACCTGGACGCCACCGAGATCGCCGAGCAGCGCCGTGCTGCGCAGGCGGCCAAGTCGCCCGCGGGAGCGAAGAAATGATGCGCCGCGCACCCCCCACGGCCTGGCTGCTGGCGCTGGCTGCGCTGCTGCCGGCATGCAGTGCCGACCACGAGGAGCTGCGCGCCTGGATGGAGCAGCAGCGCAGGGAAGTCAAACCCAGCGTGGCGCCCTTGCAGGCCCCGAAGAAATTCGACCCGCAGCCGTACAAGGCCGCGCAGGCGGTTGATCCGTTCAGTAACCAGAAACTCACCGTCGCCCTCAAGCAAGAGGCGCGGCAGCCGAATTCCCTGTTGTCGGCCGAACTCAACCGGCGCAAGGAACCCTTGGAGGCCTACCCGCTGGACGGCATGAGCATGGTGGGCAGCGTCAACAAGCTGGGCCAGCCGTTCGCGCTGTTGCGCGTGGACAGCTTGCTCTACCAGGTCAAGGTGGGTGACCACCTGGGCCAGAACTACGGCCGCATCACACGGATTGCGGAAACCGAGATCGCGCTGCGCGAGATCGTGCAGGACGCCGCCGGCGAGTGGATCGAGCGTCCCGCCACGCTGCAGTTGCAGGAGAAGGCGCGATGAGGAAACAGCAGGAGACCCGCACCATGTTCCACTGGCGAGCCGCCGCAGCCGCTTTGACCGCCGCAGGCGCAATGTTCGCGCCGCTCGCGGCCTGGGCACAGAACGCGATCCAGTCGATCACCAGCAGCCAGCAGGCGGGCACCGAGGTCGTGCGCATCGAGCTTTCCGAAGCGCTGGCCACCGTCCCCAACGGCTTCTCGGTGCAGGCGCCGCCGCGCATCGCCATCGACCTGCCCGGCGTGACCAACGCCCTGGGCCGCAACAGCGTCGAGATCAACCAGGGCAACCTGCGTTCGGTGAGCGTGGCGCAGGCCGGTGACCGCTCGCGCCTGGTGCTCAACCTCAAGCAGGCCTCGGGCTACCGCGCCCAGTTGCAGGGCAAGACGCTGCTGCTGGTGCTCGATGTCGCCGGGCCGGCCGTGGCCAGCGCCGAGCAGCCGGCGCAGTTCGCACCCGCGCTGAACACGACCACGCAGTCGCTCAAGGACATCGATTTCCGCCGCGGCAGCGACGGCGCCGGGCGCGTCATCGTCAGCCTGCCGAGCACGCAGGTGGGCGTGGACATCCGCCAGCAAGGGCAGTCGCTGGTCGTCGAGTTCCTGCGCTCCACGCTGCCGGATGCGCTGCGCCGCCGGCTCGACGTCACCGATTTCGGCACCCCCGTGAAGAGCGTCTCCACGTTCCAGAGCGGCGACCGCGTGCGCATGGTGGTCGAGCCCACCGGCGCGTGGGAACACAGTGCCTACCAGAGCGACAACCAGTTCGTGCTCGAAGTGCGGCCGGTGAAGATCGACCCGAACAAGTTGACACAGGGCCAGGGCTTCCAGGGCGAGAAACTGAGCCTGAACTTCCAGAACATCGAGGTCCGCGCGCTGCTTCAGGTGATCGCCGACTTCACCAACTTCAACGTCGTGACCAGCGATACCGTGACCGGCAGCGTGACCCTGCGGCTGAAGGACGTGCCCTGGGACCAGGCGCTGGACATCATCCTGCAGAGCAAGGGCCTGGGCGTGCGCAAGAACGGCAACGTGCTGTGGATCGCCCCCAAGGAAGAGCTGGCGGCCAAGGAACAGGTCGACCTGGAATCGAAGAAGAAGGTCGCCGAGCTCGAGCCCACGCGCACGCAGTCGTTCCAGCTCAACTACGCCAAGGCCGGCGACGTGGCCTCCCAGTTGCTCGGCCAGTCGCAGGGCCAGGGCGGCACCGGTGGCGGCGGTGTGGCGAACAACACGCGGCTGCTCACCGCGCGCGGCTCGGTGATTGCCGAGACGCGCACCAACCAGATCTTCGTCAACGACATCCCGAGCAAGCTCGAGGAAGTGCAGTCGCTGATCGCCAAGATGGACATCCCGGTGCGCCAGGTGCTCATCGAGGCGCGCATCGTCGAAGCCGACGACACCTTCGGCCGTTCGCTGGGCGTCAAGCTCGGCGGCACGGACCTGCGCGGCCTGCGCGGCGGCATCCCGGGCCACAACGTGGGCGGCAACAACTTCCTGACGGTGGGCGGAAACTACTCGAACGTCGGCGTGCAGACGGGACAAACGCCGATCACGGACACGAGCTATCTGCCAGATTCGCAGTTCGTCAATCTGCCAGCGAATACCAGCGCGTTCGGCGGCGCGTCGGCAGCCACCTTTGCGCTTTCGCTCTTCGGCGCCACGGCGAACCGCTTCCTGAACCTCGAGATCTCGGCGCTCGAAGCCGAGGGCAAGGGCAACATCGTTTCCAGCCCCCGCGTCATCACGGCGGACCAGAA
>DYOR01000001.1:34762-36069 GCA_020720385.1 Rubrivivax sp.
GGCACGGTGGTCATCGGCGGCATCTTCACGCAGGATGAGCAAAGCGAGATCAACAAGGTGCCCTTGCTGGGAGACATCCCCTTCATCGGCTACCTCTTCCAGAACCGCGTGAAGAGCACCCGCAAGACCGAGCTGCTGGTGTTCATCACCCCCAAGATCGTGACCGACCGTTCGGCGGCGCGCTGATCCACCAACCAGACGCCGTCTGTCTCACCCGCCGGACCGCCCAGGAAACCGACCATGACGATGATTCAACGTCTGCTTTCGATGATCGCGCTGCTCGCCCTGGCCGCCTGCGGTGGCGGGGGCGGCGCATCAGGCGCGAACCCTTTTCCGCCTGACAGCGGCACCGTCGTGGCAGCCGACCTCATCGTGACCGCCAGTTCGACCCAGCTGACGAACACCGCGTCGAGCTCGGTCACCGTCACCGCCACGGCCATCGACGCCGCGCGCGTGGTCGTCGGCGGCGCCACGGTGTCGTTCTCGGCCGACAACGATGGCGTGATCTCCCAGGGCGCACGCACCACCGACACCGCGGGCAAGCTGACGGCCAACCTGTCCATCGGCGGCAACCGCGCCAACCGGCTCATCACCGTGACCGTGACGTCGGGCACCGTGGTCAAGACCATCCCTGTCCAGGTGGTGGGCACGCAGATCGTGAGCACGCTGGTGCCGGCCGTCGTGGCACCTGCGGCGTCGGCGGCCGTCCAGTACCGCGTGCTCGACCAGACCGGCAACCCGATGGTCGGGCAGCAGGTCTCGGTCTCCGCGCCGGGGCTCACGCCGAGCGAGGCCACGGCGACCACGGGCGCCAACGGTGACTACAACTTCGCCTACGTGGCCCCGGCGACTGCAGGCAGCTACAACATCGCGCTCAGCGTCGGCGGGCTGACCGACACGCGCACCGTCACCGTCCAGGCCGCGGCCAACGTCGACCCGGTGGTCGTCGCCATCACCTCCGCCTCGGTGTCCGCCAACCCGAGTGTGGTGGGCGTGAATCAATCCGGTTCGGAAACCAACCGCTCGGAAATCCGCGCCCTCTTCCTCACCGCGGGCAACGCGCCGGTGAAGAACGTGCGCGTGCGCTTCGACACCGCGGGCGACCCCAACGCCATCGGCGGCAGCTTCTCCACGGGCAGCGCGACCCTCTATTCGGATGCCAACGGCGTGGTCACCACCGCCTACATCCCCGGAACGCGCTCCAGCCCGACGGACGGCCTCACCGTGCGCGCCTGCTTCGGCACGACCGACATCGACCCCAACCTGCTCAACTGCACCACCAGCGCCCTCGTGCGCCTGACCGTGGT